>JAJUHF010000004.1 GCA_029268045.1 Anseongella ginsenosidimutans
GGAAGATTTTCATCGGTCAGTTTATCGATCGTTATCCCGCAGAAACTTTCCAATTCCAGCCGGAAATCATCCAACGGATGACCGGAAAGATACATTCCGATGACTTCCTTTTCCAGGCGCAACTTTTCCAGCAAGGGCCAGGGTTCGCATTCAGCAAGCGAGGGTTCGGCGATCGCGGCTTCCGAAGTACCCCCGAAAAGCGAATGCTGACTCGACAGCAGATTGGCCTGGTAATCGTTCGAATACTTGATAAGCCGTTCGATTCCATTGTATTTATCGGCCACGGTTGCAAAATACTGGGCGCGATGATACGTACTGAAACAATCAAAAGCGCCGCTGTAAACCAGGCATTCATATGCCTTCTTATTGACCATGCGCGGGTTTACCCGGGAGGCAAACTCAAACAGGGTCCGGTACGGGCCGTTTTCCGAGCGTTCCTCGATGATGTTTTCCACCGCCTTGCTTCCCACGCCCTTGATGCCGCCAAGACCAAATCGGATTTCCCCCTTTTTGTTGACGGTGAACTTAAAATCACTTTCGTTCACGTCCGGGCCCAGAACCGGGATGCCAAGCCGCCTGCATTCATCCATGAAGAAAGAAATGTCCTCGATATTATTCTGGGAATTCAGGACAGCGGCCATGAATTCCGAAGGATAGTGCGCCTTCAGATAAGCCGTCTGATAGGCCACAAAGGCGTAACAGGTCGAATGCGACTTGTTAAACGCGTAGGAGGCGAAGGCCTCCCAGTCGGTCCAAATCTTTTCACAGATACGCAAGTCGTGGCCGCGTTCTTTGCAGCCGTCCATGAAGCGGGATTTCATTTTATCCAGGACGTCCTTCAGCTTCTTCCCCATCGCTTTCCGGAGCGTATCGGCTTCCCCTTTTGAAAAGCCGGCCAGCTTCTGGGAAAGCAGCATCACCTGCTCCTGGTAAACGGTAATGCCGTAGGTATCGGCCAGGTATTCCTCCATTTCCGGAAGATCGTACACCACCTCCTCCAGGCCGTGTTTCCGTTTGATGAACTTGGGAATGTATTCCAGCGGACCCGGCCGGTAAAGCGCGTTCATCGCAATCAGGTCGTCAAATTTGTCGGGACGAAGCTCTTTGAGGTACTTCTGCATGCCGGCGCTTTCAAACTGGAACACGCCGTTGGTTTCCCCGCGCTGGAAAAGTTCAAAGGTCTTTTGGTCATCCAGGGGCAATGCATCCGGGTCGATGTCCCGGTCGTGGTTGGCCTTGATCATCCGGAGCGCATCCTTAATGATCGACAGCGTTTTCAGCCCCAGAAAATCCATTTTCAGCAGGCCCGCGTCTTCGATTACCTTTCCGTCAAACTGGGTCACCAGCAGGTCGGAGTCTTTTGAAGTGGTGGCGGGAACAAAATCGGTAATGTCGTTGGGCGCGATGATCACCCCGGCCGCGTGGATTCCCGTATTCCGGACCGAACCTTCCAAAAGGCGGGCTTCCTTCAGTATTTTCGATTGAAGATCGTTTCCTTCGATGATACTGCGAAGCTTCTGGATGTTTCCGATATCGTCGCTGTTGTACCCTTTTTGTTTGAGGACCTCCAGGTCCATGTCAAAGACATGCCGCAGGGTGGTTCCCGGTTTATCCGGCACCAGCTTGGTCAGGTAATTCGACTCTGCCAGGGGGAGTTCCAAAGTGCGGGCCACATCCTTGATGGACATTTTAGCCGCCATGGAGCCGTAGGTTATGATCTGCGCCACCTGATTGCGGCCGTATTTATCCACCACGTATTCAATCACCTTCTGGCGTCCCTCGTCGTCAAAATCGGTATCGATATCGGGCATGCTCATGCGTTCGGGATTCAGGAATCGCTCAAACAGCAGATTGTACTTCACCGGATCAATGTTGGTGATCCCGATGCAATACGCCACCGCGCTGCCGGCCGCCGAGCCGCGGCCGGGACCCACCATCACCCCCAGATCACGCCCGGCGCGGATAAAATCCGAAACAATCAGAAAGTAACCGGCAAAACCCATGCTTTTGATCGTAAACAGCTCAAAATCAAGCCGTTCCCTGATTTCTTCGGTAATTTCGCCGTAACGGGCCGCAGCCCCCTCGTAGGTGAGATGGCGGAGGTATTCGTCCGAATCGGTAAAACCAGGAGGCAGGGGGAAATCCGGCAAAAGGATATCCCGCTTTAGTTGCAGTACCTCCACCTTGTCCACGATCTCGTTCGTATTGTCGATCGCTTCCGGCAGATCATGAAACAAGGCGTTCATCTCCGCCTGGGTCTTGAAATAGAATTCATTGTTGGGAAACCCGAACCGGAAGCCCTTTCCCTCGCCGATGGGCGTGCTCTTGAGTTCCCCGGTATTCACACACAGTAAAATATCGTGCGCGTCGGCATCTTCCTGCTCTATGTAATGTGAATCGTTCGAAGCGATCGTTTTCACATTGTATTTTTTGGCGAAACGAAGCAGCACCTCGTTTACCTTTTCCTGCTCTTCCATCTTATGGCGCTGCAGCTCCACGTAGTAGTCTTCCCCGAATACGTCAAGCCACCACCTGAACAGTTTTTCCGCTTCCTCTTCGCCCTTATGGAGAATCGCCTGAGGAACCTCGGCCCCAATGCAGCAGGTAGTGGCGATAAGCCCTTCGTGATATTGAAGCAGCAGTTCCTTATCAATCCTGGGCCATTTGCTGTACAAGCCTTCGATATAGCCCAGCGAGCACAATTTGGACAAATTTTTGTAACCTTGCGCGTTTTTAGCCAACAGCAACTGATGATGACGGACATCGCCGCTTTCCTTGGTAAAACTCTTCCGGTGCCGGTCTTCCACCAGGTAGAACTCGCACCCCACAATGGGTTTTACGTTGAATTTCCCCGCCTGGGCAACAAAATTGAAGACACCGAACATGTTTCCGTGATCGGTGATCGCCACAGCCCGCATATTATCCCGCTGCGCTTTCTGAAACAGTCCTTTGATCCCCGCCGCTCCATCCAGAAGGGAAAATTGTGTATGTACATGTAAATGAGAAAATTCCGGCATGACTAAAAAAACAGCTCCTATAAATCCTGATCGGTTTCCAAATGTATTAAACTTTATTTTCAAAAAATCTTCTACTTTTCAACAGTTTCAGCACGTATTTTGTTAGGTTATTCGCTGTAATTCCGGGGTAAATCAGTTTTGAAAAAGGCAATCCGTATCACGTTTAAGGTAATTCTTTGGGTTCTGGCCGGGATCATCCTGCTGGGACTGGCGCTGGTACTGCTCATCCACGTACCGGCCGTGCAGGACTATGGACGAAAAAAGGTGGTGGGTTACCTTCAGGAGAAATTCCAGACCGAAGTAGCCGTTGGCCGGATCCACCTGGCCCTACCCAATACGCTGCGTCTGGAGGGGGTTTATCTGGAAGACAGGCAGGCCGATACCTTACTGTCGGCGGGCAATCTCTTTGTGGACATCCGTCTTTTCAGGCTGCTGAACAACGAAGTGAAGATCAACGAGATCCAGGTGGAAAATTTTTACGCAAACCTCCGCCGGCGGGCAGACAGTTCATTTAACTTTGACTTCATCACCGAAGCCTTTGAAACCGAAGAAACGCCGCCCGAACTTCAGGATACGACGGCCAGCCCACTGATCATTTCCCTCGATAAAATCACCCTGGATGATATCCGGCTGGATTACCGCGATGAAACGCTTTCTTCCGCCGCGGCCGTATCGCTCACCCATCTTTCCACGCGGATCCACGAATCCGATATCGAAAAAATGCGTTTCGGAGCAAAACAGACCCGGTCCGAGGGACTGTATCTTTCTTATCAGGATGGAAGCGCCGGCTTGGAAACGCTGCTTCGCCTGGGCAGGCTGGGCCTATCCGCTGTTCACCTGGACTTGCTGCAGCAGGAGGTGGACCTGGAAACCGTTCAACTGGACAGCACCCAGGCTGTTGTCGCTTTCACGGCAGATCCGGAAAAGCCCCCTGCGGCACCTTCCGATAGCCTTTCCATTCCGGGTTCCGCCCCCGAAGCTTCCGATGCAGGATGGAAAGTCCGTCTCGGCCAATTGCAGCTGAATCATACCGCCCTGCGGTTTGACGATCACAATGCGCCCCGGCAAGCCGCCGGAATTGATTACATGCACCTGGACATGGACGGGCTGGCCCTGGATCTCCGTGAATTCGCTTACTCCCCCGACCGGATTACCGGAAGTCTGCGGGAAGCCTCCTTCCGGGATCAAAGCGGCTTCCTGTTGAAGACTCTTCGGACCGACTTTTTATATACCGGCACGGGAGCCGCCCTCGACCAGCTTTACCTGGAAACGGGGGGAAGCCGGCTGCAGAAAAGGATCCGGATCGCCTATCCCTCGCTGGAACAGGTTTCGGAAAACCCCGGTCTCCTTTCCATTGAAGCGGATCTGGAAGATTGCCGCTTAAGCTATGCCGATTTGGTGCTTCTGGCTCCTTTCCTGGCTGAATATGAACCCTTCAAATCCCCAGCCGGAAATCACATCGACCTGCAAGGCACCGTCCGCGGACCGGTCAGCGACCTGGTCATCGAAAATCTGGAAGCTGCCACCCTGGATCAAACCTACCTGGCTGCCTCTGCCCAGCTGAAAGGATTACCGGATATGGAGAAAGCCTGGTTTGATGTCCAGCTGGAGGAACTCGCCTCCGGAAGGGCGGACCTGCACCGGCTGGCTGGTCCAGAACTGATTCCTTCATCCATCCGGATTCCGGCGCGGATTTCAATGACGGCGGGTTTTCGGGGGAGTTTGAATGAATTCACCACCCAGGCCCGGCTTCGCTCCAGCTACGGGAACCTGGACGCCCGGGGACGCATGACCTCCGGCAGTGGCGAAGGCCTGCCAACCTACAACGCAGAAGTAAACCTGATCGATTTCGATCTGGGCCGCCTCTTAAAGCAAGAGGATTCGCTGGGGCGGGTGAGCTTCACAGCCGCGGTGGAAGGAAGCGGGACCACCCTGGAAAACGCCGATGCGCAACTGGAAGGTGTACTGCAGAAACTGGAATACGCCGGCTACCCCTATGTGAATCTGCAATTAAAGGGAAGCATCCGGGACCAGCAGGTAAACGCCTGGATGGGCATGCAGGACCCTCACCTCCACTTCGACCTGAATGCGGCCGCGAATCTTGCCGGAAGGTACCCCGCCGTAACGATGAACCTTCGGCTCGACACGCTCGATCTGCATGCCCTGAACTTATATGAAAAGGAGCTCCGCCTGCGGATGAACCTCACCGCGGACCTGCCCACGGCCGATCCCAATTACCTGAACGGACAGGTGCGGGTTGACCGGCTGGCCCTGCGACTGGACAGCGGCACATACCACCTGGATACGATCGCGTTCCGCGCAACCGCAAGCGATACACTTCAGACCATGAGCTTCGATTCGGAATTCATGGAAGCGGCCCTATCGGGAAATTTCACCGCCGAAGGCATCGGCCCCGCCATTCAACAACACATCAACCGCTACTTTAATACGCGGGCCATTGACAGCCTTGAAAGCGTGAACGTAGAAAGCGGGAACGAACCGCCTTCGGGAGCCGCACAATCCACAGCCGACAGCATTCAGCAGCTCACGCTGACTGCCCGGATATTTCACCCGCCGGTAATCCGGGAACTTTTGCCCGAATTAAGCCGCCTGGACACGGTCTGCATAGACGCGCAGTTCGATAACCGCAACGACCTGCTGCAGCTGAATGCGGTAGCCCCGGCCATCCGCTACGGTTCAAACGAAGTGGATAGCGTCGTCCTGGCGGTAAACACACAGGATACCAGCATTGCCTATCACCTGGGCATCCAACGAATTTACAATCCGGCCATTCAGGTACTGAACACCGGAATTGAAGGCGAACTCGCCGGAGATCGGGCCTCCATCGGGTTGATCACCCGCGACCGGAACCACAAACCCCGGTACCGGGTGGAAGGATCCATCCAGGCTACCGATTCCTATGTTTTTCGCTTTCATCCGGGAACCCTTCTGCTCGATTACGAGGAATGGACCGTGCAGCCCGACAATGGCTTTTTTCTGAACGATTCCGGTTTTTACGCCCGGAACATCCGTTTCTCCAACCGAGATCAGTTTCTCGAGATCAACAGTGAAGAATACCGTCCGGGAGCGCCCCTGGGTATCCGCTTCAACGAGTTTGAACTGAGCACACTGACGCGCATTGCCCAGCAGGATTCCCTGGCCATCGGCGGCCAACTGAACGGGACGGCGCAAATCAGCAATTTTGACACCACACTGGCCGTGGTAGCCGATCTGCTGATCGAAGATTTCAGTTTCCGCAGCGACACGGTGGGCGATGTGGCGATGAAGATGAGCAACGAGGAGGAAAACGCCTATGCCGCCGAAATTACCGTGAAGAGCGCGCGGAACCAGGCGTACCTGGCAGGTTACTATTACCCGGAAGCCGTGGAAGGAAACAACATGGACCTTTCGCTGGACATTCTGAACCTGGATATGGCAACCGTCCAGGCGTTCTCATTTGGCCAGATAAGCGATGCCAGCGGAAGCCTGAAAGGAAGCTTTAATATCACCGGCACCACGGACCAGCCTAGCATATTGGGCGGCCTGGCCTTTAAGAAGGTTAGCCTTACCCCCACCTACATCAATTCCCCGCTCTACTTCGAAGACGAGCTTATCGGACTGACCGACGAAGGCATCGCCTTCAGCCGGTTTACCATTTTGGATTCCATGAAGAACAGCGCCGTGCTGGATGGCGTGATCCGCACCACCGACTTCACCGATTACGGCTTCGACCTCCAGTTTACTACCAGTAATTTCCGGGCCATCAACAGCAAGCGGGGAGACAACGAGCTTTTTTACGGCCAGTTGTATCTCGATTCGGACGTCAAGGTAAAAGGCACGCTGGACCACCCGGAGGTTGACGCGTATATCCGGGTAAACGAAAAAACAGACCTGACCCTGCTCCTGCCTTCCTCCGACCCCAGTGTCCAGGACCGGGAAGGGGTCGTGGAGTTCGTGGACATGGACGCGCCGCCGGATATGCTTCCCCCGGACACCCTGCGGGCCGAAGCGGGCATTACCGGACTTAATCTGAGCGCCGATCTGGAAGTGGATGAAGAAGCCCGATTTACGATCATTGTGGATCCGGTGAACGGCGACAACCTCCAAATCAAAGGAAACGCGGCCCTGAGCACGAGCATGGACCCGAACGGCATCATCAACCTGACCGGAAGGTATGAAATCGCCGAAGGAGCCTACGAACTTTCCTTCAATCTGATCAAGCGGCGTTTCGAAATTTCAGAAGGCAGCTACATTACCTGGGTGGGCGACCCCTATTCGGCCGATGTGGACATCACGGCCGTGTACGTGGCCGAAACGGCTCCCCTTGAACTGGTACAGGATCAGCTGACTTCCATGTCGCAGTCCGAGCGCAACACCTTTAAGCAAACCCTTCCGTTCCAGGTAGAATTGCACATGGAAGGGGAGCTGATGAAACCGACACTCTCTTTCCGAATTGATTTACCGGAAAAGGAGCGGGAAGCGCACGACGGGCTGGTATACGCCCGTCTGCAGCAATTGCAGCTGCAGGAATCCGATCTGAACAAGCAGGTATTCGCTTTGCTGGTGCTGAATCGGTTTGTCGCGGAAAATCCGTTCGAATCCGCCGGTGGCACCAGCGTTTCATCCATCGCCCGCCAGAGTGTGAGCAAACTGCTCAGCGAACAACTGAACCGCCTGGCCGGCGACCTGATCGCCGGGGTTGATCTCAATTTTGATCTGGAGTCAACCGAGGATTACTCCACCGGGGAAAAAGTAGACCGGACCGACCTCAACGTGGGCTTGTCGAAAAACCTGTTGAACGACCGGATTACCGTGAACGTGGGCAGCAGTTTCGGGCTGGAAGGACAGGAGACACGCGGACAGGCCAGTACTATTGCCGGCGATGTGTCGGTGGACTATCGCCTATCCAGGGACGGCCGGTATCTCTTGCGCGCATATAGACAAAACGAATACGAAGGAGTGATCGAAGGCCAGATCATTGAAACCGGGTTAAGCTTTATCATTTCTCTAGACTATGATAAATTCAAAGAACTGTTCAAAAAATAAGCGCCCGCGCCGCTGGTTTCGGTTGCCCAGGTTCTTGCTTCCGGCAAGCGGAATGGGTCTGTTGCTGCTCAGCTCCTGCAATAACCTGAAGCATCTGCCCGCGGGCGAAAAACTGTATACCGGCGCGGAAGTTGTGGTGGAGGCGGAACACCTCACGCGGAAAGAACGGAAAAGGCTGGAAGACGAACTGGGCGAACTCACCCGTCCCCTGCCGAATAAAAAGTTCCTTGGGATGCGGTTGAAACTATCTTTTTTCAATCTGGCCGGAAATCCCAAAAAAGAAAAAAGTCCGGCTGCGTTCATCAAGAACAAGCTGGGCGAGCCGCCGGTGCTGTTCAGTGCAGTGGATGTTATCAGAAACCAGGACATTCTGATCAACTCGCTTCAAAACCAGGGTTATTTCAGCGCTGAAGGGCAGGCCGACAGCAGCGTGATTGAGAAAAAAGCAAGCCTCACTTACCAGCTGCGTCCCCGGAACCGCTACCTGATCAGCCAGGTCACCTTCCCCGCCGACAGCAGCGAGCTGGCACGCGCCATCCGGACCGATACGGCGGAAACCCTGCTGAAAGTGGGGGAGCCCTACGATCTGAATACGGTCAAAGCCGAGAGGGAACGGATTGACAAGTACCTGAAGGAACACGGCTTCTACTTTTTTAATGCAGATTACCTGATCGTAAAGGCAGACAGTACCGTAGGCAGAAACCAGGTTGCCCTCCACCTGCGGGTGAAGGAAAACGCCCCTGAAAAGGCCCAGGCTGTCTACCGGATCAACGACATTCGTATTTATCCCGATTACAGCCTCCGGGACGACAGTATATCACGTGCGGGCGATACGGTCTTTTACCACGGATTCCACATTTTCGACCCCCAGAAAAAATTCAAGCCTCATCTGTTCCGGCGCACGATGTTCTTTAAGACCGGTGATATCTATAATCTGGAAGACCACAATCTGTCGCTGAACCGGCTGGTCCACCTGGGAACATTCAAGTTCGTCAAAAACCGCTTCACGGAAGTCCAGCCCGAAAACTCGCACCGGCTGGATGTCTCCTACTTTCTCACCCCCTTGCCAAAAAAGTCGCTGAACATGAAGATATCGGGCACCTCCAAATCCAATAATTTTGTGGGGTCCGAAGTCACGGTAGGCTGGTTGCACCGGAACGCGTTCAAAGGTGGCGAACAGCTCCAAATTAACCTGACCGGCGGGTTCGAGACCCAGACAAGCGGACAGCAGTCCAAAACCGACGCCGGCTCTTATTTTCTGGGAGCCGAGGTCGATCTGCAATACCCCCGGTTTATTACTCCCTTCTATGTAACCAGCACAGGGGCCTTTGTACCCCGGACGCGCTTTGCGACGGCTTATGAACTCCGTAACCGGTCCAATTATTATTCGATCAATTCCTACCGCTTCTCCTACGGGTATATCTGGAAGGAAAGCGCGCGGAAAGAACATACGCTGAATCCGGTCTCGGTAACTTTTGTTCAGCCATTCAATACCACGCCTTTGTTTGACAGTCTGCAGGCGGTTGACCCTACCCTTCGAAACAGTTTTGAGCGGCAGTTTATCCTGGGAGCCAATTATACCTTCACCTATTCGGACCAGCTCGAAACCGAGCGGCGTCACCACTTTTTCTTCCAGGGCACACTGGATCTCTCAGGCAATATAGCCGGCCTATTCACCGGAAAAAACTCCCCGGCCAACCCGGCAACCATTTTCAGGACGCCCTTTTCCCAATTCATTAAAGCGGAAACCGATACGAGAAGTTATTATAAAATAAACGACGGACTCACCTGGGCCAACCGGCTGATCGTAGGCGCCGGCCAGCCGTACGGCAACTCCCGTACGCTGCCTTTTGTCAAACAGTTTTTCATCGGCGGAAGCAATAGCCTCCGTGCATTCCGCGCCAGGGCGCTGGGTCCGGGAAGTTACGACGGAACCCGGCCGTCGGGAGGCGGGGAAGACGGCCCCCGCTTTTTCGCCGATCAGTCCGGCGACCTGAAACTGGAAGCCAATACGGAACTGCGTTTCGATCTGGTCAGCGCCCTGAAAGGAGCGCTCTTTGTCGACGCAGGGAATATCTGGCTGATGCGGGAAGACCCGTTGAAACCCGGCGCAGCCTTCGGCAAAGATTTTCTGAAGGAAATTGCCGTGGGTACCGGCATGGGTTTACGCGTGGACCTCTCGTTTTTCGTCATCCGCCTGGATGTCGCCTTCCCCTTGCGGAAACCGTACCTTCCCGAAGGGGAACGCTGGGTAATTGACCGCGTGGATTTCAGCGACAAGGATTGGAGAAGAGAGAACCTGGTCTTTAATATTGCCATCGGCTATCCTTTTTAATATCCGTCCAAAATCCTTACTTTCGGGTTTTCTAATAACCCATTTAAATTTACGAACGAAAATGAAAATAACTGTAGTAGGTGCCGGCAATGTAGGTGCTACCTGCGCCAATGTAATTGCCCACAAGGAACTAGCCAATGAAGTGGTTTTACTGGACATTAAGGAAGGAGTAGCGGAAGGCAAATCCCTTGACATGTGGCAGACGGCCCCTATCAATATGTTCGACACCCGGCTGACCGGCTCCACGAACGATTATTCGAAAACAGCCGGATCCGAGGTGGTTGTAATCACCTCGGGCTTGCCCCGCAAACCCGGGATGAGCCGCGACGATCTGATCGCTACCAACGCCGGCATTGTGCGTTCGGTAACCGAAAACATCATCAAGCATTCCCCTGACGCCATTATCATTATTGTTTCCAATCCCCTGGACGTCATGACCTATTGCGCCTTCCTGACCGCGGGCGTTCCGGCCCACCGGGTATTTGGGATGGCCGGCATTCTGGATACGGCTCGTTACCGCGCCTTCCTGGCCGAAGCCCTGGATTGCTCGCCGAAAGACATCCAGGCGGTGCTTATGGGCGGCCACGGCGATACGATGGTACCCCTGCCCCGCTATACCACCGTGGGCGGCATTCCGGTGACCGAACTGATCGACGGGAAACAGCTTCAGGACATCGTTCAGCGGACCAAATCCGGGGGCGGCGAACTGGTCAACCTCATGGGAACATCCGCCTGGTACGCTCCCGGTGCAGCGGCAGCCCAGATGGTGGAAGCCATTGTGCGCGATCAGAAGCGGATCTTCCCCTGCTGCGCCTGGTTACAGGGTGAATACGGACTAAAGGATATCTACTTGGGCGTTCCGGTTAAGCTGGGTCGGAAAGGCATTGAGCAGATTATCGAATTACAGCTGAACGAAGAAGAAAAAGCCCTGTTGAACGAATCGTCCAAAGCCGTGAAGGAAGTGATGAACGTGCTGGACAACATGAATAAATGATATCAACCACGGTAGCCCTGAACATATTCAGTTTGGAGGGCGATGGCTTTCATCCCAAACTGGAGATTGGTGTGAACGGCCAGTGTGAAATGGCTATTCTGGATACCGGGGCGTCAAAAACCGCCTTCGACAGGGAGCTTTTGGCCCAGCTGCTGCCTCAGGAAGGGTTTGAAGAGGTGGAAAGGCTATCCACCGGTCTGGGTACTAATTCCATGCAATGCTACAAGGCCACCATCGCCGAATTGCGGGTGGGTGATTTCATCATCCGCGACTTCGAGGTAGCCGTTCTGGACCTCTCGCACATCAATCAGGCTTATAAATCGCTCGGCTTCGGACAGGTGCTGGGTGTCATCGGGAGCGATCTGCTACAGGAATACAAGGCTTTGATCGACTACGAAAGCCGAACGCTAACGCTCAGAAAATGAGTTTGATAATCTAAAAAAAGATCGGTAACTTCAAGGGACTGAACCAAAACGTCCGGTCGTGAAGCTACCGATCTTCATCGTTGCCGCGCTACTCCTCCCCAATGGAGTCATCAGCCAGGACCTTTCCGGAAAATGGTATGGAAAAATTACACAAGGTCCGGGCGGCTATGCCAGTGAATACGCCCTGGAGCTGGAAATAATCCAACGCAACCAGAAGCTCTCCGGCGTTTCCTTTGCCTATTTTGAGGAAGATGTCGTTGCCCGCTTCAACTACTACGGCTTTTTCGAAGGCGCCAACCGCATTGTGCTTCAGGAGGGTCTCGTACTGGAGAAAAAAACGCCGCCGCAATGGGTTGTATGCATCAAACGAATGGTGCTCGACTACCGGATCGCCGACAGCGTGGAATTTCTCGAAGGTGAATGGGTGGGCGTCGGAATTACCGACGGGGACGCCTGCGTCCCGGGCCGCGTTTACCTCAGTAAAACACCCCACCTTCCGGAACTACTCCCCGCTGCCCAAATTCCGGAGATCCGGGAACTCACTGAAAGCGCGTCACCACCCTCCGGTGTCCCGGGAATGACAACCCCCAGTTTGAACGAAGATGCCCCGGCCGCGGAAGGACCCATGCCTGAAAAACCCGCTGCTGCGACGCCCTCGGGGGGAAGGTCCCTCAAGGAAGGAAAAGAAATTGAGGTCAGAAGCCCCGATATTATCGTAAAGATCATCGACTACCAGATACTGGATGGGGATACGGTGACGGTGTATTTTAACGACCTGAAAATAGTGGACCGGCAGCTGATCAGCAAAGAACCTATTGTTCTTCATTTACGTGTTGACCAGGCTCATCAGCCCGCCAAGTTATTGCTGCATGCAGATAATCTGGGCCGGATTCCACCCAACACCGCGCTGATGATTGTCGAGGACCGGGAAGGCCGCCAACGTATTAAACTCGAATCGGATTACCAGCGCAGCGACGTGCTTTTCATCCGATACAGGAAATGAGGCGGTTACCCGTACCGCCTACTCCCGTTAAATATCGATCTTGGCGTATCGGGCGTTGCGTTCAATGAACTCGCGGCGCGGGGCCACTTCATCGCCCATCAGCATGGAGAACACATGATCGCATTCGGCTGCATTCTCAATCGTAGCCTGACGCAGGGTGCGCGTTTCGGGGTTCATGGTCGTTTCCCAAAGCTGCTCGGCGTTCATTTCCCCCAAGCCTTTGTAACGCTGCACACTGACGCTTTCCTCCCGCCCGTTTCCTTTCAGGCGCTGAATGGCTTCATCGCGCTGCTCATCAGTCCAGCAATATTCCTGATCCTTTCCTTTTTTCACCAGATACAGGGGAGGCGTTGCGATGTAGACGTAACCGTATTCAACCAACTCTTTCATGTAGCGGAAGAAGAAGGTTAAAATCAAGGTGGTAATGTGTGATCCGTCCACATCGGCGTCGGTCATGATCACAATTTTATGATACCGGAGCTTATCGAGATTCAGCGCTTTGTCGTCCTCCTCGGTTCCAATGCTCACGCCCAGGGCGGTAAAAATATTCTTGATCTCCTCGTTCTCGTAGATCTTGTGCTCCATGGCTTTCTCCACGTTCAGGATCTTACCTTTCAACGGGAGAATGGCCTGGAAGTCACGGTTACGGCCCTGTTTGGCCGTGCCGCCCGCCGAATCCCCCTCCACGAGGAACAGCTCGCATTGGGCCGGGTCGGTAATGGCACAGTCGGCCAGTTTACCGGGAAGTCCGGTACCCGACAGCACGTTCTTGCGCTGGACCATTTCGCGGGCTTTCCGGGCAGCCTGCCGGGCCGTAGCGGCCAGGATCACCTTGTTGATTATCAACTTCGCCTCCCGGGGGTGTTCTTCGAGGTAAATCCCAAGGACCTCCCCTACCGCGGCATCCACCACCCCGGTCACTTCGTTATTCCCGAGTTTCGTTTTGGTCTGACCCTCAAACTGGGGCTCCTGGACTTTCACGGAAATCACCGCGGTCAAACCTTCCCGGAAGTCGTCGCCGGTGATCTCCACTTTGGCATGCTTCAACAGGCCCGACTTTTCGGCGTAATTCTTCAGGGTCCGCGTCAATCCCCTTCGGAAACCCGCCACGTGCGTCCCCCCTTCAATCGTATTGATGTTATTGACGTAGGAATGGACGTTTTCGTTGTAGCTGTTGTTGTACTGCAAGGCGATCTCGATGGGCGTTCCGGCTTTTTCACCCATCATGTACACGGGTTCCGGGATCAGCGGCTCCCGCGTGCCATCCAGGTAGGTAACAAATTCCTTCAATCCGCCTTCGGAAAAGAACGTTTCGGTCAAAAACCCGCCGTCCCGCTCTTCCCGCTCGTCGGTAATGGTGAGGCGTATTCCTTTATTAAGGTAAGCAAGCTCCCGCAGCCGGGTAGCAAGCGTATCGTATTTGTATTCCGTTGTAATGAATATTTCGTCATCCGGCCAGAAGGTAGTGATCGTTCCCGTCCCGTCGGTTTCCCCGATTTCCTTTACATCGTAACGGGGAACCCCTTTGTCGTACTCCTGCGCGAATATTTTTCCTTTCCGGTGCACTTCGACCCGCAGAACACGGGAAAGCGCGTTCACGCAGGAAACACCAACCCCATGCAATCCACCGGAAACCTTGTAAGTATCCTTGTCGAATTTCCCCCCGGCATGAAGCACGGTCATCACGACTTCCAACGCCGACCGGCCTTCCTTTTCGTGCATGTCGGTAGGAATGCCGCGGCCGTTATCCCGGACCGTGATGGAATTATCTTTATGAATGGTTACAAAGATCTCGTCGCAGTATCCCGCCATCGCTTCATCGATGGAGTTATCCACTACTTCGTAAACCAGATGGTGAAGTCCCTTCGAACCTACATCTCCAATATACATCGCAGGACGCTTCCGTACGGCCTGCAACCCTTCCAATACCTGTATATTTTGCGCTGAATAATCGGATCTGTCGACTGTTGTTTCACTCATTATTTATACAATATATTATACAAAAATAACGAATTTCGGCCTGAATTTGAAATATATCTTGCGTCTATCCACATTTGTGCATAATTTTTGAGGACGCGGGGGCGGGGCTCCTGCAGAATCGTCCGCCCCCCTGCTGAAAACGCGCCGCTTTCCCTATAAATTGAATCACGATTTCAGAAAGAAAAGGAAAAAACGTAACATCGCAGGACAAATAAAATGCTATTCAAGATGCAATCAGTTAGATTCCCCCGGCGTCTGGTTTCCGGTCGTCGCCTATTCCTCATCGCAGCGGCAGCCACGGTCATGTCGGCCTGCCAACAGCCGGTTTCAACCAATACAAGCGCCGATCCAGCCAACCGGCCGGCGGCTCCGGCTCCGGAAGCCATCGTCTACGTCAACTCGGATACCCTGCTTGCCAAATACCAATTCTTCAAGGATCTGCAGGCCGAGTTGGAGGAACAGGGGAAAACGCTGGAAAGTCAGTTGAGCAGCCGTACCAGCAATTTCCAGAAACAGGTAAGCAATTACCAGCAGAACGCCGCGACGATGACTCCCAGCGAACGCCAGAGCACCGAACAGAACCTGGGTAAGGCCCAGCAGGATCTTCAGGCGTTCCAACAGAAAGTGAGTCAGGACCTGATGGAAGCGGAACAGGCAGCCAATGAAAAACTGCATGCGAAAGTGCAGGAATTCCTGAAGGAATACGCCGCGCTGAATGATTACAAGTTTGTGTTGACCTATAGCCGGAGCAACAATGCCGTGCTGTTCGCCGATTCGACCCTCGATGTGACCGATGAAGTGCTGAACGGCCTGAACGCCGCTTACGCCAAGGAAAAAAAATAGCATCAGCCCGTTTTCGACCGGAGCTGATCGATTTCACGGCGCTCCTTTTTGGTGGGCCGGCCCGCTCCGCGGTTTCTTTTAAAAACAGGGGCATGGAATGCCGAAGGCATACCGGGAGCGTCCGTGACCGGGGTAATGTCTTCGTAATACTGGCTGGCAGTGACTGCGTTCACTCTCTTTTCGAGCAGGTCGATCACACGGACCACCTTTTTTTCGGGGCCTTTCTGCACGGTGATTTCTTCCGCTCCCTTTAGGATGTAGGACGGCTTGACACTACGCCCGTCAATTTTCACTTTCCCGGATTTGCAGGCTTCGCTTGCAAGGCTTCTGGTTTTAAAGAGACGCACCGCCCACAACCACTTGTCAATCCTCATGCTCAAATGTAACGATAATTCAAACTTTGAACAAAAAATGCGTTCTTTGCAATAGGCCGGCGTTGCGGCATCATTGACGTATTTACCATAGCAAAATGAAAGAAGAACTGAGAGTAAAAATCGAGAAGGCATGGGATGATCGTACCATGCTGACCTATCCGGACGTAATCGAAGCTATTGTGGCAACAATCGACCTGCTGGATAAAGGAGAGTTACGGGTAGCCGAGCCGGTTTTGAATACCTGGCATGTGAACGATTGGGTTAAAAAGGCGGTTATTCTTTACTTCCCGACCCAGGAAATGAAGGAGATCAAGACCGGTCCCTTTGTTTTCCATGACAAGATCCCCCTTAAAACGGATTTTAAAAATCAGGGAGTCCGGGTGGTTCCGCACGGGCTGGCGCGATATGGATCCTTTTTGGCAAAAGGAGTGATCATGATGCCGTCCTATGTAAACATCGGCGCCTACGTGGATGAAGGCACCATGGTAGACACCTGGGCCACGGTGGGTTCCTGTGCCCAGATCGGAAAAAATGTGCATCTCAGCGGAGGGGTGGGAATTGGCGGGGTGCTTGAACCCGTGCAGGCTGCTCCGGTGATCGTTGAGGACGGCGCATTCATCGGCTCGCGCTGCATCGTGGTGGAAGGTGTGCGGGTAGGAAAAGAAGCCGTGCTAGGAGCTAATGTGGTATTGACCGCTTCAACCAAGATTATTGACGTGACCGGGGAGGAACCGGTGGAATATAAAGGGCTCGTGCCCGAACGCTCCGTGGTTATTCCCGGAAGTTATGCAAAAAAGTTTCCCTCGGGCGAATTCCAGGTTCCCTGCGCGCTTATTATCGGGCAGCGGAAAGCTTCCACGGACCTGAAAACTTCGTTGAATAACGCCTTGAGGGAATACAATGTGGCCGTATAATCAACCAACGTGTCAAGCGGGATCATTGAACGGGGAATTAGCCGGAAAAATCAGCAGGCAAGCCGGAGGCGGTTTCTGATTATCGAAACCGGAAAGGTCCAGGATGTGATCCTGGCTACCGTGCTAATCGAAAAGCTGCACGGTCATTTCCCTGATGCACCCATTGATTTCCTGCTGCGGGGCGCCAACAAGTCTTTGCTTAACGGCCACCCCCTGCTTGACGAGGTTTTTTCCTGGGATGCGGGAAAGGCTAAATTTAAAGGCCTTTTCCCGCTTCTTTGGGAAATCCGGAAACGGAAATACAACGCGGTAATCAATACCTCTACCCTGGCGGCACCGGGGCTGATTACGGCTTTTTCGGGAGCCAGCCGCCGGATCGGTTTTAGGAACAACCCCCTTTCCTTTCTGTTCACCAAAAAGATCCCTCAAAATGTTCCGCCGCGCGGCGCGGACCAATCGGCTCTCTCTGAACTACCCATTCAACGGAACCTGGATCTGATCAAAAGTTTTACCGATTTTGAGCCGCAATCCCCACGGCTGTATCCTACGGAAATGGATTTCACCCGGGTATTGCCTTTGAAAAAAGCTCCTTATGTTTGCATTGCTCCGGATCCGGATTGGTTAAGTCCCGTGTTCCCGCTTCAACCATGGACGGACTTTATCCGGGGATCGGCTCCCGGCACCACGATCTATCTGCTCGGTGAGGGATCCGGCTGCACATCCTGCGATGAATTGAGCCGCCGGGCCGACAGCCCAAACCTAAAGAACCTCTGCGGAAAACTCAGTTACCTCGAGGCTGCGGCGCTGCTCAGGGACGCCGCCGCCAATTACCTGGCCAACCCGGTCCAGATCGGTCTCGGTCTTGCCGTGGGAGCGCCGCTTACCCCCGTTTCAGCATCCACCAAACCTGCATTCAATCTGTCGTGATATGAAAGAAACACCGCAAACAAGGGAAGCGCTTAAAAAATCCCTGGAAGTACTGGAAAGTGGCGGTATCCTGCTTACCCCTACCGATACGGTATGGGGCTTAAGCTGCGATGCCACCAACGAAGAGGCGGTACAAAAGCTGATCAGCCTAAAACAGCGTCCCGAAGGGAAAAGCTTTATCGTCTTGCTAGATGCCGATTATAAACTTGAACAATACGTCAGTCAGGTACCTCCGGTGGCTTACGACCTGATAGAACTTGCGGAAAAACCCCTGACCATTATTTTTGACGGCGCCCGGCGACTGGCCACCGGGGTGATCAACCAGGACGGAAGCGTGGGCATCCGCGTGGTACAACCGCTTTGTTTCTGTAAGCGCTTGCTGGAAAAATTCCGGAAACCACTTGTTTCCACCTCCGCCAATCTGAGCGGACGGCCTGCCCCGGTAAACAGGCAGGAGATCCCCTCCGATCTCATCGATCAGGTTGACTATGCGGTTCCTGCCAGTGAAGCCTCCACCGCCGACTCAAAACCTTCCACCATCATCCGGCTCGGTCCTTCCGGTGAATATACGCTCATTCGCAAGTAAAAGGATCGAATATCTGCCAGGTTTCTTATTTTTGCCCGGATGCAGCACCACCTTACACATCCGGTATTTACTCTTATTGCAGAAGCGGCTGCGCAAACCGGGCAGGAAGTTTACGTAATAGGTGGCTTTGTCCGGGACCTGTTTCTCAAACGTCCTTCGAAAGACGTGGACATCCTCGTTGTGGGCAATGGCATCGAATTCGCCCGGAAAATCGGCGAAAAGACCGGCAGCAAGGTGGCGGTTTTCAAAAACTTCGGCACCGCCATGCTCCGTTATGAAGACCTGGAGGTCGAATTCGTCGGCGCGCGGAAGGAATCCTACCGAAATGATTCCCGCAAACCCATTGTAGAAGACGGCAGCCTGGATGACGATCAGAAACGACGGGATTTCACCATCAACGCCATGGCCATCGGATTGAACGGGCCCCATTTTGGCAAGCTGGTGGATCCCTTTGATGGATTGGGGGATTTACGCAGGCGGCTCATCCGGACCCCGCTGCGGCCCGAAAGCACCTATTCAGACGATCCGCTGCGCATGATGCGGGCAATCCGGTTTGCCTCCCAGCTGAACTTCCGGGTGGAAGACGACTCGCTGGAAGCCATCCGGAAAACCCGCGACCGCATCCGGATCGTCTCCCAGGAACGCATCACCGACGAACTGAACAAGATTATTCTTTCGGACCGCCCTTCGGTGGGCTTCCGGCTGTTGTTCGACACGGGACTGCTCCAGCTGATCTTCCCTCAGATGGCAGCGCTGCAGGGAGTGGAAACCATCCAGGGGAAATCCCATAAAGACAATTTTTATCATACCCTGGAGGTACTGGATAATATCTCCCGGCATACCCAGGATCTTTGGCTGCGCTGGGCGGCGATCCTGCACGACATCGCCAAGCCAGCCACCAAGCGGTTCGACCCAAAAGCCGGATGGACATTTCACGGCCACGAAGACCGCGGCGCCCGGATGGTTCCCAAGATATTCCGGCAACTGAGACTTCCCCAAGACGAGAAAATGCGGTTTGTCCAGAAAATGGTGGCCCTGCATCTTCGGCCCATCGCCCTCGCTCAGGAAATCGTCACCGATTCAGCGGTCCGCCGCCTGCTTTTCGAGGCAGGGGATGACATCGATTCGCTGATGACACTCTGCAATGCGGACATCACCACCAAGAACGAATACAAGATCCGGAAGTACCAGCAGAATTTCGAGTTGGTCAGGCAAAAGCTGATCGACGTGGAAGAACGGGACCGCATCCGCAATTGGCAGCCGCCCGTATCGGGGCACGATATCATGAATCTGTTCAACCTGAACGAAGGCCGCAAAGTGGGTATTCTCAAGAACCGGATCCGGGAAGCGATCCTGGACGGGGATATCCGCAACGACCGGGAAGAAGCGCTCGGTCTTCTGCTTCGACTTGGGGAGGAAATGGGTCTGAAGGTAAACCCCGACCGTCAATAATTGACCGGAAGGGTTTTCATGTAGTCGTTTAAATCGATATGATCCGACTTCGTGAACGGCAGCCCGGTATTTACGATCCGCTTGATCCTGGATAGCCGGAAATCCCGGTAGGCCTGACGCAAATGGCACCAGGCAACCAAATGCCAATTGAACGCGTAAAATATCAGTCCCAACGGTTCGGCCCGTCGTTTACTATCCTCTTCCTTGCTGTTCCGATATTCCATCTCCACAATCTGGCGCGCGGAGATGGCATCCTGCAGGACCGACAAATAGGCAAAATTAGGTTGGTAGGCCGGCGGAACGTGCACCCGGGTCTGCCCGGCCAGGGTTTCCATCCGTTCTTTCTGGGTGCCCTTGAGAACCGCTTTTATTTTGGTCAGGGCGTTGGCATAGTGGTGCTGGATGGAACGGTCGGCGAAGCGCTGGGTAAGGGTCTCCATCAATAGCAATGCCCCGGCTTCCTCCGAAGTGAAAGACACCGGAGGCAGGAAATAACCCGGAACAATACAATAGCCTTTCCCGGGCTCGAATGTCAAGGGGATCCCCAGTTCGGAAAGCGCACGGACGTCCCGGTAGACGGTTCGCTGACTGATCTGAAACCGTTCCGCGATCTGCTCCACGCTGGCATGCTTCTTGGATTGCAGAAGCATCAGAATTCCAAAGAGACGGTCAATCCGATTCATTTTGACTAGTTAGACAAATAAGTAATCTTTTTCTATTTTTGCAAAAATCGGCAAAAACATGGCTATTTACCGTTTTAAAGTTGCTTTTGAGGACTACGATGGATTCCGGCATATTGACATCCGGTCGAATCAGACATTTGAGGATCTGCATTATGCTATCCATCAATCGATTGGCTATAAAGCCGATTATCCCTCTTCCTTTTATGTGAGTAATGACCAGTGGCATAAAGGAGAGGAGATCACCATCTTCCCGAATGAAAAAAAGAAGGCTGCCGGGGTGAGGCAAATGAAAGAAACCAAACTGAGCAGATTCATAGACGATCCCCACCAGAAGTTCTATTATACATTTAACTTTGACCGTCCCCTTGATTTCCACGTGGAATTGATCCAGATTATCATGGACGAGGATCCCAATATCGAGTACCCCCATTGCGTTAAGTCTTCCGGAGAGGCCCCGCGTCAGTTCGCCGTGACGCTGCCTCCCGAACCCGGATCGGATTTGGACGGGGAAGAGCCTGATTTGGACGACGAAAACAAAATGGACTTGGAGGAATTCGGAATCGACGAGGGAGATCAGGACACGCAATCCGACGGGGACGATGTGGAAATACCCGACGGGGACGGTACCGATATTGACTTCGAAGACGGGGACGAAGACGAGTACTAACGGGTCACCCTGAATTTTGACAAGCAAGGTATTAATTGTAATCACCGGCCCCACTGCCTCGGGGAAAACGGCATGGGCAATCGACCTGGCCCGGCATTATCGGACCGAAATCGTTTCTGCCGATTCACGCCAATTTTACCGTGAAATACCCATCGGGACTGCCCAGCCCTCCGCTGATGAACTTGCTGCCGTACCGCACCATTTCATTGCCTGCAGAAGTATTTCGGAAGAACTGAATGCCGGACGCTATGAGGTGGAAGCCCTCGAGGTGCTCGGGGACCTGTTCAAGCGACACGAAAAGGTGATTCTGACGGGTGGATCGGGGTTGTTTGTCGACGCCGTCTGCAAAGGGCTGGACCTTATACCGCTGATCGATCCCAGCGTCCGGGATTCGCTGAATTTACGGCATCGAAAGGAGGGATTACGGCCCCTGCAGGAGCTGCTCCGCGAGGTGGATCCGGTCTGGTATCAAACGACCGACCTGAACAATCCCCAGCGGGTGATCCGGGCATTGGAGGTTTACCTGGGCAGCGGAAAACCGTACTCCACTTTTCTCAGAAACGAGCCTAAACCGCGCCCGTTCCGGATTATCAAATTCGCAATTGACCTGGACCGGCAGATTTTGTATGAACGGATCAACGCCCGGGTAGACGAAATGATGGCCGCCGGCCTTTTGGAAGAAGCCCGCAGGGTGTACCCCCTTCGCCATCTGAAGCCGCTTGAAACGGTGGGATATACGGAACTATTCGACTATTTTTCGGGTCAGATCACGAAGCCGGAAGCGGTGGAGCTGATCAAGCGGAATACCCGCCGTTTCGCCAAAAGACAGCTCACCTGGCTGAGACGCGATCCGGATGTGATCTGGCTGTCTCCCGCCAGGTTTTCGGAAATCCACGGGATCGTGTCCCGCAGTTCATAAAAGGTTCAGGCCTGTGCAACCGGACCGCCGAAGGTCATTGGGATCGTTGGGGCGCCTTCCTTTACTTCTATTTTGCCGTGCATGGCCTCGTATTTCTGAATATTGTCATTCAACGCCCCCAGCAGGCGCTTGGCATGCTCCGGAGTGAGGACGACTCTCGATTTCACCTTTGCTTTGGGCACCCCGGGCATTACCCGGATAAAATCAAGTACGAATTCCGAGGAGGAGTGCGTAATAATTGCCAGATTGGAATATACCCCTTCCGCTGTTTCTTCGGTCAGTTCGATATTCAGTTGATTTTCCTTTTTTTCTTCCATGGTATTGTGTTTTCGTTTTGTTAAAAATAATAAAATTCTGTTTGGCAGGCGCACCCGCTCGCGTTTAAACGAAAAGAGGGCTGTCCCAAACGGGGCAGCCCTCTTCTGTATCGATCGAAATAGATGATCTATTATTCCTGTTCTACTTCTTCTTTTTTGGATGCAAGCAGGCGATCGTATTCCTCCTTCGATCCGACGATCAGCTTGTCGTAGATACGCATGCCGGTACCGGCAGGGATGAGGTGTCCAACGATTACGTTTTCCTTCAGCCCCAGCATGGTATCGGCCTTACCGCTGATGGCCGCTTCGTTGAGCACTTTCGTCGTTTCCTGGAAGGAAGCCGCCGAAATAAAGCTCTTGGTACCCAACGAGGCCCGGGTAATCCCCTGCAATAGCGGGCTGGAAGTAGCCGGCTGCGCGTCACGCACCTGTACCAGTTTCAGATCCTTCCGTTTCAATTGCGCGTTTTCGTCGCGCAGCTTCCGGAGACTGATGATCTGACCTGCTTTCAGCGTGGTGGAATCGCCTGGATCGGTAATGACCTTCTTGTCGTAGATCCAGTCGTTCTCCTCCATGAAGTCCAGCTTGCTGACCGATTCCTTTTCGAGGAAACGGGTGTCTCCCGGATCGTCAATGGTGACCTTCTGCATCATCTGGTGAACAATCACTTCAAAGTGCTTGTCGTTGATCTTCACGCCCTGCAGACGATATACTTCCTGAACTTCGTTCACCAGGTACTCCTGTACCGCTCCCGGACCCTTGATCGCCAGAATATCGGCGGGCGAGATGGCCCCGTCAGACAGGGAGGTCCCGGCCTTGACAAAGTCGTTGTCCTGAACCAGGATATGCTTGGACAGGGGAACCAGGTATTTCTTGGTTTGTCCGTCCTTGGATTCAATGATGATCTCCCGGTTGCCCCGTTTGGTTCCACCCAGCGTCACGACCCCGTCGATTTCCGTCACCACGGCCGGGTTGGATGGATTCCTTGCCTCGAACAACTCGGTAACGCGCGGCAGACCACCCGTGATGTCGCGGGTCTTGCCGGCGGCACGGGGGATCTTCACCAATACCTGACCGGCTTTGATCTCTTCCCCATCGCCCACGATAATGTGCGCTCCCACGGGAATATTATAGGACTTCTCTTCCCCGTTCTTACCAACCACGGTAATTACCGGGTTCTTGGTTTTATCCCGGGTGTCGATGATCACTTTCTCGCGGTGTCCTGTCTGTTCATCCGACTCTTCGCGGTAGGTAACCCCTTCCAGAACCGATTCGAATACGACCTTTCCTGCAAAGTCCGCTACCATTACGGCGTTATAAGGGTCCCAGCTACAGATTAGGTCGCCCTTTTCCAATCTCTGGCCATCCTTGACAAACAGCTGCGCGCCGTAAGGAATGTTATTGTTCATGACCACTTTGCCCAGCTTCTCGTCTACGATCCGCAGTTCGCCCGACCGGCCGATCACAACCTGCGTGTCGCCGCCTTCGGCACTTCCGGAAGCAACCGCGCGTACGTTTTCGAATTCGATCTTTCCGGCAAACTTAGCCACAATCTGCGACTCGGCGGCGATGTTGGAGGCCGTACCACCCACGTGGAAGGTCCGAAGGGTAAGCTGCGTACCCGGCTCTCCGATTGACTGGGCCGCGATCACACCGACAGCCTCCCCGATCTGAACCAGCTTTCCGGTCGAGAGGTTGCGTCCGTAGCACTTGGCGCAAGCACCGCGTTTGGATTCGCAGGTCAGCACCGAACGTATCTCCACGGACTCGATGGCGGAGTTTTCGATATGCCGCGCCTTGTCCTCGTCGATTTCCTCGCCTGCAGCCACCACCAGCTCATTGGTCAGGGGGTCGTATACGTCGTGCAGGGAAACACGTCCCAAGATCCGCTCATAAAGCGGCTCCACGATATCTTCATTGTCTTTCAGTGCCGAAGTGGTTACACCGCGCAGGGTGCCGCAATCCTCCTCACTGATGACCATGTCCTGTGCAACGTCATGCAAACGGCGGGTCAGGTAGCCGGCATCGGCTGTTTTAAGCGCCGTATCGGCCAAACCTTTCCGGGCACCGTGCGTGGAGATAAAGTACTCCAATACGGATAGGCCTTCTTTAAAGTTGGAAAGGATCGGGTTCTCGATAATTTCGCCGCCTGAACCGGATTTCTGGGGTTTTGCCATCAGCCCACGCATACCGCAAAGCTGACGGATCTGTTCCTTCGAACCCCGGGCACCCGAATCCAGCATCATGTAAACCGAATTAAAGCCCTGGTTATCCGTTGCGAGCATCTTCATCACATTGTCGGTCAGCCGCGAGTTGATACGCGTCCAAATATCAATCACCTGATTGTACCGCTCGTTATTGGTGATGAAGCCCATGTTATAGTTGGTCCAAACCTCTTCTACTTCGGCCTGGGCTCCTTCGATCAATTTCATTTTCTCTTCGGGGATGGTCAGATCCAGCAGGTTGAAGGAAAGTCCGCCCTTGAACGCGATCTGGAATCCCATTTCCTTGATATCGTCCAGGAACTGTGCTGTACGGGACATACCCGTTACTTTCACCACCTCGCCGATGATATCCCGAAGCGACTTCTTGGTAAGAAGCTGATTGATAAAGCCCACCTCTTTCGGTACGACTTCATTGAACAGCACGCGTCCTACCGTGGTCTCCACCATTTTGTTAACCAACTCGCCCTTTTCAAGCACATCGACTTTGACCTTGATGTTCGCGTGCAGGTCCACGGTGCCTTCATTGTAGGCAATGCGCACTTCTTCCGGACCGTAGAAGGTCATGTCTTCTCCCTTGACCGGATTGCCCGGTTCCGAACGGCGGCCTTTGGTAATATAATAAAGTCCCAGCACCATGTCCTGGGAAGGAACGGTAATCGGTGTTCCGTTGGCAGGGTTCAGAATATTGTGCGAGGCCAGCATCAGCATCTGGGCTTCCGCTACCGCGGCGTTGCTCAACGGTACATGAACTGCCATCTGGTCCCCGTCAAAGTCGGCGTTAAAGGCGGTACACACCAAGGGGTGCAGCTGGATCGCTTTCCCTTCGACCAATTTGGGCTGAAACGACTGGATACCCAAACGGTGCAGTGTCGGTGCCCGGTTGAGCAGTACAGGATGTCCTTTAAGCACGTTTTCCAGAATATCCCATACGACCGCATCCTTCCGGTCGACAATCTTCTTGGCCGATTTAACCGTTTTTACAATGCCCCTTTCGATAAGCTTGCGGATAATAAACGGCTTGAACAGCTCGGCAGCCATGTCTTTAGGCAGCCCGCACTCATGGAGTTTCAATTGCGGACCGACCACGATCACCGAACGGCCCGAATAATCCACCCGTTTACCCAGCAAGTTCTGACGGAAACGCCCTTGTTTCCCTTTCAGGATATCGGAGAGCGATTTCAGCGCCCGGTTTCCTTCGGTCTTGACCGCATTCACTTTCCGTGAATTGTCAAACAGGGAATCAACCGCTTCCTGCAGCATGCGTTTCTCATTCCGCAGGATCACTTCCGGCGCCTTGATCTCAATCAGACGCTTCAAGCGGTTATTGCGGATAATCACCCGGCGATACAGGTCGTTCAGGTCGGAAGTCGCAAAACGTCCTCCATCCAGCGGTACCAGCGGGCGCAATTCAGGCGGTATTACCGGCACGATGCGCACGATCATCCATTCCGGCCGGTTTTCGATCCGGGTATTGGCGTCGCGGAATGCTTCCACCACCTGCAGGCGCTTCAATGCTTCGTTCTTCCGTTGCTGCGAAGTTTCGTTTGCGGCCTGGTGACGGAGATCATACGAGAGCTGATCCAGATCAAGCCGGTGCAGCAGGTCTTCCAGCGCTTCGGCACCCATTTTGGCGATGAATTTATCGGGGTGGTCGTCATCCAGGTACTGATTCTCCTTGGGAAGCGTATCGAGTATATCCAAATACTCCTCTTCGGTCAGAAAATCAAGATACTGAATGCCGTCTTCCGCCTTCACCCCCGGCTGGATCACCACGTACCGCTCGTAATAAATTATGAGGTCCAGTTTTTTGGTGGGCAGCCCCAAAAGGTATCCGATCTTATTGGGAAGGGAACGGAAATACCAGATATGGGCCACCGGCACCACCAGGTGAATGTGTCCCATCCGCTCCCGGCGAACCTTCTTTTCGGTCACCTCAACCCCGCAGCGATCGCAAACGATCCCTTTGTAACGGATGCGCTTGTACTTTCCGCAGGCGCATTCGTAATCCTTTACCGGTCCGAAAATACGTTCGCAGAACAAGCCATCCCGTTCCGGCTTATAGGTCCGGTAGTTGATGGTTTCGGGCTTTAAAACCTCTCCGCTGGAACGTTCAAGGATCGTTTCAGGTGAAGAAAGACTGATCGTAATTTTCGTGAAATTACTCTTGATCTTTGTATCTTTTTTGTATGACATGGTCAACTTTTTATAACCCCTTAATCTAATGTAATGTCCAGCCCCAATCCGCGAAGTTCGTGGATCAGTACATTGAAGGACTCCGGAACACCGGCCGTGGGGAGGTTTTCCCCTTTCACGATGGCCTCGTACGTTTTCGCACGGCCAATCACGTCGTCCGATTTCACGGTCAGTACTTCCTGAAGAATGTTCGAAGCACCGAAGGCTTCCAGCGCCCAGACTTCCATTTCCCCGAAACGCTGACCGCCAAATTGTGCTTTACCACCCAGGGGTTGCTGGGTAATCAGCGAATACGGTCCAATGGAACGGGCGTGCATCTTATCGTCAACCATGTGGCCCAGTTTCATCATGTAGATGATACCCACGGTGGTAGGCTGATGGAAACGCTCGCCGGACAATCCATCGTAAAGGTAGGTACGGCCTGCGGGCGGAAGTTTCGCCTTCTTGATCCATTCTTCCACCTCCCAGTGCTCGGCACCGTCAAAGATCGGGGTAGCGAAATTAACCCCGAGCACTTTTCCGGCCCAGCCGAGTACGGTCTCGTAGATTTGGCCCAGGTTCATCCGGGATGGTACACCCAAGGGGTTCAGCACGATGTCCACGGGAGTTCCGTCTTCCAGGAACGGCATGTCCTCCTCGCGTACGATCCGTGCCACGATCCCTTTGTTTCCGTGACGTCCGGCCATTTTATCGCCAACTTTCAGCTTCCGCTTCTTGGCAATGTATACTTTGGCCATCTGCACGATGCCGGACGGCAATTCGTCACCCACGCTGATTGTAAATTTTTCGCGCCGGTAACGGCCTACCTCTTCGTTCAGATGAATGTTGTAATTATGCAGTAACTGCTTAATCAGCTCATTCTTTTCTTCGTCGGTGGTCCACTTCAGCGGATTAATGCTGTCGTAATTCAGATCATGCAGCATTTTCTGGGTAAACTTGGCGCCCTTGGGGATTAGTAGCTCCCTGTGGCTGTTGTACACCCCCTGGGAGGTTTTTCCGTTCACCAACTGGAACAGCTTGTCTACCAGGACGTTCTTCAGGGCTTTCAGATTACTCTGATGCTCTTCTTCCAGTTTATCCAGCTGGCTTTTCTCTTCGGCTTTATTTGTTTTCTTCGCCCTGGAGAAAAGCTTCGTATCAATTACCACACCCCGGACAGACGGAGAAGCTTTCAGCGAAGCATCTTTCACATCACCCGCTTTGTCACCGAAGATCGCCCGCAGGAGTTTCTCCTCCGGAGAAGGATCGGTTTCGCCCTTGGGCGTGATCTTCCCGATGAGGATATCCCCTTCGTTCACTTCGGCGCCCACACGGATTACGCCATACTCGTCCAGGTCCTTGGTGGCCTCTTCGCTAACGTTCGGAATATCCGAGGTAAACTCCTCCTCGCCACGCTTGGTATCCCTTACCTCCAGTTCGAATTCCTCGATGTGGATGGAAGTAAAGATATCTTCGCGAACCACCCGCTCCGAGATCACGATCGCGTCCTCGAAGTTGTATCCCTGCCAGGGCATGAAGGCTACTTTCAGGTTGCGTCCCAGTGCAAGTTCCCCGTTCTGGGTAGCGTAGCCTTCGCTCATCACCTGACCCTTGGTAACCCGCTGACCTTTTTTCACGATCGGCTTCAGGTTGATGCAGGTATTCTGGTTGGTCTTCTTGAATTTGGTCAGCAGGTAGGTTTTCGTATCGTCCACGAAGGACACCAGCCGTTGTTCATCGGTCCGGTCATAGCGGACAACGATCTTTTCGGCATCCACGTATTCGACTACCCCGTCGCCTTCGGCATTGATCAATGCCCTGGAATCGCGGGCTACCCGGCCTTCCAGTCCGGTACCCACCACGGGCGCTTCCGGACGAAGCAAGGGTACCGCCTGACGCTGCATGTTCGATCCCATGAGCGCACGGTTTGCATCGTCGTGTTCCAGGAAAGGAATCAGGGACGCCGCAATGGAGGTGATCTGATTTGGAGCCACGTCCATCAGCTGGATCTTTTCAGGCTCAATAACGGGAAAATCACCTTCGTAACGGGCCTTTACGCGCGGATTGATGAATACACCCTTGTCATCAATGGGCGCGTTGGCCTGCGCGATCACCTTGCGGTCCTCGTCTTCGGCGCTCATGTAAACCACCGGCTCTTCGATCTTCACCCGCCCGTTCTCCACGTTCAGGTACGGAGTCTCGATAAAGCCCAGGTTATTGATCTTGGCATGCACGCAGAGCGAGGAGATCAGTCCGATATTCGGGCCTTCCGGTGTTTCGATGGTACACAGCCGCCCGTAGTGGGTATAGTGTACGTCCCGAACCTCAAAGCCCGCCCGCTCCCTGGACAGACCGCCTGGTCCCAGTGCAGACAGCCGCCTTTTGTGCGTAATCTCTGCCAGCGGGTTGGTCTGGTCCATGAACTGCGACAGCTGGTTGGTGCCGAAAAATGAATTGATCACCGACGAAAGCGTCCGCGCGTTGATCAGATCGGTGGGCGTAAACACTTCGTTATCGCGAATGTTCATCCGCTCGCGGATCGTCCGTGCCATGCGGGCCAGCCCTACGCCGAACTGGGCATACAGCTGTTCGCCCACGGTACGCACGCGACGGTTGCTCAGGTGGTCGATATCGTCCACTTCCGCCTTCGAGTTGATCAGTTTGATCAGGTACTTGACAATGGCAATGATGTCCGCTTTGGTCAATACCTTCACATCCTCATCCGTGTCCAGATTCAGTTTCCGGTTGATGCGGTAACGTCCTACATCGCCGAGATCATAACGTTTGTCGGAAAAGAACAGTCTTTCAATGATTCCGCGTGCGGTTTCCTCATCGGGTGGTTCCGCGTTGCGCAGCTGGCGGTAGATGTGCTCCACCGCTTCCTTTTCCGAGTTGGATGTATCTTTCTGTAATGTATTATAGATGATGGCATATTCGGCGGTAGTGGCGTCGTCCTTGGAAAGGATTACGCTTTTCACTCCCGCGTCAATGATCAGATCAATGTGTTCCTCTTCAAGAATGGTTTCCCGCTCCAGGATTACCTCGTTGCGGTCAATTGAAACCACTTCGCCGGTGTCTTCATCCACGAAATCCTCAACCCATTTTCTCAACACACGGGCAGCTAGCTTCCGGCCCAATTGCTTTTTCAGTCCGGATTTGCTGACTTTAACCTCATCGGCCAGGTCGAATAACTCCAGGATATTCTTATCCGAGTCGTATCCGATGGCACGCAATAAGGTGGTTACCGGAAATTTTTTCTTCCGGTCAATGTACGCGTACATGACGTTATTCACGTCGGTAGCAAACTCGATCCAGGATCCTTTAAACGGAATTACCCGGGCCGAGTACAATTTTGTTCCGTTGGTATGACGGCTCTGACCGAAAAACACGCCGGGTGAACGGTGAAGCTGTGACACGATCACACGTTCCGCGCCGTTGATCACAAACGTTCCTTTCGGGGTCATGTAGGGAATGGTACCCAAGTACACGTCCTGCACAATAGTCTCAAAATCCTCATGATCCTCGTCGTTACAGGAAAGCTTCAGTTTCGCTTTCAGCGGAACGCTGTAGGTAAGCCCCCGGTCTATGCATTCCGCAATGCTGTACCGCGGGGGATCTATATAGTAATCCAGAAACTCGAGTACATAGATGTTTCTCGAATCGGTGATGGGGAAATTCTCGCTAAAAACCTTGTATAATCCTTCCTTCGATCGGTTGTCAGATGTGGTATCCAGCTGGAAAAACTGCTGGAAAGACTGCATCTGCACATCCAGAAAATCAGGGTAATCGATAATATGCCTGCTTTTGGCAAAATTTACCCTTTCTACATTGTTGTTTTGAGTTGCCAATGAACTATTGTTTTAGTTGAACACTTGGATCATACAGCTATGCTAAACATAGCAATGGGTATAAACAGGCATAGACCCTCCGAAAGAAGGGTCTTGCCTGTATCTATGTTAAGACTTATGTTACTTAACTTCAACCTTTGCGCCGGCTTCTTCAAGCTGTGATCTAAGTGATTCAGCTTCTTCTTTGCTTACACCTTCTTTTACAGCCTTCGGAGCCCCGTCAACCAGTTCCTTGGCTTCTTTCAGGCCAAGACCGGTAAGATCCTTCACCAGTTTCACAACCGCCAGTTTGGCGCCACCGGCTTCGGTAAGGATTACATCAAAAGATGTTTTTTCTTCGGCAGCAGCTCCTTCGCCACCACCGGCGGCAGGGCCGGCAACAGCTACCGCTGCTGCAGCAGGCTCAATGCCATACTCATCTTTCAGTATCTGAGCAAGCTCATTAACTTCTTTTACTGTTAAGTTTACCAACTGTTCAGCAAACGTTTTCAAATCTGCCATCTGTATGAATTTTAAAGAAATATTTTACAAAATTGTTTTAATCAGAAACTATTAGGGTGGTTTCTATTCACCTCGTTCGGAAAGAGTTTGTACAATACCGGCCAGTTTGCCACCACCTGATTTCAGTGCGGAAACGACGTTCTTGGCAGGTGACTGCAGCAAGCCTATTACTTCGCCAATAAGTTCATTCTTCGATTTCAATGCGGCCAGTTGATCCAACTGATTGTCTCCGATGAAGAACGATTCCTCCACGTATGCGCCTTTGAGTACCGGCTTGTCTCCCGTTTTGCGCAACTCCTTGATGAGCTTTGCCGGCAGATTCGCCGTTTCGGAAAACAACAACGTGGACGATCCTTTCAGGACGTCGTACAGTCCGGCATAGTCCGTGCCAACGGCTTCCATGGCCTTGCGTATCAGGGTGTTTTTTGCCACCTGTACTTTGATGCCTTTCTGATAAGCCTTCCGGCGGATCACGTTGATCTGCGATACGGTAAGTTCTGAGGTGTCGGTAATGTAAAACCCGTTGTACGACCTGATCAATTCGGTCAGGCCCTCAACAATCTGTTGTTTATCTTCTTTCCTCATGTTAGATCCCCGCGATTGATTTTGTTTCAATGGCTATACTGGCGCTCATGGTACTGGACATGTAGATGCTCTTGAAATAAGTGCCTTTCGCCGAAGAAGGTTTCAGACGGGAAATGGTCTGGATCACTTCCAGCGCATTTTCGTACAACTTTTCCGGAGTAAAGGAAACTTTTCCAACAGACGTATGGATGATCCCGGTCTTATCCACCTTGAAATCGATCTTTCCGCCCTTTACATCCTGTACCGCCTTCCCTACCTCGTTGGTTACCGTTCCCGTCTTGGGGTTGGGCATCAGGTTGCGCGGTCCGAGTATCCGGCCCAGCTTCCCGACCTTCGCCATACACGAGGGCATGGTGATGACGATATCCACATCCGTCCATCCCTGTTCGATCTTCTGAATGTACTCATCCAATCCGACATGGTCTGCCCCGGCATCCTTGGCTTCCTGCTCCTTATCCGGAGTACAGAGAACCAATACCCGAACCGACTTGCCGGTTCCGTGAGGTAAAACGGCAGTTCCACGCACCATCTGATTTGCTTTGCGGGGATCCACGCCCAGACGGATGTCCAGGTCCACCGAAGCGTCAAACTTCGTGGTGGTGATATCCCGTACCAAAGCCGCTGCTTCAGACAATGGGTATACTTTGCCTGCCTCTAGTTTGGCCACCGCATTCTTGCGATTCTTGGTTAACTTTGCCACTTTGTCTATTTAATTAATTATTCGAGGGAGCTTCTCCTGTAACGGAAATTCCCATACTACGCGCCGTTCCGGCCACCATTTGCATTGCCGCCTCTACCGAAAAGGCATTGAGGTCGGGCATTTTGTCTTCAGCAATCGTACGCACCTGATCCCAGGATACGGAACCCACCCGTTTCCGGTTGGGCTCTGCTGACCCGCTCTTCAGCTTGCAGGCTTCTTTAAGCTGCACGGCCACGGGAGGGGTTTTAATGACAAAATCAAATGATTTATCGGAATACACGGTAATTACAACAGGAAGCACCTTGCCTTGCTGATCCTGGGTTCTGGCATTAAACTGCTTGCAGAACTCCATGATATTCACCCCTTTAGCACCCAATGCGGGTCCTACCGGAGGTGAAGGATTGGCCTGGCCGCCCCTTACCTGTAATTTAACGTACCCAGCTATATCCTTTGCCATTGTTTGTTAGTTGTGAGTTAATTTTGAGTGGAAGCAACAAAATGTAACAATCTATAATTAAGAGCTCATATTCTTTTCCGAAGCCGGAGGCGGGGAGAAATCAATCTTTCTCTACCTGCATGTAGTTCAGCTCAAGCGGTGTCCGTCTGCCAAAGATCTTTACCATCACCTTCAGCTTCTTCTTTTCCTCGTTCACCTCTTCGATTACGCCGTTGAACCCGTTGAACGGACCGTCCATTACTTTCACACTTTCCCCGACGTAAAAATTAAAGCTCATGGATTCACCCTGAGCGGACATCTCGTCTACTTTTCCGAGAATGCGGTTCACTTCCGATTCGCGCAAGGGCACGGGATTTCCCTGTTCGCCAAGAAATCCGATTACACTCGGAACGTTCTTTATGGCGTCGGTCAGTTCCCCGTCCAACTGAGCCTCGATAAGCACATATCCGGGATAGAAATTCCGCTCTTTGGCGATCTTCTTGCCATCCCGCATCTGAAAGTACTTTTCCATGGGGATCAATACCTGCGGAACCAGGTGATTCATTCCCATCCGGTTGATTTCGGACTCAATATACTGCTTGACCTTCTTTTCCTTTCCACTGACAGCCCTGACTACATACCACTTTAATTGATCACTCATTTTCCGGCTGTTTAATTGATCCCGTAAAATAACTTGATGAGGTTTTCAAAAACGGAGTCCATCGCGAAAACAATCAACGCGATGATGAGCGATGCCACCAGGACCACCACCGCACTGCTTTGCAATTCCGATAAGGTAGGCCAGGTAACTTTATGCAATAGTTCGTTACGGGACTCCTTGATATATGAAACGATCTTGCTCATCTTCTATTTTTAGATCCGTTATGCTTTTCCTAGCACGGGTGCCTGGATTCGAACCAAGATCAACGGTTTTGGAGACCGCTATTCTACCATTGAACTACACCCGTTTACCATTGGTCCTGCTCACATGCCAGGCCGAACATATTAAAAAATTAGCTTTGGCCGACAAAAACCGCAGCCAAAGCTAATCTATTATCAGCAGATTTACTTCGTGATCTCGGTAACCTGACCAGCGCCTACGGTACGTCCGCCTTCACGGATCGCAAACCGCAGTCCTTTTTCCATCGCTACCGGAGCGATCAATTTCACGTTGATCGTTACGTTATCACCCGGCATTACCATTTCCACACCTTGCTCAAGTGTAATCTCGCCGGTTACGTCTGTGGTTCTGAAATAGAACTGCGGACGATACTTGTTAAAGAACGGCGTGTGACGTCCACCTTCATTTTTTGAAAGCACGTATACTTCTGCCTTGAACTCCGTATGAGGAGTAACCGATCCCGGCTTGCAGATAACCATTCCGCGGCGGATATCGGTCTTCTCAATACCACGCAGCAACAATCCAACGTTATCTCCGGCTTCACCGTAGTCGAGGATTTTCCGGAACATTTCCACACCGGTTACTGTTGATTTCAGGTTCTCAGCGCCCATTCCAATGATGTCCACGGGATCGCTGGTGTTGATCTGGCCACGCTCAATACGACCGGTGGCAACCGTACCACGTCCGGTGATGGAGAATACGTCTTCAACAGGCATCAGGAAGGGAAGATCGGTCAACCGCGGAGGAATCGGAATGAATTCATCCACCTGAGTCATCAGTTCCTGTACCGAAGCTACCCACTGCGCATCGCCATTCAATGCACCAAGTGCAGATCCACGGATTACCGGCGTGTTGTCACCGTCGAATTCATAGAAGGACAACAGTTCACGGATTTCCATTTCCACAAGGTCCAGCAATTCAGGGTCGTCCACCATGTCGCATTTGTTCATAAACACAACGATACGGGGAACACCTACCTGACGGGCAAGCAGGATGTGCTCACGGGTCTGGGGCATCGGACCATCCGTAGCGGCAACCACCAAAATAGCACCGTCCATCTGGGCAGCACCGGTCACCATGTTCTTTACGTAGTCCGCGTGGCCGGGACAGTCAACGTGTGCATAGTGACGATTGGCGGTAGTATACTCCACGTGGGAAGTATTAATGGTAATACCACGCTCCTTTTCTTCGGGAGCAGCATCGATGGAGTCATATGAACGTGCTTCGGACAAACCCGAATCAGACAGAACCTTTGTAATAGCTGCCGTCAACGTAGTTTTTCCGTGGTCAACGTGACCGATTGTACCAATATTTACGTGTGGTTTGGAACGGTCAAATTTTTCTTTTGCCATGTTTATTGTATTGTAGTGGGTTATTTATAAATTACTTTGTCCCTCTATTTGGAGCCATTGACGGGACTTGAACCCGTGACCTCTTCCTTACCAAGGAAGTGCTCTACCGGCTGAGCTACAACGGCTTTTAAGTTTATGGTTTTCAGCCAAAAAAAACAAGGCTCAAAACGATAAACTTATTAGTTTGAGCGGGAGACGAGGCTCGAACCCGCGACCTACAGCTTGGAAGGCTGTCGCTCTACCAACTGAGCTACTCCCGCTTTTTTAAAAGGCTGCCAGGCAACCGTTTGTTATCATTGTTCATCCGCCCGACCAGGATTCATTTTCCCAGCCCGGGCTGTTGTCTTTTTTTGTGGGGAGAGCAGGATTCGAACCTACGAAGCCGAAGCAGCAGATTTACAGTCTGCCCCATTTGACCGCTCTGGAATCTCCCCAAATTAAGATTTGAATGCTTTGAAGATCGCCGATTTGCTGCATTTCGCTGCCCTGGCAAGATGTTCATGAATGCTTCGCATTGTTCAAATCAGGTTGAGCCCCCTGCCGGGATCGAACCAGCGACCTACTGATTACAAGTCAGTTGCTCTACCAGCTGAGCTAAGGAGGCTTATAAACGGCTCTGCCCCGCTTTTTACCATGTCACGGACTCATCCCAAGACAAGAAAGCCGGCATCTCTTTTTCTTAAAGAACAACCCCTTTGAAAAATGCAGAAAACAGGTGCTTTTCCAAAGGGATTGCAAATGTACGAAATTTTAGTTTCCTGCAAAATTAAATTAAAATATTTCGCAGCCGATTAGGCAGCGGACGGGATATTCCGGCCTTGGCCTCTGCTTTTCCCCATCTCCCGCTCAGCCGCGCTGCAGGAACAGCGGATTTAACGTGAAACCATGCCGTTGGAATAGGCAGCGGCTTCCTGCTCAAGCAGTGTGCCGATCACTTCCTTAGCGGGCTCGGTTACATGGTTTTTTATTCTCCGGTTATGTTTTTTCAATTGTTTACACATGGATTCGATCGCAAGGTCGGTCGCCTCTTCGAAACTTCTGCGCTTCTCTTTTACAAAGAGGGTATTTCCCGGAAGGTTGAGTTTGATCTCGGTGATCTTGTTTGCCGAGTTATCTGACTTCTCCAAGCGCAGATACACCAGGCCATTGATCACCCTGTCGCAAAACGTATCCAGTTTCCTGAGCTTTTTGTCAATAAGGTCGAGCAATTTCCTGTCAGCAGTGAAATGGATCGATTGAACTGTCATTCTCATATTTCCTCCTTATTTAAGTTTATCCTTTGGGATGAGCCTGCTTCCAGGCTTCTTTCATGCGCGCGATCGAATTATGGGTGTATATCTGGGTGGCCGCCAGGCTGGCGTGCCCCAACAGTTCCTTCACGGCGTATAAGTCAGCTCCTTTATTTAGCAGATGCGTTGCAAAGGTGTGTCGCAGGACGTGCGGACTCTTTTTCCCGGGTGTATCAACCATATCCAGGTAATTTTTTACCACCGTGTAAACGAAACGGGGATTCAATCTCTCTCCATTATCCTTAACGAATAACACCTCGGGTTTGTTGTCAAATGGAGTAAGCTTCTTCAGCCGGATGTATTCCTGCAGCGAGTTGCCAAATTCCCGGGTGAATGGGATTACCCGCTCCTTCCGGCGTTTTCCGATTACCCGGAGCTTCTGCCGGTCAAAATCCAGATCTTCTTCCCGGAGTCCGATCAGTTCGGCCAGACGGATCCCGGTTTGATACAGGGTTTCGACGAGCAGCCGGTCCCGGCAGGAAGAAAAGCTCATTCCTCCGTCAAAAACCGTACGTAGCCGTTCCATACGACTTTCTTCCACGAATACCGGGAGCCGCCTCCCTGCCTTCGGTGCACGCACATGCTGCACGGGATTCGCCATGATTACGGCTTCTTTCAACAAAAATTTGAAATAGGTTCGGAGTACCGAGAGTTTTCTTGCGATGGTGGAGGGGCTTCGGCCTGCCTCCATTAAATCGACGACCCAGGAACGGACCATATCCCGCTCGGTGGACTTCAGGTCAGGGATCCCGTACCGACGCTGAAGAAACGCCGCAAAGGCCTCCAGGTCATTCCGATAGGCTAGCAGCGTATGCGGCGAAAATCGTTTTTCAAACTGTAAATAGCTGTAAAACCGGTCCGTATGCATCTAAAGCAAAATAGTCGTGTACTCCTGTGAATATACGACTATTTTCAATATAAGTAAAATACGGATAAACGTACTTAGACAGATTCAGACTGAAGTTTCTGGCGGTACACCGCGCGCTTAATGGCGTTTCTCCGGGCTACCGATTTCTTTTCGTAAGCCTGACGGTTACGTAATTCGCGCAAAACACCGGTTTTCTCAAACTTCTTTTTAAAACGCTTTAACGCCCTGTCGATGCTTTCGCCTTCCTTTACATTGATAACGATCATCCCTTTCAATACCTCCTTCCATAAGGGAGGGCAAAAATAAAAAATCTGCAACAAAAAAACAAGTGCTAATCGCTTATTTTAACCTGGTTAACAGGATATCCATTTGTTTCCGGGCCGAGCGGTACCCCAGTTCCACGATCTCGCGGGCAGCCGCAAAATGGAATATATTATACCGCTCCAGGCCTTCGTAGGTAAGCACCACATCACACTGCCGGGTCTGGGCTTCGATGCCTTTGTAAGAGACCAGTTCAAAACTCCGCATACTGACTGAGCGGAAGCCCCCCAGCTGCATGTTCGGTACGGGCGAAACCACATTGCTGCCGATGATTTTATAACCGTGGCCCAGCAAAGGCTCTACCGGTAAGTTATTCAGGATCCCCCCGTCGGCATACAGGTATTCTCCCATTTTCACCGGCAGAAACAGGAGCGGCACGGCACAGGAAGCCATGATGGGTTTGTGCAGGTCACCGGAATCGAAAATCTCCAGTTTGCCTGTATTCAGATTTACCGCGCTTACAAATAGCTTTTTCCCAAGCGCCTCGAAGGAGTCTTCGGGAAGAAAAATTTCCAATTGCTGCCGCAAGTGATTCAAACTGGAAAACGCGCCGGAAGCAAGGGAAAAAATTCCTTTCCGGAGAATTTTGAACATGTCGGTCTTTTGCACAATTTCCAGGATCTCATCGGCTGTATGCCCTTTCGCATACAGCGCACCGACAATTGACCCGGCACTTACCCCGGAAATGGCTTTAATCTGAATATTCTCCTCCTCCAGGGCCTTTAAAAGCCCGATATGCGCCCAGGCCCTTGCCCCGCCTCCCGACAGGACCAGCGCGACCCCCTGCGCCTCCTTGCGGGCCCGGGCCGAAAAAAGTCTGCCTATCAGTCCTCTCATACCCGAATGTTAGATCGCCTTCAGCACCTCGCGCGAGATGACAATTTTCTGTATTTCCGATGTTCCCTCGCCAATGGTACATAATTTGGCGTCACGGTAAAATTTCTCCACCGGATAATCTTTTGTGTAGCCGTATCCGCCGAAGATCTGCACCGCGTCGGTGGCTACGCGGACGGCCGTTTCAGACGCGTAATACTTGGCCATGGCCGCCTGCCGGGTCGCGTGCCTGCCTTTGTTTTTGCTATCGGCCGCCGAATGCACCAGCAGCCTGGCAGCTTCCACCGCAGTAGCCATGTCGGCGAGTTTAAACGAAATGCCCTGAAAATCCGCAATGGCCTGTCCAAACTGTTTTCTTTCTTTGGAATAGCGCAACGCGGCTTCCAGCGCCCCCTCGGCGATCCCCAGGGATAAAGCCGCGATGGAGATGCGTCCTCCATCCAAGACACTCATCGCCTGGCGGAACCCGTCCCCTTCGTTTCCCAGCCGGTTCCCCATGGGAACCAGGCAGTTATCAAACACCAGTTCGGCCGTTTCGGAGGCGCGCATCCCCAGCTTGTTTTCCTTTTTGCCATGGGTAAAGCCTTCGGTCCCCTTCTCCACAACAAATGCGCTGATCCCGCCGGATGTTCCCGGTTCACCGGTCCGGGCCATTACCACCGCCACATCCCCCGATTTCCCGTGGGTAATCCAGTTTTTGGTTCCATTAAGCACGTAATGGTCGCCTTTCCGGACCGCGGTGGTACGCATATTCAGCGCGTCCGATCCGGTATTGGATTCGGTCAGCGCCCAGGCGCCGATCCAGCTTCCGCCGGCCAGGCGCGGGAGCCATTTCTCCTTTTGCCGCTCGTTTCCAAACAATAAAATGTGTCCGCTGCATAGGGAATTGTGTGCAGCCAGCGAGAGGCCGATGCTGCCGCATACGCGGGCAATCCCGCTGATGACCGCGACGTACTCGTGATACCCCAGGCCCGCGCCGCCGTAGGCGGGCGGTATCAAGACCCCGGTAAGTCCCAGCGCTCCCATTTCCCGGAACAGCTCAACGGGAAAGAACTGGGCCTCGTCCCATTCCATCACGTGGGGCCGGATGTGCCTTTCTGCAAAATCCCGGACCATCTGATTTAGCATCCGCTGCTCCTCGGTGGGTTCAAAATCCAGCAGCGGCTCGGTTTCTTCCTTCATAAAAATTTGATTGGTTTTCTACAATCAAATATGGCATAACTTTCTGAATTGTCCCGGCATTCAGTGCATGAATATTAAAAAGTGCCCGCACATCGGCGAAACGCCCGTGCTGTTCCCGGTAATTCAAAACCACCCGGACCTGGGATGCCGACCAGTAGGGCAGCCGTCTCAACTCATTGAAACCCGCTTCGTTGAGATTGATTTTCCGGACCTGCGAAGAGTCGACGCGCAGGCAGTCCCGGAACGCCTCGTAGTGTGCGGTATCCAAGCCATACACTTCCAACAACTGTTCCACCGCATGGAAGCCTCCCAGCCGCTCCCGGTAGCGGATAATCCGCGATGAAAGCACCGGACCAATGCCGTCCAAAGGCAACAGCGCGACCGAATCCGCCGTGTTGAGTTCCACCACGGGGCAGGGAGCGCCGCGCTGCGCGGGGCCGGGAGCAGGGTTATCGTTTTTTCGGACCACCGGATCGGGAACCTGCACATACGGTTGAATCGTGGCAAGAAGCGCCTTGGGGAATCCATAAATTTTTCCGAGGTCTTCCTTCCTCCGGAACCGGCCTCCTGCCTTGCGGTAATTGATCAGCCTTGCAGCCACCTGCGACGGGATCCCCAGGCGCAACAGGTCTGCCCGGCTGGCGGTATTGGGATCAAAATAAAACAAGACGGATGCTCCGTGGCTTTTCAGGCCGGGTGAAACCGAAACCGGTGTTTCCACACGGCGCGCGGTATCCGATGCAGGGGCCGATGCCCTTTCCAGGATCAACGCGTCCCGCCGGAAGGATGTAAAATCGACCGGCTCCTGCGGAACGATGAAGTCCGCCAGCAGGCCGACTGCAAGCAGCAGGCACAAGAGAATGAATAAGAACAGTATTCCGTTCCGTTCCTTCCTTGAAAAGGAAAGAATTGCAGTCCAATAGGTTTTCATGGCAGATGAGATGATGCTGGACCGAATATACGAAATCCGATCCGGTAATCCTGACCTACCTCCCGCGAAAACTAGAAACTGAGCGAATAACCCAGCGAAAACCGCCGGCCAGGGCTCCGGAACTGGAAGGGCCGCATGGCGGCGCCATACGATTCATACAGCTGCTCCCGATCCTGATTCAGCAGGTTCTCCACGTTCAGACTGATGACACTTCGCTGGCTGGCTCCCAGTTTCTTCGACATTTTGAAGTTCAGGCTGTGAAAGGGCTGAACATAGACATCCGGATTCTGCGCCAACCCAACCACCTCCAGGGTCTTCCCCTGTACGTTATAGAACATGCCGGCCTCCAGTCCAAGGTCCGTATTATGATGCGATAGGCCCGCATTGATTAGGTAGGGAGATTGGCCCTGCAGCGGACGGGTATCCTCGATTACTTCCTGATCCCTGGCAAACCGCAGGCGGGAATCGTACTCCATGCCGGGCCCTTTACCCATTGCGATCCGCGATTCGATCAATGACATGTTGGCATGGATACTGAGCTTCTCCAGCGCACTGGAAATGAAATTGAAATTCTTTCTGACTTCCAGTTCAACGCCGAACACATCGGCATCGGGCGCATTCCGGGGCGTAATATTCGAGGGCGCGATGCTGGAATAGGCCACCAGTTCAATGGGGTTCCTGAACCGTTTATAAAACCCACTCAAGGCAAACAGCTGCGCCTTATCGGCGAAAAACTCATAACGCAAATCCAAATTGCTGATGTAGGAAGGGCGCAGATCGACATTCCCCAGGAAGGTCAGGCCGGTCAGCATGTCCGCGATCTGCACAGGGGAAACTTCCCGGAAGCTGGGGCGGGCTGTGGTCCGGGAATAGGCCAGTCGTACATTGCTTCGTCCGGTGAGCTCGTAGATCAAATTCAGCGAAGGAAATAGATCTAGCTCCTGAATCGTTTTTTCATTGCGGAAAACCATGGACCCCGTGCTGTTCTGGCCGGTCAGGTAAGAAGTGAACTGTTCAATCCGCAGACCCACAATCGTCCGGAACCGTCTGCCGACCCGGGCTTCATTCGACAGATACACGGCCTGGGTGAGCTGCCTGGCGTCAAATGTATTGGCCGGCTGAAAGTCGCCCCGGATATAATACCCTGCGTTTGATGCTGGAGTCCAGATATTCTCCTCCGCCAGGATTGCGTCCGGGTTTCCTTGCAGATCGCCTGTCTGCACATCCCGGTAGGCAATCGAGTAATTCTGTATGGAATAATCCCGCTGTTTGTAACTTGACAACAGCCCGAAGGCGACGGTCGCATCCCGCTGGAACAGCTTGTATTTTTTGGTAAAGTCCAGCTTGCCAACCAGCGCCGTTTCATCCAGGCTGCGCCATACCCGATTGGGCAATCCGGCATCGGAGCTGATCGTCAACCGGTTATCCCCCAGCAGGAAGGTCGTTAGCCGGACATCCTTGTCATGTACCCGGGCAAGGGTTGGGGATAGTTTCCAGGCGGCAGTAAAGGAACCGTCCCCCTTGCTGTGCTTTCCGCCCAGCTGAAGATTGGAAACGGACCGTTGAGTGTACTCCAGGCTATTATTTACCGTGGTCACGGCATTGGATATGCGGGTTTGCTGATCGAACAGCGCCGCACGGCTTTCCCCATGCTGGATATGAAGCAGATTCAGGACGTATTTTGAGCGGGCTGTTTTATACGACAATCCTCCCAGGGCAGATACGAGCGCATCGCGGGTTCCCAGATCGCCGGTGCGTGTCCGGTCCGGCAACAGTTCATACTCCGAGTTGCTTTCGGGTTTCTGGTACACCCCGTTTTGGAAATCCGGATAGAAAACCGTCGTGTTTCTATAATCCAGGGAAGCAATCAGGCCCAAGGTGTTGTCGCCTACCTGGAACCGGTTCCCATAACTGAGGCCGGCCCCGAAATCCGGTGAACTGGTTTGCCTTTCGGCGCCCATGACCGGATTGAATGCGCGGGTAATATCCTCCAGGCGTTTGTTATCCGCGCTTGCGGGGTTCGGAATCTTTGTTCCGGGTGAAACCGGCAGGTCCCGTGATCCATCGTCAAATCCCAGGAAATCGGTTTTAGAGCCCTTGTATCCCGGAAAACGCCCTTTAAAATGCATTTCCGGGTTGTAGCTGCCGGAAAGGGACACCGCAAACTGCTTCTGATCGGGAAAGTCCTTGGTTACGATATCGACAACCCCACCGGTAAAGTCAGCGGGATATTCCGCAGATGCCGATTTTACCACCACCAGGTTTTCCAGGATACTCGTGGGAAAGATGTCCATCTGGATGGTGTTCTTGTCTGGATCCAGCCCCGGTATATCCATGCTATTGAGGATCGCTTTGGTGTACCGGTCGCCCAAACCGCGGACGTAAACAAACTTGCCGTCCTGCACCGACACGCCCGGGACCACGCGAACCGCCGAGGCGATGTCGCCTGCACCGCTCCGCTTGATTCCCTGGGCCGATAACCCGTCAATTAGCGTGGCTGAATTGCGCTGCATATTCAGCAGCGAGCTCTCCGTATTGTACCTCACCGATGCGGTCACCACCACCTCGGCAAGGACGTCCTGGCTGATATCCATGCTTACATCCACACGGACTGCTTCCCCGGGGCGCACCACCACCCCTTCCACTTCCTTGGTCTGAAAACCCATGTAGGAATAGACCAAGGTATATTCACCGGGATTCAGCTCCAGCACATAATCCCCCTCGAAGTCGGTATTGGTTCCCCGGTCGGAGTCTTTCACCGTGACGCTGACGCCGATAAGCGTTTCGGTGGTGCCGGCTTCGGAGACGGTCCCCAGCACACGGCCCTGCTGAGCAAGCAGGCTGAACGCCATACACATGTTCGCGATAAGGAGGAAGCCGATTTTTTTCACCATCTGATCTGGCTGTTTTTACCAAAAATGTCCATCCTAAAATGTCCATCCCCGGCGCAATTCAACATTAGAATGCTTGCTGCTGGGCAGCGTAGGTCCAGTTAAAGATAGATTGGTCCGCACCCACCGTGGCGTCCTCAGCCGAGGCAAGGGGGGTAAGGTGATCGGTGAACCGGTTTGAATGCGCGCCGGCGCCCTTGATCAAACCGTCCACGGTCGCTCCTTCGGCAAGTACGATCTCCCAGTTGGAAAAAACGATATTGCCTTTCTCAAGCTCGGCAAAGGTGTCCCCTTCCTTGATATTCACGTGGGCATCGGCTCCGGTGCCAAGTACCAGGATGTTTTTCAGGTTGGCGAGCACCCCATCGCGCAGGTCGGCGATGATTCCGTTCCCGCTGTTCCCCAGAATGGTGACTCCGTCGATTGTAAAAGGTGCTGTCGCGTCGGTCGTTTCGCCTTCGGGCCCGTCAAGCTCCAGGGCGGAACCGGGCTCGGAGCCCTGGATAACCAGTGCATTTGAAATGGTCCCGGAGTAGGCCTGATCCACATCCAGCGCATCATCACCCTGAGCCCACACCAACAGGTTGGAAGCATTCACTGTGCCCCCAAACCATTCGATTCCATCGTCCAGGTTTGCCACGACCTCGATGTTGCGGATCGTTGTGCCGGTCCCCACCCCGCCCAGGGTCAGGCCGTTGATCTCATTATCGCTTCCGATGGAAACGCCGCCGTGCCGGATCGACACGTATTGCAGGGAACCGGAATTATCATCGGGGATGGTTCCGCCGTACTGGCCGTACGGTTCGTTCGCCGGAATTCCTTCGATCTGGCCGGTTTCCTGATCGCCGCTTACCGAGATGGGTGCCCGGCCCAGCATGATGATGCCGCCCCACAGCCCCACATCGGCCGTTGTAAGATTGGTGCCACTCTTCTGTCCCGGCTGGATATTGTCCAGTACCGAGGTGAATACGATGGGCCGCTCGGCCGTACCGTTGGCGATCAGTTTGCCACCCTGGTCCACAATGAGCGCCGAAGCCGAGGTAGTCTGCCCTTCCTCGCCCTTGATGATCGTACCGGCTTCGATCGTCAGGGTTACATTTTCTCCGACAACCACGCGCCCGTCCAGGATATACACGTTATCGGCTGTCCAGGTTTCGTCTTCAGTAAGGATTCCGCTTTTAACAAATTCCGCTCCGCCGATGGGTTCAGGCAGGGGATCGTCGTCGTCCTTGCAGGCAGGTAGTACGAATGCGATTGCTCCAAGCATCAGCATCAACAGGTAATTTTTTAACATAGCCATCTTAACAATTTTTTTGCTTTTGCTGCAAAGATGACTATCTGATGTTAGGTCAAACCTGCCGTTGTATTAAGAAATCATTAATTGTTATCCCGGTGTAAATTACTCGTAGGAAACCCCGAGTTTTTTGAATATAAAATGGAGAAGCCAAAGCGGCCCGATAAGCAGAAACCGCAGGTCTTCGAGGAAGGACGGCCGTTTTCCTTCAATTTTATGGCCAATGAACTGGGCGATCCAGGCAAGCACGAAAATGACGGCGAACACCAGCACCGGCTGCGCAGCGGTAAGCTCAATCCGGACAATAAAATAGGACATCACCCCCACTACCAGAACCATGGCCATGGCCATTGGTTTGGAAAGCGTCCAGTAATAGTAAATGGTAAAGGCGATCAGGAAACTGGCCCAGTTCAGAAAGGTCGTGAGTGGAGGAAAAGGAATCATCCACACCAAACCGAGCAAGCTGAACATGATCAAAGGAACAGCCACCCAATGAATCGCCTTGTTAATCGGGTGCTGATGGTGCTCCCCGTAGCGTTCCAGATAGGCATCAAGTTTCATATCGAAAAATATAAACTGCAAAGGCGCAGGTGCCGGATTCCACCGGCTGAGCCCTGCCCCAAATTTATCGCTATTTTGCAAATGACACCGCCCGGGTTTCCCGGATCACAGTGACCTTGACCTGGCCCGGATAAATCATTTCGGTTTGAATCCGATTGGATATATCAAAAGCCAGCATTTCGGCCTGCTGGTCGGAAATGCGTTCGCTTTCCACGACCACCCGCAGTTCCCGGCCGGCCTGGATGGCGAAGCTTTTCTCAACGCCCGCATAAGACAGGGCGAGGTCTTCCATTTCCTTCAGGCGTTTGATATAACTTTCCACTACTTCCCGACGGGCCCCGGGTCGCGCGCCGGAGATCGCATCGCACACCTGCACAATGGGTGAGATCATATTGGTCATCTCCACTTCGTCGTGGTGCGCCCCGATCGCATTGCATACCTCGGGATGTTCCTTGTATTTTTCGGCCAGCTGCATGCCCAGGATCGCGTGCGGCAAATCGGGATTGTCCTCGGGCACTTTTCCGATATCGTGCAGCAAACCCGCCCGTTTTGCCCGTTTTACGTTTAATCCCAGTTCCGCGGCCATGCTGGCGCAGAGATTGGCCACCTCCCGGGAGTGTTGAAGCAGATTCTGCCCGTAGGAAGACCGATAACGCATCCGGCCCACCATGCGGATCAGTTCGGGATGCAGCCCGTGGATGCCCAGCTCAATCACCGTACGCTCCCCAATCTCGACAATTTCTTCTTCCAGTTGCTTTTTGGTTTTCGCCACAACTTCCTCGATGCGGGCGGGATGGATCCGGCCGTCGGTGATCAGGCGGTGAAGTGAAAGCCGGGCGATCTCACGGCGAACGGGATCGAATCCCGAAAGAATGATGGCTTCGGGGGTATCGTCCACGATGATTTCCACGCCGGTAGCCGCCTCAAGCGCACGGATGTTGCGCCCCTCGCGTCCGATGACCCGACCTTTTATTTCATCATTTTCGATATTGAATACCGAAACCGTGTTTTCAATGGCCGACTCAGTCGCAGTACGCTGAATGGTTTGGATTACGATCTTCTTGGCTTCTTTCGAAGCGGTCAGGCGGGCTTCTTCGACGATATCCTTGATCGAGGCCATCGCCTTGGTTTTCGCCTCGTCCTTCAGCGCCTCTACCAACTGGCTTCTGGCCTCCTCGACGGATAGGCCCGATATCTTTTCCAGCTGCATGATGTGCTGATTCTTCACCTCCTCGATCTCCGCTTTCTTCTTCTCGAGTATCTCGGTCTGACGGGCCAGGTTTTGCTTCATGTTTTCAAGCTCCTGTTCCTTCCGACTGTTATTCTCCAGTTTTTGATTCAGCGATTGTTCTTTTTGTTTAAGCGTGTTTTCACGTTGGGCAATGGCCTGATTCCTTGAAGCCAATTCCTTTTCGTGCTCGCCTTTTAGCTGCAGAAACTTCTCCTTCGCTTCCAGCAGTTTGTTTTTCTTGAGGATCTCGGCCTGTGCGTCGGCTTCCTTTAAAGTCTGTTTGGCCTTGTTCTTGGCCTGCATTTCCTGCTTCCGGAATATCCGCCGAAGCAACAGGCGGTCAAGAAGAACGCCGCCGATGAATCCTGAAAGAATATATAAAAGTATCTGGTCCATAAAAATGTGAATAAAAAAAACCGCAATTAAATTCCCATAGCACCATGTATTGGAAAACCTCTTACAAAAGATTAAGGTCTGCGGCTGTTTCTGCAATCCCCGTTAAGGGGTTCCCATACGCAGCCTGCCATGGCCTTTTGTATATTTAAGCCTAGGTTTTTAATAGTGATACTACAGAATTTAACTGCGGTTAAATTCTTTCCTCATTAGCCGTTGTTAAAGAACATTTTTGTCTGAGAGATATGCATCCAGGCGGTCATGAAGAAGATTTAGCTGTTCTGACAAGCCATTGTCTTCTATGATCTTTTTATCATCATATTTTAGTGCAGTAGTTGCATAATGCAGCAGGCTCATTGACAACAGGTCCTGCTTGTCACGTACATCATACATTTGCTGCAATGATCGCATATGTTCATTAATGTTTTTAGCCGCTTTCCGAATATGCTCCTCCTCCTGCATTTCCACTTTCAAGGGATACACACGGTCCGCTATATTTATTTTGATGGAAATCTCTCCCATTAAAGCTAATTTATCACTAAAAAACCTTATTTATTTAATAGGTTAATACACTTGTCTATTTCCCGCACAAATTCGTTAATTTTTTGCTTAATATCAATAGTCTTCTCAGAACTAACTGATACTGAGCGAGCTAACTTTAACACACGAATCTTCTCCTCTTGCTCCTTCAACTCGCTTTGCTGCCTTTCCAGGGTTAGCTGCATGGCTTCATTCTGCTCCTTCAAACGATTGCTTTCTGCTTCTAATGCATCACAGTAAGCCATCAGCTTTCCTATTTTTTCTTCGAGCGATGCAAGTTTTGGAACAATTTCAGCCATAAGGAGTTTACTTTCTAATCTCAACACCTTCCTTCTCGAACGCGTGGATCAGACGCTGCATTACCTGATCAATCTGCTTATCGGTAAGCGTCTTCTCATCGTCCCTCAGGGTAAAGGTCAAGGCATACGACTTGGTTCCCGGCGGAAGCTGCCCTTTGTGGTCCTTGCCCGGGATATACTGATCAAATATACTAACTTCCTTCAAAATCTTCCGTTCGGTTTTCAATGCGATTTCTTTCAGGCGCTGAAAACTGGTTTCCTGCCGGATCAGCAAGGAAAGATCGCGTCTTACGGCCGGGAAACGGGGAACCTCCCGGTACCGGATGCCGTGATCCTTCCGCAGTGAAAGTAAAACATCCCACTCCAGAACCGCGTAATAGACCGGCACCTCGATTTCGAAGGCGGCCGCGATCCGATTGGGCACACTTCCCGACAGGACAAGCCGGCTGTCGCCCGAGAGCCATTCGTATGCCTGGTCCAGCAGCCCCTCATCCGCCAGCTGGAATGCGTCAGGTTGAATGCCCATTTTCTGAAAGATGGCTTCCACGAAACCTTTGAGATAGAAAATATCGGCTTTGCCGTCTACGCTGTTCCAACTTTCAGGAACCTTCCTTCCGGTTGCAAAAAGGGCGAGCTGCCTTTTTTCCGCGTAACCTGTCCCCTTTCTGCGGTACACTTTTCCGAATTCGTAAAATTTCAGGTCGGAATTCTTCCGGTTCAGGTTATGCGCAACGGATTGTAGCCCTGAAAAAAGCAGGGTTTGCCGCATCTGATCCAGCTCGCTGCTGAGCGGATTCAGGATGGGAATGGCCTCGTCCGGCGAAAACACAGGCGCCAGTTTACTGTGTGCGGAGCTTCCCAGGGAATTGCTCATGATCTCGAAGAATCCTTTCGCGCTGAGTAGATCGGCTACACTGTTGCGCAGGGCGCCTTCGTCCGCTTTCTGGGAATAAGACAGGGAGGCATGCACCTTCAACGGCATTTCAATGTTGTCGTAACCGTAGATCCTAAGTACCTCTTCGATTACATCCACCTCCCGGGTAACGTCTACTTTGGAGGTAGGGACCGCCAGCAAAAGCCCCTTTTCGTCTTCCTTCCGTATCTCCATTCCCAGATGGGTAAGAATAGAGCGGATCTCATCCCGCGGAATTTCCTTTCCGATCAACCGGGATGCATTCTCATAGGAAAACGCCACCTCGGTTTCCTGAACGGGTTCCGGGTAAATATCAACCAGGGCCGAGGGGATTTGTCCGCCGGCAATTTCACAGATGAGAAGCGCCGCCCGCTGCAGGGCATAAATCGTCCCGTTCGGATCGGTTCCCCGTTCGAAACGGAACGACGCATCGGTTTTCAGGCCGTGCCGTTTCGCAGTTCGCCGGACACTTACCGGGCTGAAGCATGCCGACTCCAGAAAAACCGCCGTGGTGTCTTCTTTGATCCCGGAATCCTTCCCCCCCATGACACCGGCAATGCACATGCCGCCCTGGGCATCACAGATCATCAGGTCTTCCGCCGAGAGTTTACGCTCGATTCCATCCAGGGTCGTAAATAACTGGTTCTCCGGAAGGGTTTTCACAAGGACTTCTCCGCCACGGATGGTCTTCATATCAAATGCGTGCAGAGGCTGGCCGGTTTCGTGAAGCACGTAATTGGTGATATCCACAATGTTGTTGATGCATTTGACCCCGATGGCTTTCAGCCGGTCCTGCAGCCAGGCCGGAGAGTCCCGCACGGTCACGCCGGTGATTACCAGTCCGCTGTAGCGGATACACGCTTCGGGATTTTCCACCCGTACCTTCAGGGGATTTGCTTCTGTCCCTTCCTGAAAGCGGGCCACGGAAGGATAATTTACCTGTTTCCGGAGAACGGCTGCCACGTCCCGCGCAACGCCGATATGAGACGCCGCATCCGCACGGTTGGGCGTGAGCCCGATTTCAATCAGCCAGTCATCCTCCAGGTTAAAATACGTGCCGAGCGGGGTACCCGGTACGGCTTCGGCGGCCAGCACCAGGATGCCCTCGTGCGAGGGCCCAAGCCCGATTTCGTCTTCAGCGCAGATCATGCCAAATGACTCCTCCCCCCTGATCTTTGACCGCTTGATTTTGAAGGGTTCTCCTGAAAGCGGATAAAGTGTGGCTCCCACCTGCGCCACCGCCACTTTCTGGCCCTGCGCTACATTGGGCGCACCGCAGACAATCTGAAGGGGGCTCCCTTCCCCCAGGTTTACCTGGGTGATGCTTAAACGGTCGGCATTCGGATGCCGCTCCACGGAGATCACCTCGCCCACAACCAAGCCTTCCAGTCCGCCGGGAATGGCCTGTATCTTTTCCAGGGATTCCACTTCCAGACCGGTGCCGGTCAATAGCTCGGACAGCTCATCGGGAGACTTATCCGTAGAAATGTATTCTTTTAACCAGTTATAGGAAATTTTCATAAAGCACGGATCAAAAACTTTTCGAACGCAAAGGTAAAATTTTATTAGATTAACGCTTTAACCTGAAGCAATATGCATCGACTTTCAGCAAGCAGGGCGTCCGGTATTCTTTTGTGGTCACTGGCATGCTTGAAATTCCTGTTCGCGCTTTTAGTTGTCCATCCGGTCTATGAACTTCACCGCGATGAGCTTCTTTACCTGGCCGAAGCGCAGCACCTGGCCTGGGGTTACCTGGAAGCCCCGCCCCTTCTTTCCCTGCTTGCATGGATCAGCGACCTGTTGGGAAATGGGGAGCTTGTGATCCGCTGCTGGCCCGCGTTGCTGGGCGCGCTCACCTTCCTGATCGCTGGAAAAATGGTATTAAGATCGGGCGGCAGGAACCCGGCCCTGTTCCTGCTTTTTCTTGCTTTTATTTTCTCTGCCTTTCTGCGCGCGCATTTTTTGTTCCAGCCGAACTTCCTGGATATCTTCTTCTGGACGCTGATCACGTACTGGGTATTCTGCTATATCCGGAGGGAGGACCCGAAATTTATTTATTTACTGGGAATTACCGCCGGTTTGGGCTTGCTCAGCAAATATTCCGTTGGAATTCTACTGTTTGCCCTGGCAGCCGCCCTGGCGTTATCCCGGCAACGGAAATTGTTGGCCGAACGACATGCTTATATTGCGCTGATCATCGGCTTTTTGATTTTCCTTCCGAATCTTATCTGGCAGTACCAGCATAACTTCCCATTCATGAACCACATGGAGGAATTGCACGAAACGCAGCTTCGTCATATACGTCCCATTGGATTTCTGATAGACCAGTTGCTGATGACGCTTCCGGTATGTTTTATCTGGCTGGCCGGGCTTTGGCATGTGCTGTTCCATCCCCGGGGGAACCGGTACCGGCTTTTCGGATGGACATTCCTGTTTGTGATGGGATTGCTCCTGTTGTTGAAAGGCAAAGCATATTACGCGCTGGGAGTCTATCCGGTTCTTCTGGCCATAGGGGCGCTTCGTCTGGAGGAAATTTTCCGGATCCGCCCCTGGGTCCGGTATGCGGGGATCGGATTTATCCTTCTTACCGGAATACCCATGATCCCTGTACTACTCCCCATCTGGGCACCGGAAAGACTGGCCGGATACTACCGTTTTGCGGGGCTCGACCGGACGGGCATTCTCCAATGGGAAGACCGGCAGGACCACGACCTTCCGCAGGACTTTGCCGATATGCTCGGCAGGAAAGAACTAAGCAGAAAAACCGCCGCCGCTTTTGACCAAATACCGGTCTGGGAACAAGCGCGTACGGTCATATTCTGCGATAATTACGGGCAGGCCGGGGCGCTGAACTATTACGGACGCGCGGACCTTCCGCCGGCAATCAGTGCAAGCGCCTCGTTTTTGCTTTGGATTCCAACGTACGACCACATCCGGCACCTGATCTGGGTTGGCGATCCGCCTCCTGAAAACGCGGAGCTGCGGCATGCCTTTGAAGAAGTACGCGTGCTCGACTCGGTGACAACGCCTATGGCGAGGGAATCCGGAACCCGGGTCACCTGGTTCCGGAATGCGGACACCTCTTTCACGGGATACTTTCATTTGGAAATAGGCAAGATGAAGCAACGCTTCAGCAGACCGGGATCCCTCCTCTAATATCCTCAAAATGCGGCGGCGCCGGCACTTAAATCATTCCCTCATCGGCGAAACTGAAGAAGCCATTGTCGGAAACAATCACATGGTCCAGTACGGCTATTTCAAGTATTTCCCCGGCGACTACCAGCTTTTTGGTCAGCTGGATATCCGCATTACTGGGTTTGGTATTTCCCGATGGATGGTTGTGACTGAAAATCACGGAGGTAGCCAGTTGCTCCAGGGCTGATTTATAGATCATCCGGGGATCGGCTACGGTACCGGAAAGCCCTCCCGAGCTGATTCGCCGGTTGGATATGATCCGGTTGGCTCGGTTCAGACTCATCATCCAGAATTCCTCGTGCGGGAGATCTTCCAGTAAGGGCTGCATGACCTTGTACACGTCGGCACTGGCCTTGATCCGCGTAGCTACGCCGGAGCGGAATCCCCTCCTTCGTCTTCCCAGTTCCAGGGCGGCTACAATACCCACCGCTTTTGCAGGCCCGATTCCATGAAAGCGGGTCAGATCGGATACTTCCAGTTTACCCAGCTTATCCAGGTGGTTCCCGCAACTTTTGAGAACCCGCCGGGAAAGCTCCACAGCGCTTTCACTTTCGTTTCCCGAACCAAGAATAATCGCCAGCAATTCCGCTTCACTCAGATGATGCCGGCCTTTGGAGAGCAATTTTTCCCGGGGCCTGTCCTCTTCGGCCCAGGACTTGATGCTGATGCGTTTTTCAAAGGTTTTCATAGTAGGTAGAATTTTAAGAAAGATACAAAATTTTCTTAAATTAGTACGGAAAAACAAAAAGAGCAGCGCGGAAATCCGTGCTGCTCTTTTCAAAAACTTTTTATAGCTGCCTATTGAAGTGAATTCACATACCGCGCCAGCTTGGATTTTTTATTGGCCGCGTTATTCTTATGAATAACATTCCGTTTTGCCAGCCTGTCCAGCATGGAAGATACCCGCGGATAAAGTTCAACAGCCTCCTGTTTGTCAGTTGTTGTCCGCAGTTTCTTTATGGCATTACGCGTCGTTTTGGCATAATAACGATTCCGAAGCCTTCTCGCGGCACTTTGCCTGATCCTCTTTAATGCAGATTTATGGTTTGCCATGTTCTATTTTGTCTCTTTTTCTAAAAGGACTGCAAATATAGAGCTAATAATTTGAAAAACAAATTTTACTGACATGCTGCCTATCCGGAAAAAACGCTTGATTATCCTGCTGCTTCTGGCCCTTTGTGCCACGGCCTTACCCCTTGCTTCCGCTGGGTTCCGATGGGGTTTCTTTGCACATCGCAAAATAAACCGCACGGCGGTTTTCACGCTGCCCGCGCCCATGCAGCGATTCTACAAAAACAACCTGGATTACCTTACCGAACGTGCCGTCAGTGCCGATAAACGACGCTATGTGCTGGATGGGGAGGCCGCGCGTCATTATTTCGACACGGAATTTTACGGCGAAGATTTTTTGTACGCCGAACCGCTCACCTGGAATGAAATGCAGGAGCGTTTCCCCGGGGGTGGGTTCCAGCAACACGGCATCCTCCCCTGGCACATTCTCCGGGTAAGCCAGCTTCTCACACGGGCCTTTCAGGACCGGGATTCGGCAAATATCCTACGGCATTCGGCCGACCTGGGGCATTACCTGGCCGATGCCCACGTACCATTGCATACCACGCAAAACTACAACGGGCAATTGACTGGGCAGACCGGGATTCACGCGTTCTGGGAAAGCCGCATTCCCGAGCTATTCAGCCACCGGTATGACTATTTAACCGGCAAATCGCGGTACATCCCCAATCTGGGAGATCGGGTCTGGAATATTGTCCGGGAAAGCCACCAGGCAGTCGATTCGGTCCTGTCGATCGAAAAGACGCTAAGCGCCCGGTTTCCCTCCGACCGGAAATACACGGTTTACCTGAAGAACAACCAAGCCGTCAGAAATTACTCCCGTCGCTTTTCGGCACGCTACCAGGAGCAATTGCAGGGAATGGTCGAACGACGGCTGCGGGCTTCGATCCATACGGTAGGCAGCTTCTGGTACACGGCCTGGGTGAACGCCGGGCAGCCTCCGTTGGAATCATGGGAAAACGAATACCTCAAAAAACCAAAACCATGAAAAAGCTCAAAACCCTCTTACAGGATTTTATTTCCCTGGCCTTTCCGGATGTGTGCCAGGCATGCGGTGTGGGCCTCAACAAACAGGAACAGGTCCTGTGTACCTATTGCCTGTTCCAGCTCCCTTATACCAATTTTCATTTGGAGAAAGACAATAAGACCGCACGGGAATTCTGGGGTCGCGCAGATATCCGGGCCGCGACTTCCTTTCTGTATTTCAAAAAGGGGGAACGCGTGCAGCACCTGCTACACCAGTTAAAATACCGTCGGCAGACACAAATAGGCGTTTACCTGGGCAGGCTTTGCGGTAAGGTCCTGAAACAGGCCGGCGGCTTCTCCGGAGTAGACCTGATCTGCCCCCTTCCGCTGCACAAACAAAGCATGCGCAGACGCGGGTATAACCAAAGCGAGTTCTTTGCGCTGGGATTGGGCGAAACAATGAAAAAGAAGGTAGACGCTTCGCTCCTTGCCCGCACCCGAATTGCGGAAAGCCAAACCCGGAAATCCCGGTTTGACCGCTTTCTGAATGTTCGGGAGGCCTTTTCTGTCCGGCACCCCCATCGGCTCGTAAACAGGCATGTCCTCCTGGTGGACGATGTGCTTACCACCGGAGCTACCCTGACTGCCTGTGCATCGGCCGTGTTGGCGGTGGGGGGCACGCAGGTGAGTATTGCGACAATCGCCTACGCTCCCTGATCTTCACTGACTCAGTTTGTTATCGGCTCACCGTAGAGCGGAAACTCCTGCATCCAGGAATTGACCTCTTCTTTGACTTCCCGGATGGTTTGCCCGTTCGCGGGATCCCGAAGCACCCGGTCGATCAATTCCACGATCCGGTCCATATCCTGCTCCTTCATCCCACGGGTGGTCACAGCCGCCGTTCCAACCCGCATGCCGGAGGTCACAAAGGGGGAACGCTCGTCAAAGGGCACCATGTTCTTATTGACGGTGATGTCCGCAGCAACCAGCGCTTCCTCGGCAGCCTTTCCGGTGATGCCCTTATTCCGCAGATCGATCAGCATGAGGTGATTGTCGGTTCCGCCGGAAATCAGATGGTAATCCCGTTCGGTCAGCGCGGCAGCCATTCGTGCTGCATTTTTCTTTACCTGAAGTATGTAATTGAAATAGTCGTCGCTTAAGGCTTCCCCGAATGCAACCGCCTTGGCGGCGATCACGTGTTCCAGCGGTCCGCCCTGCGTGCCCGGGAACACGGCCCCATCCAAAATGGAAGACAATTTTTTAAGCTCCCCTTTGGGTGTTTTTTCTCCCCAGGTATTTTCGAAATCCTGACCAATGAGGATCATCCCCCCGCGGGGACCCCGCAGTGTTTTATGGGTTGTGGTGGTTACCACATGGCAATGCGGAAGCGGATCATTGAGCAGCCCCCGGGCAATGAGTCCCGCGGGATGGGCGATATCCGCCATAAGCAGCGCGCCCACCTGGTCGGCGATTGCGCGGATGCGTTCGTAATCCCAGTCACGCGAATAAGCCGATGCTCCACAGATGATCAGGCGCGGTTTTTCGGCGATCGCGGTCCGCTCCATCTGGTCGTAGTCGATCAGACCGGTGTTTTTATCCACCCCGTAAAAGACCGGCTGATACAAACGGCCGGAGAAGTTCACCGGCGACCCGTGTGTAAGATGCCCGCCGTGGGAAAGGTCAAATCCAAGTATTTTGTCACCCGGCTTCAGCAATCCGAGCATGACTGCCGCATTGGCCTGCGCTCCGGAATGGGGTTGCACGTTAACCCAGGCGGCATTAAACAATTCCTTCGCCCGGTCAATTGCCAATTGCTCGGTTTCATCAACCACCTGGCAACCCGCGTAATATCGGCGTCCCGGTAAGCCCTCCGCGTACTTATTGGTAAGACAGGACCCTTGCGCCTGCATCACCTGCAGGCTCGTGAAGTTTTCCGAAGCAATCAGCTCCAGTCCTTCCCGTTGGCGTTTAAGCTCCTCATCGATAAGCTTAAAAACTTGTGTATCTCGTTTCATGTTCATTCAACTATTATTTCATCCGCAAACAGCCAGGCTTGGTGACCTGCTCCGGGGTTGCCCGAGGGAATTTCACCTGCATTGTGTGCGATCACTTTAATATAACGGATATTCTCCTCACCCACCGGAATGTCCAGTTTCACCGTTGCCTCGTCCGATGAAATACCGGCCTGCTCGAAATAAGGCGTAAACGCCGATCCATCGTAGGAAAACCACACCTCCACCTTCGCCGGCGCGTGGATCCATTGTCCGCGGGAGTTGCCGAAATGCAGCGAAATGGAATTTACCAGCTGGGCTTCCCCCAGATCCACAACCGCTTCCATGTCCTGTCCTTCCCACCCCAGCCAGTTATCGGCAGTGCGCGCGCTTCCCGGCAAGCCGTCAACCAAAGACTGCGGGCCTTCGCCCGGATATTTCTCACTGGGAGCTTGCGTCAGGCTCACGGTTTTCCCAAGCGCTCTGTGTGCAAAATAAACCTGTTCAAATACGTTGCCTACAAGCTGACCATTCTTAAATCGGGCCGCCTTTACCGTGACCGGGGAATCAATGGAAAGGGGATTTTCGTACTTCGGCGAGGAAATAACCGGCTGGCTGCCGTCCAGGGTATAGCGGATCTCCGCGCTTTGATCTTCCGAATGCAGGGTAACCAGCAGCCTCCCGGCGTCGGCTTTCGCAGTACCCTGTACGTCGAATACATGCCGCGCATAGTTCACCTCCAGGGCGGACAGGTGTTGCAAATTACCCTGTAATCTTTTTAAAAAGCCGTTGTAATTTTTCTGGTCCACCGGTGTCCACACCACTTCCGCAAGAGCCAGCGCCCGCGGATAGACCATATACTCCGCGTGCTCCGGGGTTGGAATGTATTCCGTCCACAAGTTTCCCTGCGCTCCCAGCACACGGGCAGTTGCCGCACCGCTTAGCTCAGCGGGAACCGGCTCATAATCATATACTTCCTTTAGCGGAGTAAATCCACCGATGGCCACCGGCTCAGCGGGTCCCTGCCCCTGATAATGGTCCAGATAAAGATGCGCGTTGGGAGTCATCACCACATCGTGTCCCTGCCGGGCCGCGTCAATTCCGCCGGATGCGCCCCGCCAGGACATCACCGCCGCATTGGGTGCAAGCCCCCCTTCCAGTATTTCGTCCCAGCCGATAAGCTGTCTCCCCCGCGCGTTCAGGAATTTTTCGATCCGCTGGATAAAATAGCTTTGAAGTTCGTGTTCGTCTTTCAATCCTTCGGCTTTTATGCGGGCCTGACATTTCGGACAATTCTTCCAGCGTTTCTTCGGCGCTTCATCACCTCCCACATGAATGTATTTGCCGGGAAACAGCGTCATCACCTCTTCCAGCACATCCTCCAGAAAATGAAAGGTTTCGTCGTTGCCGGCGCAAAAAATATCTTCAAAAACGCCCCATTTGGTAGCCGCCGTGTAGGGCCCTCCCGTGCAGCCCAGTCCGGGGTAGGCCGAAAGGGCAGCCAGGGCGTGACCCGGCATCTCAATTTCCGGGATGATGGTCACATGGCGAAGCCTGGCGTATTCCACCACCTCATTCACCTCCTTGCGGGTGTAATAACCCCCGTACCGTTTTCCGTCAAACCGCTCCGGCTGATCGCTGTAATGACCAATCAGGGTTTCGTTCCGGAAGGCGGCCACTTTTTGCAGCGCGGGGTACTTTTTAATTTCGATCCGCCAGCCCTGATCATCGGTCAGATGCCAATGGAAGGTATTCAGCTTATACCTCGACATCAGATCGATGTACTTTTTGATAAAGGCAACCGGAAACATATGACGCACCACGTCCAGGTGCAGACCGCGGTAGGAAAAGCGGGGCGCGTCCTCGATCCGGACGCAGGGCACCGCGACCGGTTCCTGACCGGACTTTCCCTTGACCGGCGGAAGCAGTTGCCGGAGTGTCTGCACTCCCCAGAAAGCGCCGGTGGGGCTGCTTGCCTTCAGCTGGATCCATCCGGGCTGGACCTCCAGTTCGTATCCTTCAGGTGGAATGGAACTATTTCCATCGATGAGCAGTTGAATGGAATTGGTTTCCGGCGCCCCCTCGGCATTGCTGACCCTGGTTTTTATTTTTTTCCCTTGAAGCGAGGCAGAAATCACCTCCCCGAGGAAATCCACCAGTTCGCTGGCCTCTTTGGCTTCGGTATTGACTGACAGCAGCGTGGTGGGACTTATCAAAAACTCACCTTCCTTCGGTTGCAGATTCGCCGGCAGGGGAATCAAAGGATACCGGCTGTCCACGGTCAGGGCAGACTTTTGGGCGGCTGCAGGCCATGAAATGGGAAGCATAAGCAACAAACAGACCGTTGTTGTTAAAAAAGCTTTGACTTGCATGTCCTTTGAATTGATTATTATATCCTACCGCCGCGCAAAAATATTAATTTAGCCGGCAAATCATGCAATAATTTCTCCCCTAAGGTAAAATATGGATTTTTTCAGGATTCTTGAAATTGCCGGTGTCGTTTGCGGGATTCTCTACCTGCTCCTGATCATCCGCGAAAATATCTGGTGCTGGCTCTTCGGGATCCTCTCTTCGGCCATCACGGTCTTTATATACATCGAATTCAAACTTTACCTGGAAGCCGGCCTGAATGTATTCTATGTGTTGGCGGGAATATACGGATGGGTATTCTGGGCAACGCACCGGACCAGCGATCGCAAAACCCCGGTTACCACCTGGCTACCACGAAGCCATGTGATCGCGATTTCGGCCAGCCTGCTCCTGACCCTGGGCATCGGACAGCTGATGGAAACACATACGGATTCGCCCCGTCCGTTTGTGGACGCCGGACTGACCGTGTTTGCATTTGTCGCCACTTATATGGAGGCCAGGAAAGTCCTTTCCGCCTGGCATTATTGGTTTGTGATCAACGGAATTTCCATTTGGCTGCATGCAGACCGCGAACTGTATTTCTATGCCGGGCTCTCGGTTTTTTATACCCTTTTGTGCATTAAAGGGTACCGGGAATGGAAGAAAAGCTATGTAGCCCAGACGGCTTAACTGGCCGGGTTTTTGGTGGGCTAATACAAAACCGGACTATGAAACACGCTTACCATATACTTTTGGAAATCTTTCTGCTATTCCTGCTGGTCATTTTATTTTTTCAGTACAGAAAAGTCAGGAAAGAGCGGGACGCCCTCTATGCAAGCAACCGGGGTCTGGATTTTGAGCTGAAACTTCGGTCCGACTCCATGACCGAGCTGAAAGCAAGCACCTATTATCTGAACAAGCTGTCCGACAGCCTGTTTAGCGAATCGGATATCAACTATTTCAAAAAAAGGGGGCTGCGCAATCCGGAAACGGAGCTGTTGAATAATCTGTACCAGCAGCATCAGCTCATTCCCCAGGAGGCGGTACTGGGAGGGAGGATGCGTATCTGGCATGCGGCCTTGCTGGGCCGGCAATGGGCAATCGCTTATTTTGAGGATGGGCACGTGGCTGGCAACATGATTCTCCGCTACACAGTAACAGACGGCACAATTGAATGGGAGGTATTGGATAGCTCGGTGAACGGGCAGTAGCGCTAGGAAAGCTCCTTTTTTAGAAACCTGCCGGTATAACTGTTCTCCTGACGGATTAGCTCGTCGGGACTTCCCGAGAAGACAATTTCGCCGCCTCCGCTACCGCCTTCCGGGCCGAGATCAATCACGTGATCGGCCACTTTGATCACATCCAGGTTGTGCTCAATTACCAGTACCGTATTCTCTCTGTCAACCAGTTTATCCAGTACTCCCAGCAGCACTCGGATATCCTCGAAATGCAGACCGGTAGTGGGTTCATCCAGGATATAAAAGGTTTTTCCCGTATCCTTCTTGGAAAGTTCCGTGGCCAGCTTTACACGCTGCGCCTCTCCTCCAGACAAGGTGGTGGAAGCCTGACCCAGGGTAATATACCCAAGACCCACATCGAGCAGTGTTTTTATTTTACGGTGAATGGACGGGAGGTTCTCAAAGAAAGGCACCGCTTCCTCCACGCTCATGTTCAGTACGTCGTTAATGGACTTCCCGCGAAATCGGACTTCCAGGGTTTCCCGGTTATAACGCCGGCCGTTGCATTCCTCGCAGGGCACCGTCACATCGGGAAGGAAATTCATCTCGATCACTTTCATGCCTGCTCCCTGGCAGGTTTCGCAGCGTCCGCCTTTTACGTTGAAGGAAAACCTTCCGGGTTTATAACCCCTGATCTTCGACTCAGGCAGCTGGGCAAAGAGGGACCGGATGTCGGAGAACACCCCGGTATAGGTAGCCGGATTGGACCGGGGAGTGCGCCCGATGGGGGACTGATCGATCTCAATGACTTTGTCGATGTGCTTGAGTCCGTGTATCGCCTTGTAGGGAAGCGGCTTCTTTTTCGCTTTGAAGAAATGGCTGTTCAATATTGGATACAGCGTTTCGGTGATTAAAGAAGATTTCCCACTTCCGGAGACTCCGGTCACACAAATGAATTTACCAAGTGGAAATTCGACCGACACGTCTTTCAGGTTATGCCCGGAAGCCCCTTCCAGACGCAGCACTTTCCCATTTCCCTCCCTGCGCGTGGCCGGCACCTTGATCTCCTTCTTGCCTTTCAGGTAATCGGTCGTAATGCTGGCGAAATTCAATAACGTTTGATAGTCCCCTTCCGAAACAACCTCGCCTCCATGCAGACCCGCCGCAGGCCCCATGTCGATCACGTGATCGGCCGCCAGGATCATGTCCTTGTCGTGCTCCACCACCAGAACCGTATTTCCGATATCGCGGAGGTGTTTCAGCGCCGTAATCAGCCGCTCGTTATCGCGCTGATGCAAACCGATGCTGGGTTCGTCCAGGATATACAGCACATTCATCAGCTGGGATCCGATTTGGGTGGCCAGTCTGATCCGCTGCGCTTCACCTCCGGAAAGTGTCCTGGCAGGGCGATCCAGCGTCAGGTAATCCAGCCCGACGTCTAGCAAAAAGCCAATCCGCGACCGGATTTCCTTGAAAATTTCCCGTGCGATGACTTGCTTCCGCTCGCTCAGCTGCTCGCCTACCGACGCAAACCATTCGTCCAACTGGCGGATGTCCATGCAGGCCAACTCATGGATATTCTTATCCAATACCCTGAAGTGCAGGGACTCTTTTTTCAGTCTTGCTCCCTCGCAAGAGGGACAGGTTTTCAACGAGCGGAAATCATCCAGGCTGCCGCTGTCGTCCTCCCGGCGGCTCTGCTGTTCTTCCAGCATTTTGATGATCCCATCGAAATGTACCTGATAGGTTTGCTTGTAATCTTTATTGTAACTGACCTCCACAGGGACAATCTCATCGGTTCCGTGCAACAGGATCTGCTTTACCTCATCGGGCAACTTGCCAAGCGGTGCGCCCAGCGAAAAATTATACTTTTTCCCAAGGCCCTGCAGTATCTGAAATATCCAGATCTGCCGATACTCACCCAGCGGAGCCAGTCCGCCCTGCATAATGCTCAGTGACGGGTCGGGAATGACCGAATTTTCATCAATTTCCATTACGTACCCCAATCCGCCGCATAGGGGACAGGCGCCGTAGGGCGAATTAAAGGAAAAGGTGTTGGGCTGGGGCTCATCGTAGGAGAGCCCGGTGGTGGGGCACATCAGAAATTTGCTGTAATGGAATTCCGCGCCCGAAGCATCGGCAACTTTAATGATCCCTTTGGCTTGCTTCATGGCCGAACGCACCGAATCGGCCAGTCGTCTTTTGTTCGCCGGATTCACCTCCAGCCGGTCCACAACGATCTCAATATCGTGTATTTTATACCGGTCGGCCTGCATTTTGGGAACCACGTCCCGGATCTCCCCGTCTACCCGAACCTTCAGGTAGCCTTGTTTTCTTATCTGCTCAAACAATTCCCGGTAATGTCCCTTCCGTCCTTTCACCACGGGCGCCAGTATATTCACGGCCTGGCCTTCGAACCGCTCCGAGATAACGCGGATAATCTCGTCTTCCGACATTTTCACCATCGGCTCGCCGGTATGATACGAATAGGCGTTGGCAATACGGGCGAAAAGCAAACGCATGAAATCGTAAATCTCGGTCACGGTTCCGACCGTGGAGCGGGGATTCCGCGAAGTGGTTTTCTGCTCGATTGAGATCACCGGGCTCAGGCCGGATATCTTATCCACGTCGGGCCGCTCCAGACTTCCCAGGAACTGGCGGGAATAGGCACCGAATGTTTCAATATAACGCCGCTGCCCTTCGGCATAAATGGTATCAAATGCCAAAGACGATTTGCCGCTCCCGCTCAATCCGGTAATGACCACCAGCTTGTTGCGGGGAAATGAAACATCTATATTTTTAAGGTTATGTACCCTGGCGCCGTAAACTTCTACATTCGCCTGTTCGCCCAGGTCCGGTATTAACTCGCTCATGTGTTGCAAAATAACGAGTTATTCCCCGAAAAGTTTAAAGGGATAGGAAAATCTGCTAAATTTTTTGGCCTTGCTCACCGTAAACCAGGTGGTACATGGACGGGCGGCTCAGCAATTCTTTGATGGCCACCAACCGGTAGAGATAACGCTCGGTTTCCCGATTGAGGTCAAGAAAATAGTAGCTGCCGGTATTCTGCCGTTCCAGTTCCTTTTGGAGTTTTCCCTGCCCGATGTTATAGGCTGCGGCTGCGAGAGTCCAGGAACCGAGTTCCTCGTAGAGTATCCGCAGGTATTTGCATGCCGCCCGGGTAGATTTAACCAGGTCGTTACGCTCGTCCACGACTTCATTGACCACCAATCCGAGATGCCGGGCTGTGGCGGGCATGAACTGCCAGTAACCGCCCGCGCCTTTATGGGAAGTGGCTGTACTCAACCGGCTTTCAATGATCGGCAGGTAACGGAAATCCGTGGGGATATCGTGCTCCCGGAGGATCTCGTCAATCACCGACATCGTGCGCGGATTCAGTTCCAGCAATTTCCTATTGCCCTGAAGCTGCTTATACTGCCTCTTCAGCGCACGGTCCATTTTTTCAAATACGCTTTTATTTTCCAACGGAATGGGCTCCCCTGCAAAACTCAGCATAAAGGGAAAACCCGGCTTTTCTGTCAGTAAGTCGTGCCTTGAGATGTCCGGAACCCCCGATTGGGTGCTATCGGTTGCCCGTTCTCTGGGCGCACCGGCGGTTCTGGACTCAGTGTAGGAAAAAAGTTTTGTAAACGAAAGAACAACAAGTACGGAAACACTCGATAACAGGTATCGTCGTATCATTCCTATCAATTTATTCCACCATCTTACCAATTTGAAGCGGATGAAGGGCTTCAAATTCCTTCTTTCGAAGAATTCCCGCACACCGCGCAAGCTCCATGCCAATATTAATTGTACCTTTGCGCAGAAAATCAGATAATTGGCAATGAGACGCAAAAGGAACGGTCGCGACGACAAGCTCCCGGCAGGTACACGGAAAGGATCTCCGAGAAAAGAAAGTGGAGGTTTCTCAAAGAAACGGGGAACAAACTCCCCGGTTTCCAGAGGAAAATTGGAAAGCAACGACGGCAGCATCCGTTTGAACCGTTACCTCGCCAGCGCGGGAATCGCTTCCCGCCGCAAGGCAGACGAACTGATAACCGCGGGGGCGGTGACGGTAAACGGTCAGCCGGTTACCGAAATGGGATTCAAGGTGAAGCCCGGCGACCAGGTCAGATTCAACGGCCGTCTGCTGAAACCCCAGCGCTTTGTGTATCTCCTACTGAACAAACCCAAAGATTACATCACAACGACTTCCGATCCGCAGGAAAGGAAAACGGTCATGGAGCTGATTAAAAGAGCCAGCAGTGAACGGGTTTATCCCGTGGGGCGGCTGGACCGGAACACGACCGGCCTGCTGCTGCTGACAAACGACGGCGACCTGGCCGAAAAATTATCGCATCCGCGCAACCGGATCCCCAAAGTATATTATGTAACGCTGAACAAAGCGCTCAAGGAGGACGACCTGCGCCGGATCCAGGAAGGGCTGACCCTGGAGGACGGCCCGATCCATGTAGATGACATCGCCTATGTGGAAGGCGGTTCGAAAAAAGAGATCGGGGTAGAGATCCACAGCGGGCGGAACCGCATTGTCCGCCGGATATTTGAGTCGTTGGATTATCAGGTTATCAAACTGGACCGGGTATTATACGCCAACCTGACCAAGAAAGATCTGCCGCGTGGGAAATGGCGCCTCCTGAAGGAAAACGAAATTATTCAGCTAAAGCACCTATTGAAGTAAGGGTTCCGGCGGAAGCCTATACGATCGGATCGCAATTCTTTACCCGTTCAGGATATAATCCGGCGATCTCCCGGTAATAGTCCTCGTACATGGGCATGATCAGTTCAATATCGAACTTTTTGGCCCGGGCCAGGGCGTTTTTCTTGAATTGCAGCAAGCGTTCGTCGTCTTCCAGAATATAGATCGCTTTCTCGGCCATTCGTTCCACATCGCCTACATCGACCAGAAAGCCGGTTTCACCGTCGACGTTCAGCTCGGGCAGACCGCCGGTATTGGAAGAAACCACCGGAACGCTGCAGGCCATCGCTTCCAGTGCAGCCAACCCGAAACTTTCCGATTCCGATGGCATTAAAAACAGGTCGCATACCGATAACAATTCTTCGATCGATTCCTGCTTCCCCAAAAAACGGACATGATCGGCAATGTTCAATTCCCGGCAAAGATCTTCCACCGAGGCCCGCTCGGGGCCATCCCCCACCAGAAGCAATTTGGCGGGAAGCTTTTTGAGCACGGTGTAAAAGATGGAAACCACGTCTTTCACCCGTTTTACCTTCCGGAAATTCGAGGTATGAATAAAAATCCGTTCCCCTTCGGGCGCGATCGCCCGCTTGAAGTGGTCCCGCACCTGATGATTGAAACGCTTCAGATCAATGAAATTCGGAATAACCCGTATTTCCTTGGAAATATCGAAATGCTCGTAGGTGTCCCTTTTCAGATGTTCCGACACCGCCGTGACGCCATCGGACTGATTAATTGAAAAAGTCACCACCGGGTTGTAGGTCCGGTCCTTTCCTACCAGGGTGATATCCGTTCCGTGCAAGGTAGTGATGACCGGGATCTTGATGCCGTTGGCCGCCAGGATCTGTTTGGCAATGAATGCTGCAGAGGCATGCGGAATCGCATAATGGACGTGCAATACATCCAAACAGGCATGTTTTACCACATCCACCATTTTACTGGCCAGGGCGGACTCATACGGCTGGTATTGGAATAGTGGATACTGGGAAACAGCTACCTCGTGGTAATACAGGTTCTCAGAAAAAAAATCCAGCCGGGCTGGCTGGTTATAGGTAATGAAATGAACCTGATGCCCGTTATCGGCAAGGGCTTTCCCTAGTTCAGTGGCCACCACGCCACTTCCCCCAAAGGTAGGGTAGCATACTATTCCAATTTTCATATCCAAGATAACCCCGGTTTCATCGAATTTGTTTGGGATAAAAGCAGGCCAGGGCGCCTACCGTTTGATGCTATTATAGATTGCTTTTTGGATCCGGGGCCTGATTTCCATTTCGTTGTACTTCCAATTGTCCGCACTGGGATTCACCCGGTTGGAAAGGAAAATATACACGATATCCGACACGGGATCGATCCAGATACAGGTTCCCGTGAAACCGGTATGCCCGAAGGTCTCCGGGGATACGCCCGATTTCATTAGGGTGGACGAAGGGTCCGGTCGGGGCTTGTCAAAACCAAGCCCCCGGCGGTTTCCTTTATAGGGCGGGGTGTTGAAGAGTTTTACGGTTTCGCTTTCCAGGTACCGCCTCCCTCCGTACTCCCCTCCATTAAGCAGCATCTGTCCCACAATCATCAGATCGTTTGCATTTGAAAACAAGCCTGCATGGCCCGAAATTCCACCTGCCATTGCCGCCCCCTGATCGTGCACATCCCCCCGGAGCAGTTGCATCCTGAAATAGGTATCGTTTTCGGTGGGCACCAGGCGGTTCAGAGGAATCCGGTAGCGGGGCAGGAACCCCATCGTGCTCAGCCCCAGCGGCCGGTAGAATTCGCGGTCGAGGTAATGATCCATCCGTTCACCGGTGACCGCATCCACCACGGCCCGCATAAAATACATGCTTAAATCACTGTAAACGTATTCGCCCCGCGACCGAAGGGGGGTCTGCAGCATTTCCTTCCACATCACCTCCTGAAAATAGTCCTTCCGGATGAACATGCCTTCCGCCACGCGGTAGGGATGGCTGGCGGAGGAATCGGAACTGAATACCCCGGCGGTTTCCAGCGCCGGAACCCAGAAACGGATAAAAGGAATAAGCCCCGCCTGATGGGTCAGGATCTCCTTGATCAGAATATCCTTCTTGTCGGTCGCCGCCGCTGCAGGAATGTAGGCACTGAATTTTTCATCCAGGTCTATTTTGTCATCCTCCTGTAAACTCATGGTGGCGATCAACGTGGCGGCAACTTTGGTAATGGAAGCCAGATCAAACACGTCGTTCCGGTTCATGGGCAGCCAGGTCTTCTCCATTCCATACTCTTGATTTCCAAACGCTTTCCAGTAAAACACCTTGCCGGATTTAGCCGCCATGACCACCGCGCCGGGAAAAGCCTTCGCCCGGATACCCGATATCACAATGGAATCGATCTCATCCAGGTCCCGGGAACGGATACCGAGCTCTTCCGGAAGGGTATATTTGAGCCGGTTCAGTGTACTGGTGGAGTCCCCCGCGCCGGCCTCGAACACCTCTCCTACCCGGACGGGCAAGGATCCCTGGGCCGCAAACGCGCCAAACATAAGCTGGGGGCTCAGACTGCGTGCGGCTTCGTCATCGGCAGGCGCCCAGACGATGGGGCCGTAGCCGTCGAAATTGGCCAGGCCCTGAACGTTTCCAAAATAAGCCAATACGACCTGATGCGTGGCACGGAGCTGCTCAATAAAGAGCAGGGCCTGCGGACTGATGCCGTAATTGTTCTCCCAGGCCGACGACCCGGTATGCAATCCCACAATCACCATGGGAAAACTTTCCAGGCTGGCAATCACTTCCCCGAACACCACGGTGCTGGTATCGTTCGGCAATAAAAACAGGCTGGCCGGTGTATAATTCGATACATGATCCAGAAACGTGTTGTAATGATTGGCCTTCCTGGTTTTGGTCGCCTGGAATTCTTCGTTGGACACGATGCTGACGGCCGCGATCCTGCCGGGCTGCACGTCCTGCACCGGCACCAAGCCCTCTTCATTGTTAAGCAGGGTGATCGACCTTTCCATCGCGTGCCACTGATTGTAACTGATTTGTTGCCGTGCGTTTTCCAGCACGGAGGGATCCAGGTAGCCAACCGGCCGCTTCTGGGCGGGTGTATCCAGGCTGGCGAAAAGGCAGATCAAAAAGCAGGATACGGAAAGACCTCTCATAAGATTGGCAAACTAATAAATTTATAGATAAATTTACGGCCCGGATAAAAATTAATGCCTGACATAATCCATTTATTACCAGATTCAGTAGCTAACCAGATTGCGGCGGGAGAAGTGATCCAGCGGCCGGCATCGGCGGTGAAAGAAATGATGGAAAACTCCCTCGACGCCGGTGCCACCACCATCCGCCTTGTGGTAAAGGACGCGGGGAAAGCGCTCATCCAGGTAACGGATGATGGGCAGGGAATGTCCGTGGCCGACGCCCGGCTCTGCTTTGAACGGCACGCGACCTCGAAGATCTCCAGCGCGGAAGATCTATTTTCCATCCGGACCATGGGATTCCGGGGCGAGGCGCTTGCTTCCATCGCAGCCATTGCCCAAGCGGAACTTAGGACCCGTCGTGCCGAAGACGAGATCGGTTTGCTGATCCAGGCGGAAGGCTCCCGCATCACCCGGGAAGAGCCCTGCCAGTGCCCGGCCGGAACATCCATCCGTGTCAAAAACCTTTTCTTTAATATCCCGGCCCGGCGCAATTTCCTGAAGAGCAATGCGGTGGAAATGCGTCATATCATCGATGAATTTCTGCGCGTCGCCCTGGCACATCCCCAGGTATTCTTTTCACTGCATCACGACGGACAGGAAGTGTACCATCTCCCCAAGGCCACGTTGAAGCAACGGCTGATCCACGTTTTTGGCAATTCCTACAGTGAACGGCTGGTGCCGGTGGAAGAAGAAACCAATGTCATCGGACTTCGGGGCTTTATCGGAAAGCCTGAATACGCCCGGAAAACAAGGGGTGAACAGTATTTTTTTGTAAACAACCGCTTTATCCGGGACGGTTACCTGCACCATGCCATCATGAACGCGTATGACGAATTGCTGGTTCCGGGAAGCTATCCTTTTTACGCGCTGTTCATTGAAATCGATCCGGCCCGCATCGACATCAATGTCCACCCCACCAAGACCGAGATCAAGTTTGAGGACGAAAAGACCGTATACGCCATTGTCCGTTCAGCCGTAAAACGATCCCTGGGGCGGTATAACATTGCCCCCACCCTGGACTTTGAAGCCGACCAGAATCTGGTGGAATTCGAGGTCAACCCGAAAGAGGTGCGACCACCGACCATCCGGGTCAACCCGCATTTCAATCCGTTTGAAACCGAAGCCGGCAATTCGGACCGCGAAAAAACGGAACGTCCGGGCAGCGCAGGTATCCCCATGCGCGCCTATCAGACGCCCAAACTTAATTTAGGCAACTGGGAACAACTTTATCAGGTGGTACAAGCGGAAGAGCCCACGCCTTCGGCCAGCCTGCTTCCCGGGGAAGAGGCCAATGACAATCCCCTGCAGGAATTGCGAACCTACCAGCTTCACCAGAAATACATTCTCTCCCATATTAAATCGGGTTGTATTGTAATTGATCAGCAGGCGGCGCATGAAAGGATACTTTATGAACGATATTTGCAGCATCTGGAGAGTAAACAGGGGGCGAGCCAACAGAACCTGTTTCCGCGTACCCTGGAACTTAGTCCGGGAGACTTCTCGCTGGCCATGGAGCTTCGGGACGAAATCCGGGCACTTGGATTCGATTTCAGGGAATTCGGGAAGAATACCCTGATCATTGACGGTTCCCCGGCGGACCTTCCGCAGGGAAAGGAAGACCAGGCATTTGAAAAGCTGATCGAGGATTACAAGCAGAACCTGGCGCAGTTAAAACTGGACAAACGGACAAACCTGGCCCGCTCACTGGCGAAAAATGCCGCCGTGAAGGCAGGCACCCGGTTAAGCGCTGAGGAAATGAATCAGCTGATTGATGAGTTATTTGCCTGTAAAAATCCCAAAACGGGGCTGACAGGAAAGCCAACCTTTATTACCATTGGCTTGGACGAATTGGCAAAACGATTTGAAAAATTATGAATTACAGACCTTCTTTCGCGCCCCGGATGCCCGTAGTGGTTAAAAACCTGTTGATTATCAACGGCTTGTTTTTCCTGGCCACACTCACCACGGACGAAGCTTTCATGCTGCATGTCTTTGGCGCGCATTATTTTGAATCCGAGCTGTTCCGGGTTTGGCAACCCATTACTTACATGTTTATGCACGGCAGCTTCTTTCATATTTTTTTCAATATGTACGCCGTGTTTCTTTTTGGGAGCGCCATTGAAACGGTATGGGGGCCCAAACGTTTCCTCCAATACTACATCATCACCGGCCTGGGAGCGCTGGCTTTGCAGATGGCGGTTACCGCTTTTGAGATCTATCAGCTGACCGGCGGGATCCTGACCGCTCCTTATACCCAGGGCTGCGACGTGGTGGGGCTCACCTTCCGGTGTCCGGACGGATTATCTTCGCAATTGTTCAGCCTCGCAAACATTCCCCTGGTTGGTGCGTCGGGTGCTGTTTTCGGCCTGCTGCTCGCTTTTGGCATGATGTTTCCGAATGTGGAACTTATGTTGATCTTCCTTCCCATCCCCATTAAAGCCAAATATTTTGTTATCTTGTATGGATTGATCGAACTATTTATGGGGGCCGCGCGTTTTGAGGGAGACAACGTGGCCCATTTTGCCCATATCGGCGGACTGGTAACAGGCTTCATTCTGATCAAATTGTGGAATGCAGGCAAGCCGAAGCGTTTTTATTAAAAGCAATAGTGAGTGATCTATGAGTTTTCTGAATGAGCTAAAGCAGAATATCCGGCAATCGGGAAAGGTGACCTACGAGTTCATTGCGATCAATGTAGGGCTTTTCCTGATCTTCAATATCCTGTTCATATTCGAGCGGCTGATATTCCGGACCGGTATCATCGAGTTGTTTTACCAGAAATACCTTTTCCTGCCCGGCTCCCTGGAAAACCTCGTTACCCGTCCCTGGACCATCCTGACTTACATGTTCCTGCATGCCGGGCTATGGCACATTCTGGTGAACATGCTTTTTCTATTCTGGTTCGGTAGGCTGCTGGAAGAATACCTGGGACGGAAAAAGGTCATCAGTCTGTACTTCCTGGGTGGAATCGCGGGAGGTCTGCTCTACATTATCAGCTACAATATTTTCCCTTACCTTCAGGACCAGCTGGACTATGCCCTGTTGGTGGGGGCCTCGGCAAGTGTTATGGCCATCCTGGTGGCATCGGCCACCCTGTTGCCCGATTACACGTTTTTCCTCCTGCTGTTGGGACCGGTCAAATTAAAATACATCGCGCTGGTTCTGGTCATTCTGGATTTTTTGAGCATCGCAGGCTCCAACCCGGGAGGAATGATCGCACACCTGGGAGGCGCACTGTTCGGATTTCTGTTCATCAGGCAGCTCCGAAAAGGCAATGACTTCTCCAAGCCCTTTATGAAGGTGGTGGACGGTTTGGGATCGCTCTTCAGACGCAAACCTACCCTTAAGGTAAAATACACAAACAAGTCCAAGGCCGGCAACCCAGCCCAGCCACTCAGCAAACAGGATGAGATCGACGCCATCCTGGACAAAATTTCCAAATCCGGTTACGAGAGTCTGTCTGCAGAAGAAAAAAACAAACTTTTCAGAGCAAGCGGCAAAGATTAATGGGACAAAGAAGGAGAAAAAGAAAAAAGCAAGGTTTCTTCAGCAAGCTTGTCCTGGCATTGTATGTGATCGCGGGAACCGCTTTGCTGGTCAGTTACCTTTCGCCGTACGTGAACCCATCGGGCTTCTGGCCCATTGCGTTTTTCGGGTTGGCGTATCCGTATCTGGTCATTGTCAGTTTCCTGTTTTTCATCTGGTGGCTGGTCCGGGGAAGCAGACTTTGCTGGATTCCGCTAATCGTCTTACTCGCCGGCCTGCCCTTCCACCGGCAGCACTTTGGTTTCCGTTTTCCTTCCAACAAACCCGTACCGGATACCGCCCTGAAAGTAATGAGTTACAATTCACATAGCTTCAGCCGATACGGAAAGAATTTCAGCGAGCGCATCAAATCGGGCATGCTCCGGGTAATCAGGGAAGCCGATCCGGACATCATCGCCATTCAGGAATTTTACACCCGTCCGGAAGGTTCTTTTGATATCCGCGACAGCCTAATGGACATTCTCAATACGAAACACCACTACATCGAAGTGATTGAAAAAAACGATTTTGAAACCCGCGGACTGGCTATTTTTTCCCGGTACCCGATCGAAAAGCAGGAGGCGGTCCATTTCAAGGGGAATAAAAGTTATAATTCCTGTGTGTACGCCGACATTACCGTCCGGGGTAAAACCATCCGGGTCTTTAATCTTCACCTGCAATCGATCAGCTTTCAGCCCGAAGACTATCGTTACCTTTCCAAGGTGCGGGACAATCTGGAACCCGACATGCGGTCCTCCCGGCGGATCGGCGGACGACTGAAGCGGGCTTTTATGGAACGGGCCGGGCAGGCCGAAACCGTTGCCCAACTGATCCGGGAAAGCCCCTACCCGGTGATCATCTGCGGCGACTTCAACGATACGCCCATGTCGTACGCGTATCAAACCATTCGCCGGGAAGGATTACAGAGTGCATTCAGCAAGAAGGGAAGCGGCTATTCCATTACCTACGCCGGAGCCTTTCCAAATTACCAGATAGATCATATCTTGTGTGATAAAAATTCGTTCGACGTGCTGAACTATGAGATCATGAAGGAAAAGTTATCGGATCATTATCCCATCAGCGCGACCCTGAATCTGAAATAAAATCCACCAAAACAATACAATTTGATTAAAATTGGCAATGCAACCTCTCACGATATACAATTCATTAAGTAGACAGAAGGAACTGTTTAAGCCCATTAAAAGTCCCTTTGTGGGGCTATACGTTTGCGGTCCCACCGTATACAGCGATGTTCACCTGGGCAATTGCCGGACGTTCATATCGTTTGACTTGATGTTCAGGTACCTCCAGCATATAGGATACAAGGTACGATACGTTCGCAACATTACCGACGCCGGACACCTGGAAGGCGATACCGACGACGGGGAAGACAAAATTTCCAAAAAGGCCAAACTGGAGCAACTGGAACCCATGGAAGTGGTACAGAAATACACCGTGGATTTCCATGAAGTCATGCGGACATTCAATGTATTGCCTCCAAGTATCGAGCCCACGGCCACCGCGCATATCATTGAACAATTGGAAATGATCCGGCAGATCATGGAAAACGGGTATGCGTACGAAGTAAATGGCACGGTGTATTTTGACGTGGAGAAATACAATCAGCACCAAAACTATGGGGTGTTGAGCGGACGCAGACTGGACGATCTTCTGGAAAACACCCGCGAACTGGGTGGCCAAGACGAGAAAAAAGGCCGGCTCGATTTTGCCTTATGGATCCGGGCCGACGAGAAGCACCTCATGCAATGGCCTTCTCCCTGGGGCATGGGTTTCCCGGGCTGGCATCTGGAGTGCTCGGCAATGAGCAAGAAATACCTGGGCGAAAAGTTTGACATCCACGGCGGGGGAATCGACCTCATCCCCACCCACCACACCAACGAGATCGCACAGAATGTCGCCTGCTGCAACCAGAATCCGGCGAATTACTGGATTCACACGAACATGCTCACGGTAAACGGGCAAAAGATGTCCAAATCGCTTGGCAATAGTTTCCTGCCGAATGAACTGTTCAGCGGGGACCATCCCTTGCTCGAAAAGGGCTTTAGCCCCATGACCGTGCGCTTTTTCATGCTCCAGGCGCATTATCGCAGTACGCTTGATTTTTCAAACCAGGCATTGGAAGCCGCCGAAAAAGGGTTCCGCCGGCTGATGGCAGCTGCCAAATTGCTTGATAAGCTTCAACCCGGAGAACGCTCCCATTACGATGTGGAGGGGCTGGAGAAACGCTGCTA
>JAJUHF010000005.1 GCA_029268045.1 Anseongella ginsenosidimutans
CAGGTTCAAGCCGTAGCCAACGATCCCGTACTCCATCGGAATGCAATGACAATTTCAGGAAAGATCCGCCGGGAGAACGGGGTAGGCAATGCAGCCGACCTATTGGAGAAAATGACGCCGTGACAGGCGCGTTCCGCCTTTTGTTGAAATCTTATTCCTTTCAAAACATCATTTATCATACATTTGTAAAGCCATTAACAACGCTATGACAAATTATACCGAAGATGACATCCGTTCGCTGGACTGGAAGGAGCATATCCGCCTGCGGCCCGGAATGTACATTGGGAAACTGGGAGACGGGTCGGCACATGACGACGGTATTTACATTCTACTTAAGGAGATCATTGACAATTCCATTGACGAATTTGTCATGGGGGCCGGAAAGACAATCGAGATCAATGTAAGCGACCAGAAAGTAAGTGTCCGGGATTATGGGCGTGGGATTCCGCTTGGAAAGGTCATCGACTGCGTGTCCAAAATCAATACCGGTGGAAAATACGACAGCAACGCGTTCCAGAAATCGGTGGGTCTGAACGGTGTCGGAACCAAAGCGGTGAATGCGCTTTCGGATAAGTTCATCGTACAGTCTTACCGCGGCGGACTGACCAAGCGGGCTGAATTTGAGCGCGGCGTGTTGGTAAAAGAGGAGAAAGAGACGGAAACTACCCAGCGAAACGGGACGGCCGTGAGCTTTGTGCCCGATAGTACCATCTTCCGCAATTACCGGTTCGTTCCCGAGTTTATCGAAAACATGATTTGGAACTATGCCTACCTGAATGCCGGTCTAACCCTGCAATTCAATGGACAGAAATTCCATTCAGAAAAAGGGCTTTACGATCTGCTGATGCGGAACGTAGAGGAAGAAAGTATCCGGTATCCGGTGATCCACCTCCGGGGTACGGATATCGAAGTGGCCATGACCCACGGGAGTCAATACGGGGAAGAATACTATTCGTTCGTAAACGGACAGCATACCACCCAGGGTGGCACTCATCAGGCCGCGTTGCGGGAGGCGGTTGTGAAAACCGTCCGCGAGTTTTACAAAAAGGATTTTGACGCGACCGATATCCGGGCCTCGATTGTGGCGGCGATCAGCGTCAAGGTGCAGGAGCCTGTATTCGAATCGCAAACCAAAACCCGTCTGGGTTCCCTGAATATTGGCCCGGATGGGCCTTCGGTACGGTCTTTTGTAAACGATTTTGTGAAAAAGGAGCTGGACGATTACCTTCACCAGCATGCCGATGTGGCCGAGGCGCTGTTGAAGCGGATCATGCAGTCGGAGCGGGAACGGAAGGAAATTGCCGGCATCCGGAAAATCGCAAATGAACGGGCGAAAAAAGCCGCCCTTCACAATAAAAAGCTCCGCGACTGCAAGGTGCATCTGAACGATGAAAAAGCCGATGAGGACCTGCGGCTGGCAACCACCCTGTTTATTACCGAGGGTGATTCGGCAAGCGGTTCCATCACCAAGGCAAGAAATGTGACTACCCAGGCGGTGTTCAGTCTGAAGGGAAAGCCGCTGAACAGCTACGGCCTCACCAAAAAGATCGTCTATGAGAACGAAGAATTCAATCTGCTGCAGCATGCCCTGAATATCGAAGACGGGATGGAAGGACTGCGCTACAACAACGTCGTGATCGCTACCGATGCCGATGTGGACGGAATGCACATCCGGTTATTGCTGATGACCTTTTTTCTGCAGTTTTTCCCGGATATGGTCCGGGCAGGACATGTTTCCATCCTGCAGACTCCACTATTCCGGGTCCGCAACAAGAAGGAAACCATTTACTGCTACTCCGAAGATGAAAAGCGGAAAGCAGTGGCAAAGCTGGGCGGAAGGCCGGAAATTACCCGTTTTAAAGGACTGGGGGAGATTTCTCCGGATGAATTTGGCCTGTTTATCGGTTCCGATATGCGCCTCGATCCGGTTATTCTGAAAAAGGACACCACCATCAAGCAGCTGTTGTCCTATTACATGGGGAAAAATACACCCGACCGGCAGGAATTTATAATCAAACGTCTCCGCGTTGAAAAGGACATCGTGGAGGAAGAACCGCTTGTTGTTTAAATCGAAGTTATGAAGCACTTAATTATCGCACTAGTTTTTGTTTTTATGGGGTCTTTTCTGAAGGCCCAGGACCACGAAGGCCGTTTTGAAAACGAGATCGCTGCTTTCGAGCAGCAGGACCGGCAGGATTTTCCACTGAAAGGCGGCATCGTATTTACCGGGAGTTCCTCCATCCGCATGTGGACCGATCTGAAAGACCGCTTTGCGGGATATCACATTATCCAGCGCGGGTTTGGAGGATGCCAGCTGTCGGACGTAACCTATTACGCCAGTCGCATCGTATTTCCTTACCGACCTTCCAAGGTGTTTGTATATGCCGGCGACAACGATTTGGCCGCAGGCCAGTCGGCGGAGGAAGTGTACGAGGAATTCATTGAATTTTACAGGCTGATGACCGACAGTCTGCCGGACACCAAATTTTACTATATTGCCGCCAAACCCAGTCCCAGCCGGCAGCGACTGTTACCGGCCTACCGGAAATTTAACACGAAAGTAGCTGAGTTCATCAAGAATTCCTGCAACTGGCAGTATGTTGACGTCTTTGAGGCCATGCTGGACGAAAAAGGCGAACCCATGGGCGATCTGTTTCTGGAAGACCGCTTGCATCTGAATAGCAAGGGGTACGACATCTGGGAAGGGTTGATTGCGGAATATCTGTAAGAACCAGCGGATTATATAGAGGGGATCAATGTCTGAAGAAAAGGAGAACAATTTGCCCGAAAACAACCTCGGGAACGACAACACCGTTTTACACCAGGTCACTCCTTTAAGCGGGCTTTATGAGAATTGGTTTCTGGATTACGCGTCCTATGTAATACTCGACCGGGCGGTTCCTCACATCCATGACGGACTCAAACCCGTGCAGCGGCGCATTATGCACTCGCTTAAGGAGATGGATGATGGCCGTTTCAACAAAGTGGCCAACGTGATCGGAAACACGATGAAGTATCATCCGCATGGCGATGCTTCAATCGGCGATGCCATTGTGCAGCTGGGACAGAAAAACTTGTTGATCGATACGCAGGGAAACTGGGGCGATCCGGTTACGGGCGACTCAGCCGCTGCCCCGCGATACATCGAAGGCCGGCTTTCGAAGTTTGCAGGCGAGGTGGTTTTCAATCCGCAGACTACCCAATGGCAGCTTTCTTACGACGGGCGGAACCAGGAACCGGTCACCTTGCCGGTAAAGTTCCCGCTGGTGCTGGCCCAGGGCGCCGACGGAATCGCGGTAGGGCTGGCCACTAAGATCCTGCCCCATAATTTCAACGAACTGATCGACGCCTCCATCGAAGCGCTGAGAGGCAACCGCCCCAATATTCTGCCTGATTTCCCAACCGGAGGGATTGCGGATTTTTCAAAATACAACGAGGGCCAGCGGGGTGGACGGGTGCGGGTCCGGGCGCGCATCCAGGAGAAGGACAAAAGGACGCTGGTCATTCACGAGGTACCTTACGGCGTCACCACGGGCGGTTTGATAGACAGCATCATATCGGCCAATGACAAGGGCAAGATCAAGATCAAGAAGATCGAAGACAATACCGCCAGCGAGGTGGAAATTGTGGTTCATCTGGCCCCGGGCATCTCTCCCGACGTGACCATCGATGCACTTTATGCATTTACCGACTGCGAGGTAAGCATTTCGCCCAATACCTGTGTGATCAAAAAGGATAAACCGCACTTTATGAGTGTGAATGATATCCTGATTGAATCCACCCAGCATACCAAGAGCCTGCTAAAGCAGGAACTGGAAATCCGGCTGGGGGAGTTGCAGGAAAAGATCCTGTTCAGCTCGTTGCTGAAGATCTTCATCAGCGAGGGCATGTATAAGCACCCCGATTACGAAAACGCAGGCAGCCTGGAAGTAGTTACCCAAGTGCTCGACGGCCTTTTCGAGCCTTTCTACGATCAGTTCTACCGTCCCATTACCCAGGAAGACTATAAAAAGCTGATCGACAAGCCCATGAGCAGCATTACGCGCTTCGACGTAAAAAAGGCCGACGAACAGCTTCGCCAGCTGGAGCAGGAGATAAAAGAAATCCGTCATCATCTCCGGCATCTGACCGATTATGCCATCGCCTGGTTTGAGAAACTGAAGGAAAAATATGGAAAGGGGCGGGAGCGGAAAACCCAGATCAGGGAATTCGAAGCGGTTCAGGCAGCCCAGGTTGCGCTTGCGAATGTAAAACTCTATGTCAATCGCAGCGACGGATTTGTAGGGACCGGCCTGAGAAGGGACGAGTACCTGTTTGATTGTTCCGACCTGGACGACGTCATTGTTTTCCGCGCCGACGGCAAATGCATGGTGACCAAAGTGGCCGACAAAACCTTCGTCGGCAAGGATATCGTCCACGTCGGCATCTATAAACGGGGTGACGACCGTACGGTGTATAACATGATCTACCGGGATGGCGCCTCCGGGAGATCGTTTATCAAGCGATTTAATGTAGGTGGGGTGACCCGGGACAAAGAATACGAGCTGACCAAAGGAAGCAAGGGCTCGGCGCTTCTGTATCTGACCGAGAATCCGAATGGCGAAGCCGAAGTGGTTACCGTGTTCCATCGAAAAATGCAGCGGCTCCGGAAGCTTTCCTTCGATGTCGATTTTGCAGAAGTAGCCATCAAGGGCCGTTCCGCTCAGGGGAATACGCTGACGAAATACCCCATCCGCAAAATCGAGCTGAAATCAAAAGGCGTGTCCACGCTGGCGGGACGCCGTATCTGGTTTGATGAAACGGTTCAGCGACTCAATGCCGACGAACGGGGAACCTATCTGGGTGAATTCGAAGGAGATGACAAAATAGCGGTAATCTATCAGAACGGGACTTATGAGCTGACCGGCTTCGACCTGACTACCCATTTCGGAGAAGGGCTGACGCGGATTGAAAAATTTGATCCAACCCGGGTGTACAGTGCGGTATATTTTGATAAAAAATCGAATCATCACTACGTGAAGCGGTTCCACCTGGACGACATCAGTGCAGGGCGGAAAGTTTCATTTATCAGTGAAGAGGCCGGTTCACGGCTATTGCTTCTATCCAACGATGCCGAACCTGCGGTGGAAGCCGATATACTGAAAGGGAAAAGCAAAACACCCGAAACAATTCAGGTAACGCTTTCCGATTTTATCGACGTAAAAGGCCTGAAAGCAATCGGAAAACGCCTGTCCACCCATCCGGTCACCGCCGTCCGTCTGCTGCAGAACGCGGCAGTCCCCGTTTCCAACGACGCCCCTCCGCAAACGGGAAGCGGATCTTCGGGGACGACGGCAAGTATCCCCCCAGCCGGCAATACTTCGCCGGATGATCCGGCTGCCGGGTCCGAAAGCGCCCCGGTTAAAAAATCGATCGATCTGGAAATCACCAACGCGAAAGACGTAGATATCCGTAAGGACGACGAGGGGCAACTCGGCTTGTTCTGATTCCGTTTTTCTGCGTTTTACGCATTTTCCCTTGTGACAAAGGAAATAACTGATTATCTTTCGAATTCCTTTAAACTAACAAGATGAGTACTAAACGCAGGGATTTCCTTAAAATAAGTGGTCTGGCCGTTGCAGGCACCGCTTTCCCGGCTGTATGGACGCAGGGAAACGCTTTCGGAGAAGCCAGAAAGAAAAAACTGAAGGTAGGATTGATCGGTTGCGGCGGACGCGGAACCGGAGCGGCCAATCAGGCGTTGAAAGCCGACCCCGACGTGGTGCTGCACGCCATGGGCGACGTCTTTCAGGACAAATTGCAGAATTCACTGACTAATCTCTCCAAGATCCACGGCGACAAGGTGAAGGTGAAGGAGAAACGCCAATTCGTCGGATTCGATGCCTATCAAAAGGTCCTGGATTCGGGAGTGGACGTAGTGATCCTTGCCACGCCGCCGGGCTTCCGTCCGGAGCATTTATTGGCGGCAGTGGATGCAGGAAAGCATATCTTTTGCGAAAAGCCTGTAGCGGTGGACGCGCCCGGAGTGCGAAAAGTATTGGAGGCTGCCCGCAAAGCAAATGAGAAGAAACTGTCGCTGGTGTCCGGATTCTGCTGGCGCTACCATAGCCCCAAACGGGCTATTTTCGAAAAGGTACTGGATGGTTCGGTAGGTGAAATTTCAACCATTTACAATACGTACAATACGGGGGCGCTCTGGTCGCATGCCCGTCAACCGGGATGGAGCGAGATGGAGTACCAACTTCGCAACTGGCTTTACTACGGTTGGCTATCGGGCGATCATATTGTGGAACAGGCGGTGCATTGCATTGATATGATGAGTTGGGCCATGGGAGGGAAACTGCCGGTAAGCGTCATGGGAACCGGCGGCAGGCAAGTGCGTACCGAAGAAGTTTTCGGCCATATCTACGATCATTTCGCCATCACATACGAGTATGAAAACGGGGCCAAAGGCTTCCATTTCTGCCGGCAGCAGCAAAACTGTCAGAACAGTTACGATGTGGAGGTATTCGGTAGCGAGGGCAGAGCGCTGATCGACTGTTCCCGCAACGTCCATGAAATAACGGGAAAAAACCCCTGGAAATTCACCGGCGAACAGAACGACATGTATCAGACCGAGCACGATGAACTGTTTGCATCCATCCGAGCAGGAAAACCGATCAATGACGGAGAATACATGGCCCACAGTACCCTGTTGGCTATCATGGGTAGGATGGCGGCGTATACAGGCCGGCGGATAACCTGGGAAGAAGCAATCAATTCCACCGAGGAACTCGGGATGGAGGTGCGGAGTATGAAGCAGCACCCCCCCCGGGCGGGTGTGGCCATGCCCGGCATCACCGAGTTTATTTGAGATTTTCATCGGTCTTCGGCGGGAAACCCTAAACTAACGAGTATGGAACGCAGAACATTTATCAAAAGCAGTGCTGCCGGTGCAGCGCTTGCGGGTCTTGGTCTGTCCGGGCGGCTGACGTCCGCTGCCGCAGCTGGGAATCCTGCAAAGCCTCTAAAAATAAAGAAATCCCTAAAGTTCGGAATGGTTCAGGAAGAAGGTACGGTCCTGGAAAAGTTCCGCCTTCTGAAAGAGCTGGGCTTCGACGGGGTGGAATTGGATTCTCCCAATGACCTGGATCCGGATGAAGTTTTGAACGCAAAGGAAGAAACCGGGCTCGAAATACCCGGAGTGGTCAATTCCGTCCACTGGAGTTCGCCGCTTTCCGATCCCGATCCCAAGGTCCGCGAAAAGTGCGTGAAGGCGCTGGAGCAATCGTTACGGGATTGCAAACTGTACGGTGGCACCACGGTCTTACTGGTTCCCGGCGTGGTGAAGCAGAATGTGAGCTACCGGGACGCATATACCCGATCCCAGACAGAGATCAGAAAAGTGCTTCCCCTTGCCGAAGAGACCGGCATTAAAATCGCCTTCGAGAATGTCTGGAATAATTTCCTGATCAGCCCGTTGGAGGCAGCCCGGTACGTGGACGAATTCGACAGCCCCTTGGTGGGTTGGTATTTCGATGTCGGAAATATTGTCCGCTACGGCTGGCCCGAACACTGGATCGAAGCCCTTGGCCAGCGCATCATGAAACTGGACATAAAAGAATATAGCCGGAAGAAACAGCAGGAAGAAGGAATCTGGAAGGGCTTTGAAGTGGAACTGCTGGAAGGCGATTGCAACTGGCCGGAGGTCAATAAAGCCCTTAAAAAAATAGGCTATTCCGGATGGGCTTCCGCGGAGGTTCCCGGCGGGAAGCGTGACCGGCTACTCACAATCCGGCAGAAAATGGATGCCATTTTTGCTGAAAGTTAGATCTGGGTTAACCTAAACGATAAAAAACCCCATCCGGACCGGTTGGGGTTTTTTATTTCTGTTTATTTTCTCGCGTTTATTTTATTCCATTAGGAAAAATAAATTATTTTCTTTTTGATATCTTCCGTCTGACCACTTATATTTACGTCTAACATAATACTAAATATTAGCTCGCTAAACCAATATATACACGCTAGTTATTTAGTTTCAAAGCTATTGGTACTGCACCTAAACCAGATGTTCTATGAAACAACTTTGTAGCAGACTGTTTTCTAGATGGAAAAACCTTCTTCTCCTTTCTGCGTTCCTTTGTTCCAGTTGGCCGAGTGCAGAAGCCCAGGAGCATGCCGGACTGTCCGGGGTGGTTACCGACAGCCTTACCGGCGAAAGTTTGCCCGGCGTATCGGTCCTGATCAAGGGTACCCAACAGGGAACCAATACCGACCTGGAGGGAAAGTTCGTGCTGGATATTTCCGGGAACGAAGCCATCCTGATTTTCTCCTTTGTGGGTTATAAAGACAAGGAAATGCTTGTCCGGAAGGGCCAGGCTGCCAAGGTGGAACTGGTCAGCAACATCGAAGCACTGGATGAAGTGGCTGTGGTCGCTTTTGGTACCCAGAAAAAATCGAGCATGATCAGTTCGGTAACCACGATTGACCCCCAAGAGCTGAAGGTGCCTTCAAGCAACCTGACCACTGCGCTTGCCGGACGTCTTTCGGGTGTGATCGCCTATCAGCGGACCGGCGAACCGGGGCAGGACAACGCCAGTTTTTTTATCCGAGGCGTTACCACGTTCGGCTATAAAAAAGACCCCTTGATCCTGATCGATGGGATTGAGCTAAACGCAACCGATCTGGCCCGGCTGCAGCCCGATGACATTGCGACCTTTTCCATCATGAAGGACGCAACAGCGACTTCCCTGTACGGGGCGCGAGGCGCCAACGGGGTCATTCTGGTAACCACCAAAGAAGGGAACGAAGGCCCAGCCCGGGTGTCCCTGCGCCTGGAGAACTCCATTTCCAGTAATACCCGCAATGTCGAGCTGGCCGATCCGATCACCTATATGCGATTGCATAACGAATCGGTATTAACCCGCGACCCGATTGGTCTGCTTCCCTACTCGCAGAATAAGATCGATAATACCGTTGCGGGTACCGACCCCTATGCGTATCCGGCCGTGGATTGGAGAAGCATGCTCCTGAAGGATGCAACCAGTAACCAGCGCGTCAATTTCAGTGTAAGCGGCGGCGGAAAGGTAGCGCGTTATTACATAGCAGGTACCTTTAATCAGGACAATGGGGTACTGAAAGTGGATGAACGAAATAACTTCAACAGCAATATCAACCTTAAATCCTATCTGCTGCGGTCCAACGTCAACATCAATCTCACCAAAACGACCGAAACCGCGGTCCGGCTTTACGGTAGTTTCGACGATTACCGCGGTCCGGTGGACGGCGGCGATGGCCTGTATCGTAAAATCATGCGATCCAATCCCGTGCTGTTCCCCGCTTATTTTCCTGCGGAAGCCGCAAGGACCCGGGTGCAGCATATCTTGTTTGGAAACTCCAACCAGGGATCGGGAAATTTCATCAATCCATACGCCGACATGGTCAAGGGATACAAAGACTGGACCCGTTCGAATATGCTGGCCCAGTTTGAGCTGAAGCAGGATTTCGGATGGGTTGTTCCAGGCCTATCGGCAAGAGCGATGGGGAACGCCCAACGCTATTCCTATTACGATGTGTCCCGGTTTTATAACCCGTTTTACTACCAGGCGGGCGGTTACGATCCTAGGACAGGTACATACAGCCTGGCCTTGATGAACGAGGGGGAAGCAACGGAATACCTGGGCTATAACGAAGGAGCAAAAGACATTACGGCCACGGTGTACATCGAAGCCGCCGTAAATTACAACCGGACCTTTGCCGAAACGCACGATGTGAGCGGTATGCTGGTCTATATCAGGAGAAATTCGCTGGTGGCGAACGCCGGTGATCTGCAACGGTCGCTGCCTTTCCGGAATGAAGGGGTGTCCGGACGGTTTACCTACGGTTACGACGATCGTTATCTGGCTGAATTCAATTTCGGTTACAACGGATCGGAGCGCTTCCATCAATCCGAACGCTTTGGTTTTTTCCCTTCCGTGGGCGTGGGCTGGTACGTCAGCAACGAGAAGTTCTGGGAGCCCATGCTGTCCAGTGTCCACAAGCTGAAGCTCAGAGCAACCTATGGACTGGTGGGAAATGACGCCATCGGCGGCCCGGAGGATCGCTTCTTTTATCTCTCCAACGTGAACCTGAATCAGGAAGCCAATGGCGCCCGGTTCGGAACAAATTTTAACTACATCCGCCCAGGGGTGAGCATCAGCCGGTACCCGAATGAACGCATCACCTGGGAAACGGACCGGCAACTCAACGTAGGGGTCGAATTGGGGTTATTCAATGATTTCGAGATCATTGCGGAGTACTTTACCCGCCACCGAAGCAATATCCTGATGACCCGCGCCTCCATCCCCACCACCATGGGCCTGCAGGCCGACGTGCGGGCAAACGTAGGGGAGGCGAAGTCAGGCGGGGTTGATTTTTCGCTCGATTATAACAAGATCTTCACCCAGCAATTCTGGCTGCAGGGCCGTGTGAATTTTACCTATGCATCCAGCGAGTTCACCGCTTACGAGGAGCCCGACTACCGGGAAACCTACAAATCGCACATTGGCCATTCGCTGAGCCAGCAATGGGGTCTGATCGCCGAGCGGCTTTTTGTGGACGATTACGAGGTGGCCAATTCGCCCCGTCAGAATTACGGCGAATACCGGGGAGGGGATATCAAGTATCACGACGTGAATGGCGATGGGCAGATCACCAACCTGGACCAGGTCCCGCTTGGCTTCCCGACAGACCCCGAGATCATCTACGGGTTTGGTTTTTCGGCAGGATATCGAAGCTTCGACTTTTCGGCTTTCTTCCAGGGTTCAGCCCGTTCCTCGTTTTGGATTGATCCCTATGCAACGGCACCCTTTGTTTCCTACCGGTATTACGATGGCGAGCTTTCAGATTACTCCCTGCAAAACCAATTGCTGAAGGCGTACGCCGACAATCATTGGTCGGAATCCAATCGGAACCTGCATGCCCTTTGGCCCCGGCTGAGCAGTACCATCATTGAGAACAACGTGCAACGAAACAGCTGGTTTATGCGGAACGGAAGTTTCCTGCGGCTTAAGTCGGTGGAACTGGGGTATAGTATCCCCCGCGATTACCTTTCCCGGTGGAAAATTCAAAATGTGCGTATTTATGTCAGTGGCACCAATGTGCTGACCTTCAGCAAGTTCAAGCTTTGGGATCCGGAAATGGCGGGCAACGGACTTAGTTATCCCGTACAAAAGGTATTTAACATTGGCGTTCAAGTTGGTTTCTGATCGAAAAAATTATGAAGCACTGCAAACTAATTATCCTGACTGGGGCCCTTGGATTGCTTGGCTCCTGCAATAATTATCTGGACGTCATTCCGGATAATGTGGCGACCATCGATAACGCCTTTACCATGCGTTCGGAGGCCGAGAAATACCTGTTTACCTGTTATTCTTATCTACCCAGCGAAGGCGATCCGCAGTGGAATCCGGCCTTTGTGGCCGGCGACGAGTTCTGGCAGTTTTACCCGGTGACGAACTTTAACGGGAATTCCCTGGAGATCGCCCGCGGAAATCAGAACATCGTGGACCCCTACCTGAACTATTGGGACGGGCTGCAGGGCGGGAAACCCCTGTTTGTGGCCCTGCGGGACTGCAATATTTTCCTGGAAAATATCGACAAGGTCATCGATCTGGAACCTTACATGAAGGTCCGGTGGATAGCGGAGGTTAAATTTCTGAAAGCCTACTTTCACTTCTGGCTGCTCCGGCTGTATGGCCCCATTCCGATTATCCGCGAAAACATGCCCATTTCCAGCTCAGTCGATGAAGTAAAGGTCGCCCGCGAACCCGTTGATTCGGTAGTGAATTATATCGTCAGCCTGTTGGATGAAGCGGCAGTCGACCTGCCTGCCGTAGTTCCTGATCTTACTTCTGAGCGGGGACGGGTTACCAGCCTGGCCGCACGAAGCATAAAAGCACGGGTTTTGACGCTTGCCGCCAGCCCCTTGTTCAACGGTAACAGCGATTTTTCAAATTACCGCAATGCCGATGGTACGGAACTTTTCAGCTCCACCGTGGATCCGCAAAAATGGCAACGCGCCGCCGAAGCTTGCCGGGAGGCCATCGAAGCCTGTCATGCGGCGGGCCTGAAACTCTATTATTTTCCTTCCACCTTATACGACATTTCCGAAACAACGCGGACCAAAATGAACATCCGCAACAGCATCGGGGAGCGGTGGAATGATGAACTGATCTGGGGCTCAAGCAACAGCACGGCACATTACATTCAACGTCTGTGCATGGCCCGGATTGATCCCAGCCGCCTCATCAACGAGCAGGCCCTGGGCCAATTGGCCCCCACCATGCGCATGGCGGAGTTGTTTTACAGTAAGAACGGCGTTCCCATCACCGAAGACAAGACCTGGGAATACGCCAACCGGTATCAACTTCGGACAGCAACGGCAGAAGACAAATACAATCTGAAAGAAGGCTACGAGACGGCGGCCCTGCATTTCGACCGCGAGCCCCGCTTTTACGCAGACTTGGCATTTGACGGCGCGATTTGGTACGGACAGGGGAAATACGATGACGAGGACCCCTGGCATGTGGAAGCGAAAATGGACCAAACCTCTGCGCGCAAAGGAGTGGGCCGTTATTCCATTACCGGGTACTTTGCCAAGAAGCTGGTTAACTGGAACTTTATTATACAGGATGGCCAGGACCTCAGTGTGGAAGAATACCCCTGGCCCATCATGCGGTTGGCCGACCTTTATCTTTTGTATGCCGAAGCATTGAACGAACTCAACGGTCCGGGACCGGAAGTTTATTCCTGGTTGAATCTGGTAAGGGAACGGGCCGGTTTGCCCACGGTCGAAGATTCCTGGAGCACCTGGTCCAGGCTGCCCGACAAATACACCACCCAGGAAGGCCTTCGCGAGATCATCCACCGGGAACGGCTCATTGAGTTGGCTTTTGAAGGGCATCGTTACTGGGATCTTCGGCGGTGGAAACAGGCTGCAGACGCCTTCAATGGCCCGGTGCTTGGCTGGGATGTGGAACAGACCGAGGCAGCACGATACTACCGGCCGCGGGTCCTGTTCAAGCAGGTTTTCAGAGCCCCCCGGGATTATTTCTGGCCCATAAGAGAGCACAATATCGTGGTAAACAGAAATCTGGTACAAAGCCAGGGTTGGTAACAGAAAGCAATGAGAAAATTATGAATGCACATCGAATTTTGATCGCGTTCCTCGGCGTGGTGCTGCTGTGCAGTGGCTGCAAAGAGGATACCCTCAACCCGCCGGTGGAAAAGGACAAGGTAGCCCCGGGACCTGTATCCAACCTCAAGGTGGAAAACCTGCCCGGAGCGGCCCGGATCACCTATACCCTACCCAAGGATAAGGACTTACTGTATGTGAAAGCCGAATTCGAAGCGAAACCGGGTGTGCTGAGTGAAAGCAAGGGATCGTTGTATACCAATTCAGTTCTTGTGGAAGGGTTCGGTGACACCGGAACCTACGAGGTCCGGCTGTATGCGGTAGACCGAAGCGAAAACCGATCGGAACCCGTTTCGGTACAGGTAAGTCCGCAAACCCCGCCCATTCAGGAAGTTTTCAACACCCTCACGGTATCGGCCGATTTTGGCGGAGCCAATATCCAATTTGAAAATACACACGAAGCAAGCATTGCCGTAGTCGTTCTGACCTACGATTCGCTGGGAAGTTTCGTGCCTGTGGAAACCTTTTATACGAAGCTCGATAAAGGCAGTTTTTCGGTCAGAGGGTTCGATACGTTGGAAAGAGACTTTGGAATTTATGTCCGGGACCGGTGGAATAATCTGACAGACACCCTCCATGCGGTCTTGTCCCCACTTTACGAAACGCATCTCGACAAGGGTGGGTTCAGCGAGGTCCGTTTGCCCACCGATGAGCCCTCGGCCTGGGGCTGGGTAATGCCCAATTTATGGGATGGGGACGCGGGAACGGGTTTCCACACGGACAACGGGGGGCCCAGTCCGCAGTGGTTTACCTTCGATTTGGGCATGGAGGCGAAACTGAGCCGGTTCAAGATCCTACAGCGTCCGGATACCTGGATTTTCACGCACGGCAATCCGCGTCAATTCGAATTATGGGGCTCAACCAGTCCCCCTTCCAACGGAAGCTGGGACAACTGGGTGAAGCTGGTGGAATGCGAATCGGTGAAACCCTCCGGATTGCCTCCCGGTTCAAATTCGCAGGACGACGTGGACGCCGCCGCCAGGGGAGAGGAGTTCAATGTCCCGATTGAGGCCCCTTCGGTACGGTACATCCGTTTTAAAACCATCCGGAACTGGGCAGGTAGCGGGTTTGTACACTTTATGGAAATTGACTTCTGGGGAAGTCCCGTGGAGTAGGTGCCCGGGATCTGTTAAAAGAATATGACAATGAAGCGACAATCTGATCATTTGCCCCTGATGCTTGCCGGACTGATGATGGCCTTGGCATCCTGTTCGAAAATGGATGAGTACAAGCAATACATGTCCGAGGGCGAAACCCGGTACGTGGGACGGGCCGATTCGGCGATCGCCTATCCGGGAAAAAACCGTATTCTGTTATCCTGGCTACTGATTTCCGATCCGAATATTACCCGGTGTAAGGTATATTGGGACAACCGGGCGGATTCCGCTGAGATTTCGGTGGAAAAAACCGGCGGCATCGATACGATTTATCTGATGCTTGAAAATATGGAGGAACGAACCTATAATTTTGAACTATTCACTTACGATGACGATGGGAATTCCTCGGTGCCCGTGTATGAAACCGGTGCGGCTTACGGCGAAAAATACCAGTCTGTACTATTGCCCCGTCTGATCAGCGAAGCATGGTATCGGAACGACACGGCTGTCATTACGCTGGGTGCGCCCGGAAACGACCTGTATGGTACGCAACTGCTGTACGTCACCGGGTCTGGCGAAACCGCGGAGGTCTTGGTGGAACCCGGTCAGGATGTATTGCTGCTTACCGATTTCAAGAAAGGCGCCTCCTTTCGCTACCGAACCCTCTATCTGCCCGATTCACTGGCCATTGACACCTTTTACACCGATTTTCTGGAAGAAGAGCTGTTGTACGAAATGGACCGCTCGAAATGGACCATCAGCGGGTTTTCTTCCGAAGAAGCTGAGGGCGAAGGAGCGCACAACGGCCGCGCGGTCCATGCGATTGATAACAATCCGGAAACATTCTGGCACACGCAGTGGCAAGGGACTCAGCCGGGACCACCGCATTTTATCGCATTTGACCTGGGTGCAGCGGAGACGGTCAACGGCTTGTATTTTGAACCCCGGCAAGGGTCCGGTTCAGGAAACGCAAAGGATATCCGAATCGAGTGGAGCCTGGATGGTCTTGCCTGGACTGAAGCGGGGAACTACGCATTGCCCAACGATCCGGGGAGGCATGTAGTTTTCCTCGAATCGGTCGTTGAAGCCCGGTATCTGAAAGTCACGGTGGACAGTTCGCACGGGGACCAGATGTCCACGTTTTTTGCGGAAGTAGGCGCCTTTTAGTTAGTTTGATTTCTTTCGATCGCGATAACCGAATACTTTTTTGAGCAGGTCGGTGCCTCGATGCAGCGGGTTTTCCCGGATCTTTTTCTCCTCCTGGGCAATAGACAGAAACAGGCCGTTCAGGGCCCGGTCGGTCACGTAGCCATCCAGGTCGGGATTGACTTTTTTAGTCATGGGGAGCTGGTTGTACCGGGTAAATACCTGATTCCAGAGCGTGGCCGCGTTTACCTCCTGGAGCCGTTCGCGGATAATGGGACGGAATGCGCGGGTGAGCTGGGCCGAGGTAGTGCGTTCCAGGTAGCGCGTGGCGGCATCGTCGGCTCCAAACAGAATATCCATGGCATCGCGAACGGTCATTTGCCGGATGGCCTCCATAAAAATGGGCTTTGCTGCTGCCGAGGCGCTCTCAGCCGCCCGGTTAAGCCGGAGGATCAGGTCGTCGCAGAGCTTGTCAAAGCCAAGGGACCGGAGCGTCTGTTCGGCTTGCCGGGCTTCTTCCGGAAAGAGGATCTTTACAGCCGGATTGCCAAAAAATCCGTTTTCTTTGGAGAGGGTTTCGGTGCCCTTTCCCGTTCCGGCTTCCAATGCCTGTTTGAGGGCCCGCGCCACGTCCTGTTCACTGGGATCCCCCTGGCCGTATACCGCTCCGCTGACATCGCGGAGAATTGCCTCGCCGGTGGTTCCGCATCCGGTCAAAACACACAAAAAGAGAAAAAGCAATTTTTTCACGCACGCCCCCTCATCAGTTTCCGGTCAACCGACCATCGGCCGGCGCCTGAACTAACCAGCGCCAGGGACATGGCCAGTACAAGCAGATGGTATTCATACCCTTCGCCCGGGTTTTCACCATTCCAGTTCATAAAAAAGCCCTGACCCGCATGGGCAAACAGAATGATCCCAACAAATAATCCGAACATGCATAAAGCGGTTATCCGGGTATAAAGGCCGATCAATAGGAGGAGAGGCCCCAGAAATTCAATCAACATGACCAGTATTACAACAAAAGCAGGTAAACCGGCGCCGGTGGTCATCCCGTCCAGTGTTGCCTGGAATCCGCCACCGCCGAACCAGCCAAGTACTTTTTGTGCGCCATGGGGGAAAATTACGATTGCCAGTCCCAGCCGAAGGATAAATGCCGCCAGGCTGTCGTTTGTTTTGATTAAACCTTGTGCCATGATGAAACTTTTATCTGTTAGTTCTTTTTAACGGCCCGATAAATAAGTAAAAGAATCACCGAACCGGCAACCGCAAGCAGAAAATTCTGGAAGTTGAATTCCCTGATGCCCTCTCCGAGACCTAGCTGGGTTCCTATCCAGCCACCCAAAACGGCTCCTGCGATTCCCAACAGAATAGTTACGAGGCATCCTCCCGGATCTTCACCGGGCATGATCCACTTGGCAATAGCACCGGCTATCAGACCAAAAATAATCCAGGATAAAATTCCCATCGCATTCGATTTTTAATCTGTAATAATTTTTCAATAGGAATATAGCGATTTTTTAATAAAACAAGGAAAGTCGCCGATTTATTTTTGATGAAATGGATTATTTGGGATAATTTCAAGTCAAAATAACTGTTATAAAAATATGGACAAGTTATCAGTGATCGGGAAAATAGGGACCATTCTTTCTGACCTTAAAGCGCAACAGGAATATTTCGAGCAGAATCTGCATTCCATGAATGAAGTGGAGGTGGAGCTTTTTGCCGCCAGCGCGACCTATCTGGCGGAATATGCCAAGGTTCTGAAGAAATTTCCGGTGAACCGTACCGGAACACCGCCGGCGGCTGTCCAGGCAAATGCTGCCGAACCCCTTACGCGCCCTAGCGGTTCCGGGGTGGAGGAGGAATTCACAGAGGATACAAAAAAAATACATCAACCGGGTGCTTCCCAGGCGCAAAAGCTGAATATCCGGGAAGAGCCGTTAACCGGCCAGCTTCTGGATCTGGCCGAGGCGCCTACGGAAACCGGACCGGATGAAAGCGCACCTGTCCAGGATGTACCCCTAGCAAGCACCGCAGGCCAAGGGGCGTCTGCCGGAAGCGGGCTTTCGGAAAGCGCGGGCGATCGGTTTCCCGACCCGGTCGCACCTGCATCGTCACCCGATGCATCCTTTACTACCGGGCCGGAAATCAGGTCGCAGGAAATCCCATCCGCAACTCCGCCCGGGGAGGAGTCATCCGCTCCAGGCACAGCGCCGGCACCGGATCCGGAGCTCCCGAAGGAAGCGCCCCGGCGGATCAGTTTGAACGAGCGTTTCAGTGAAAAAAGGGGTACGCTTTACGAACGGATCATATCGCAGAAATTCCGTCCAGCCACATCCGCTCCGGTTCCGGAGCAACCCCCGGCGCCGGATCAGCCCCAGCGGGCGGAGCAACCGTTGCGCTTCGAGCAGCCCGCGGCTTCGCCGTCCCCAGACCAGCCTGAGGGGGCTCCGATCACGAATCTGGGCCGGAGCATCGGAATCAACGAACGGTATTATTTTATCAAGACCCTTTTTCAGAACGATAAAGTGGCCTTTGACCAGGCAATTACCCGGATAGACATGTGTCATTCGTTAGGCGAGGCGCTTGAGTACACCAATCGCTCGCTGGCTGGGAAGTACAATTGGAGCAAAAAGGAGGAAGACGCCCGCAAGTTTTATGATCTGCTGAAACGGCGGTTTATCTGATCGCTCCCATCCGGTTCGCGTCCAGCTTCACCAGGATAAACAGTAAAATGGTAAATCCCCAGAGGGAGGAGCCACCGTAGCTCAACAGGGGCAGGGGAATCCCGATCACGGGCACCAGCCCGATGGTCATGCCCACATTGATGATCAGGTGCACGAAAATGATTGACGCTACCCCGTAACCGTATATCCGGGTGAAGGCGGCCCGTTGCCGTTCCGCTACGTGGACAATGCGAAGCAACAGCGCCACGTACAGACCAATGACCAGGGTGCTTCCCAGGAAGCCCCATTCCTCACCGATGGTGCAGAAAATAAAGTCGGTGCTTTGTTCGGGAACAAAATTGTATTTGGTTTGCGTGCCTTTCAGAAAGCCCTTCCCCAGCAGCCTGCCCGAACCGATTGCAATCTTTGACTGGTTCAGGTTGTATCCTACGCCCCGTAAATCAATGTCGTCTTTCAGCAAAACTTCAATCCGGCTTCTTTGGTGCGGCTGCAATACCTCGTAAAACAGGTAATTGGTAGCAAAAATAAACGCGAGCGAAATGACCAGCCCCAGGCTGAGCATCGTGATCAGTTTCCGCCGTTTTCGGAGCCGGTAAATCAGCAAGCCCCCACCGGCCAGCAGGAACAGGGCCAGGTAAACCGGCTCGATGACCAAGGCGAGAATAAACAGGGTGGTCAGGACCACGCCGATAATCAGCACAAAAGAAGAAAGTCCTTCCCGGTAGAGCACCAAAATAAACGCGCTGAAGATAAGCGCGGAACCGGCATCTTTCTGCAAAAGGATCAGTCCAACCGGAATACCGATGATCAGGAAACTCAGGAACCGGGTATTCATATCCTGCATTCGAATGTTGTTTCCGCTCAGGAAACGCGCCAGGGCCAATGCAGTCGCTACTTTGGCAAACTCCGACGGCTGCAGTCTGAAATCACCGATGGCAATCCATGCCTGATTCCCACCCACCGAGGTCCCGATCAGCAACACCAGGATGAGGAGGAGAATGGTCAGTCCGTAAAAGCCGAAGGCGAAGGTACTGAAGAACTTCGAGTCCAATAAGAGAATTACCGCGATGATCACGAAGGAACTGAGGATCCAGAGCAGCTGCTTGCCGTAATTCCGGCTCAGGTCCAGGATGCTCTGATGATCCGCGTCATACACCGCGGCATAGATATTTATCCAGCCGATCAGCACCAGACATAGGTACAGGAAGATCGTAAGCCAGTCCACATTGTGGAATACGCTACGGGTCTTTTGTGGGCTTCCTGGATGCATCAAGGCCTAGTTTTGTGTCTTTCTTTCCGGAAGCAGATTCGCTTCCAGAATGCGGTTAATATAATAATCCGGACGGGTAATCGTGTCCCGAAGGTATTTTTCAATCATCAGACTGGCAATGGGGCCTGCCCAGGTAGATCCGTAGCCCGCGTTCTCCACCACCACGGCAATGGCGATCTTGGGATTCTCCCGGGGAGCGAAGGCCGTGAAAATGGAATGATCTTTTCCATGTGGATTCTGGGCGGTGCCGGTCTTACCACAAATCCGGATCCCTTCAATGCGGGAATACACCCCTGTCCCGCCCGGTTCAAACACCCGTTCCATCCCGTCATGGACCGCTTCGAAATGCCGCTCATCGATGCCGGTTTCCATTTTCGTGGTGAATTCAGGACGGACATATTGTTCGTCGCCGATGGATTTGACCAGGTGCGGCCGGTAATAATATCCTTTGTTTGCGATCGCGGCCATCATGTTGGCCAGCTGCAAAGGAGTAGTCCCCAGCTCCCCCTGTCCAATGGCAAGGGAAATGATATTGGAGGAGCGCCAGCGTCCGCTGCCGTAAAGATCGTCGTAATAACTGGCCTCCTTCAGGATGCCGGTTGCTTCGTAGGGCAGTTCAATTCTGCTTGATACACCCAGGCCGAAATTTTCCAGATAAGTTCTCCAGCGCTTATAGGCATCCGATGCGGAAGCCGCCTGCGGGTTGTGATCGATTAGCCGGGCGAATTCGTGGCAGTACCAGGCATTGCAGGAGCCCTGAATGGATTGTGCAATATTCAAGGGCGGGTGATTGTGCGTGCAACGGACCGTAAGACGTCCCATCCGGTAACCGCCGTAACATGGAAAGCGGGAATCGGGTGTTACGATTCCCTCCTGCAGGCCAATCAACGCCATAAGTGGTTTGAACGTGGAACCCGGTGGATACTGCGCCTGGGTGGGACGGATAAAAAGCGGATTGTTTTCATTCCGCAGCAGCTTCATGTAGTTGTTTCCCCGGGTACGGCCCACCAATAAATTGGGGTCATAGGACGGGCTGCTCACAAAAGCAAGAATCTCCCCGGTTGCCGGCTCGATGGCCACCACACTGCCTACCTTGTTCTGCATGAGGGCTTCACCCAATTGCTGAAGCTCCAGGTCAAGGGAGGAGACCAGGGGTTCCCCGGCCACGGCGGCGGTGTCGAAGCGGCCATCCTGAAAACTCCCCATGGGGCGGTTGAATGCATCCACCAATTCGAAGTAAACCCCCCGGTGCCCCCGGATCACCTCCTCGTACGCCCTTTCGATGCCGCTGCGGCCAATGTAATCGCCCTGCCGGTAAAAATTATTGGAACGCTTGATATCGGCTTCGGTCACCTCGTCCACGTAACCCAGGACGTGGGCTGCCACGTTGTGGGGATAGTTCCGGACGGTCCGGTTCTGGACAAAAAAGCCGGGAAACTGATAAAGCGCTTCCTGAAGCGAGGCGTACACCGTATCGGATAATTGCTTTTCAAAGAGAGAGGCTTTGTGGTAGGAGTATTTTTTGGCGCGGTCCAGCTTACGGGCGAAGTCTTCTTTACTGATATTGATCAGCTTGCAGAGCTCCAGCGTATCAAAGGGTCGCATGTCTTTGGGGATGACCATCAGGTCGTATACAGGCTGGTTCTGGACCAGAATGTTGTTGTTGCGGTCTACAATAATGCCCCGCGCCGGATAAACCACATTCCGCCGAAGTACATTATCCTCTGCAGACAGCCGGTACTGTGTATCCAGCACCTGCATATAGAATAGCCGGGCCACCAGAATAAGGGCAGCCGCGATGATGATTCCCTGAATAACGTATTTTCTCTCGAAGTATGCGTTCACACCTAAATTATCGTATCAAGTAGCAGGTGCTACGTGTTTTTTCTGTTGCGTTTACCGGTAAACAAATATTGACTTAAAATGATTAGGAATATTGTAAAAACCGCACTGGAAATCGCTTTAACGGAAGAGATCAGAAACTCACTCAGTCGAAAGACTTCCAGGTTGAATAAGATCAGATGATGTACAAGGACCAATACGGAACTGTAAATCAAAAACCAGCGCAAGCCCATGTCCTTGATGCCGGGCTCAACGGCCATTTCATAGCCGTCCCGGGGTGTGATGGTGCGCAGCAGCAGGATCCTGCAAAAAGCCAGCACAGTGCAGGCCGCGGCATGCATGCCGGGGGAATTGGAAAACATGTCGACCGATAAACCCAGCAGAAACGATAGTACGAATAGCAGAAAATTGGATATTTGCAAGGGCAGCAGCAGGATGAACAGGATGTAAAACCAGGGAATAGCCAGATTGTAGAGGCTGAAATTCTTCAGGAACAATACCTGGAATAGTACCAGGACAAAAAAACGGACGATATTTAGGATAAACAGCCTGATCATTGCTCCAGTTTCTCCTCCAGTTGTTCCTGCTCCTGCTGGAATTTGTTAACTACGATATATGCATATCGGAGTTGCTGAAAGCGGGTGCCCAGCTCCACATCGATCTCCAGAAAACTTTTGGTTCCTCCCCGTTTGACATCCACCACCGTGCCTACCGGCGTGCCCTCCGGAAAGAGGGAGAAGCCGGTGGTGACCACTTTTTCGCCCTTGCTGACCGGAACGTGCGTGGGGACGTCTTCCAGTGACGCGATCAGGGGGGTCTCACCGGGCCAGACGAGCGACCCGATGTTGTCGGACGAATCCAGTTTTACGCTAACCCGGACGTCTTTATGCAGAATAGAGTAGGCGGTGGAAAAATGCGGCGAAACGTCCTTGATGATGCCGGCGATCCCATGTGGCCCAATCACACCCATGCCGCGCTGCACCCCGTCAGCCGAGCCCCTGTTCAGGGTCATCCAGTTGTTGCGGTAGGTAACCGTATTGTTGACCACTTTGGCGGTAATGTAGGTGTATTGCTGAAGGTGTGTGGTATCGTTTACCGTAACCCGGGTCGTGTCGGCATCGTAAAACGCATTTTCCATCATCCCGCGGAGTCTTGCATTCTCCATAGCCAGGCTGTCATTCACTTTCCCAAGCATCAGGTAGCGGCTTATCTGGTCTGCCTTGCTGTAAATGGTCCCGGCGATCTGGTTGGCAGAATTGACTACGCTTGCTTTCTGGTAGCGGTTATTTTGAACCAGCAGCACAAGTGCCGCGCTTTCAAAGAAAATAAAAAGGAAAAATGCGTTATTTCTAATTATGAACAGCCAGAGATTACGCATTTACTAAACGGTTACATGTTTTGCAGCCTTGCTTATTGCATCAGGAAACGGAAGTTGCCAATATTTTTCAATGCGATGCCGGTTCCACGCACCACGGCGCGAAGCGGATCTTCGGCAATGTGTACGGGAAGCTTCGTCTTCGACTGGATCCGTTTGTCCAGGCCACGCAGCAAAGCCCCCCCGCCGGTTAAGTAAATTCCGGTCTGATAGATATCTGCCGAGAGCTCCGGCGGAGTGATTTCCAAGGCTTTCAGAATCGCTTCTTCTATTTTCGAAATGGATTTGTCCAGGCAATGAGCTACCTCCGTGTAGGAAACAAGGATCTGTTTGGGCACCCCGGTCATGAGGTCTCTCCCCTGGACGGCGAAATCCGAAGGAGGATCCTGCAGTTCAGTCAGGGCCGAACCCACTTCGATTTTGATCTTCTCCGCTGTCCTTTCACCGATCAGGATGTTGTGCTGGCGGCGCATGTAGTTGACGATATCGGCGTCGAAATTATCTCCCGCTACCCGGATGGACTGGTCGCAGACGATTCCTCCCAGGGCAATGACCGCGATCTCGGTGGTGCCCCCGCCTATGTCAATGATCATATTCCCCATGGGCTCCTCCACGTCGATGCCAATCCCGATTGCCGCCGCCATGGGCTCGTGGATCATATACACCTCCTTTGCACCCGCCATTTCGGCGGAATCCCGTACGGCCCGCTTTTCCACCTCCGTGATTCCGGAGGGGATACAGATCACCAGCCGGAGCGATGGGAACATCCACCCCCGGCCACCGTTGATCATTTTGATGAAGCCGCGGATCATGTGTTCGGCCGCGTCAAAGTCGGCGATTACCCCATCTTTCAGCGGACGGATCGTTTTGATGTTTTCGTGGGTTTTCCCGTCCATGAGCAGGGCCTGCTTTCCCAGGGCGATGATTTTTCCGGTCCGGCGGTCTATAGCAACAATGGAGGGTTCATCCACTACTACTTTGTCGTTATGTATGATGAGGGTATTGGCGGTTCCAAGGTCAATGGCGATTTCTTGGGTCAGGAAATTAAACAATCCCATATATTGCTGCTATAATTTTCCGGTTTTGATGATTTGATCTAAATTATTCCGCTAATTTACAAAAAAAGCGCTGACTCGTCCGTTAATTCAATGTTTAAAATGACGGACCCCGGTGACGACCATTGCAAGACCTGATTTATTGCAATAATCGATCGAATCCTGGTCCCGGATGGAACCGCCGGGCTGTAATACAGCCGTTATTCCCGCCTGATGCGCAATTTCCACGCAATCAGGAAACGGAAAGAACGCATCGGAAGCCATGACGGCACCCTCCAGGTCGAACCCAAAACTTCCTGCTTTATCGATGGCTTGTTTCAGCGCGTCCACCCGGGAAGTCTGGCCAACCCCACTGGCCAGGAGCTGGTTCCCCTTTACTAACACGATCGTATTCGATTTCGTATGTTTTACCAGCTTATTTGCAAAAAAAAGATCGTTCAGCTCCGATTCCGTGGGGCTTTTTTCCGTGACGGTTTTCATGTCCGCTGGTCCCTCCATGGCCAGGTCACGGTCTTGTTCAATCACGCCGTTCAGCAGGCTGCGGAACTGTTTCCGGGGTAAGTCGATCGGATGCTGCTGCAGAATGATCCGGGTTTTCTTTGCCCGCAGGGTTTCCACGGCATCCTCATCGTATGCCGGCGCAATGAGCACTTCATAAAAAAGCTCACTGATTGCCGTTGCCGTCTGATTGTCCACTTTCCGGTTACAGATCAGTATGCCGCCGAAGGCCGAAACCGGATCGCAGGCCAATGCATCGGTCCAGGCTTCCAGCAAGGTTTCGCGCGTGGCCACGCCGCATGCGTTGTTATGCTTCAGGATCGCAAACGTGGGGCCATCTTCCTGGAATTCCTCCATCAGGGAAACCGCGGCGTCTACATCGACCAGGTTATTGTAGGATAATTCCTTTCCGTTTATTTTCAGGAACATCTCATCCAGCTTTCCGTAAAAGGTACCTTGCTGGTGTGGATTTTCGCCGTACCGCAGTTGCTGGGCCGTCTGCAGGCTTTCCTTGAAAACCGGCAGGGGGTCGTCCTGATTGAAATACCGGAAAATCGCCGTATCGTAATGCGAACTGACGTTAAAAGCCCGTTTTGCCAGTTCCCTGCGTTGCTCCAACGAAATTGCTCCATCCTGCGCTTTCAAAAGCGTCTCCAGATGACCGTACTCGTTGCGCGAGGCCACGATGGTCACATCCCGGTAGTTTTTCGCGGCCGCTCTGATCAGGGAAATGCCTCCGATATCTATTTTTTCTATAATGTCCTGTTCTCCCGCTCCCGAAGCCACCGTTTCTTCAAACGGATAAAGATCCACAATCACCAGGTCAACCGGGGGGATCTCATATTGCTGCAATTGCGCGGCATCCTCCGGATGATCCCTCCGGGCCAGGATCCCGCCGAAAATCTTGGGGTGAAGCGTTTTGACGCGTCCGCCCAGGATGGACGGATAGGAAGTGAGCTGCTCCACCGGCTGTACATCCACACCCAGCTCCCGGATAAATCGCTCGGTTCCGCCGGTGGAATAAATGGTTACTCCCGATCCGCCGAGGAGACGGACCAGAGGTTCGAGATTGTCTTTGTAATAAACTGAAATTAAGGCGCTTTTAATTTTTACAGGATGGTTCATGGATGTCAAAAATTCAAAGCGCAAGTTTAGGAAAAAATCAGCGATATTTCAGTATCCCCACACAAGTAGTTCGGATCGGGTGGCCTGCGTTCCGCCTGACGCTCGCTCCCTATTGTCCGCTGCCGGCGACCAGCTTCTGTATTATGCGCGGATAATGTAAATGTTCGAGCTGCTGGGCTTTGTAACGGATCATATCCAGGTTGTCATCTGGCTCGATTTTGAAGTGAGCCTGGTAAATGATGTCTCCTGAATCGTATACCTCGTTTACGTAATGGATCGTAATACCCGATTCGGTTTCACCGGCATCCATGACCGCCCGGTGAACGAAATCCCCATACATGCCTTTCCCGCCATATTTGGGAAGTAGCGCGGGGTGGATATTGATTATCCGCCGTGGAAAAGCCTCCAGCAGATTTTGCGGAATCAGCCACAGGAACCCGGCCAGCACCACCAGGTCAATCTGCAGATTCTGAAGCAGCGTAACGATCCGGTCGGTACGGTAAAACTCCTCCCGGTCAAACACATGGGTGGGTATTTCATGATTGTCGGCCCGTTCCAGCACGAAGGCATCCGGACGGTTGGAAAGTATGATGGCGACTTCGGCTTCCTTATTTTCGTTAAAATGCTCAATGATCCGTTGCGCATTTGACCCCGAACCCGAAGCGAAAATGGCAATGCGTTTAGTTTTCGTCATATCCTGCAAAAATAGCAAACAAAAAGCAGGCCAGCAGCAAGCGATGCCCGCTTACCGGAATCGGGGAAAAATAGTACTTTTATTGATATGTTCTATTCCATGCCCATGGGGAAAATACGAAGGATGGCCGCATGCCTGTGCTTGTTGAGTACGTTTCCGCTTTCCGCGCTGGGCCAGCCGGCGCGCGATGCCTATCGGAGCGGACGGCTTATTTATCCGCTCGATGATAAACCCACGCCCGAATGCCATGCCTCCACCCTGGCGGAGACCCCGCAGGGGCTGGTGGTGGCGTTTTTTGCGGGAACCTATGAACGGCATCCCGACGTGGGGATCCGGGTATCGCGTTTGGTTGACGGTGTGTGGACGCCTCCTGTAGAAGTAGCAAACGGCGTACAGGATGATTCGCTTCGCTATCCCTGTTGGAATCCCGTGTTGTTCCAGCCTGCGGACGGCCCGTTGATGTTGTTTTACAAGGTCGGACCCAGCCCCAGTTCGTGGTGGGGTATGCGCATCACCTCGGACGATGGAGGCAAAACCTGGTCTGCTCCCCAAAAGCTGGGAGAAAATGAAAAAATCGGCCATCTGATCGGGCCGGTGAAAAATAAGCCGGTTCAGCTGGAGGACGGCACCCTGATCTGTCCTTCGAGTACGGAAGTGGAGGTGGCTTCGGCAGATGTCCGGTGGATGGTTCATCTGGAAGTCAGCCGCGACAACGGCGATAGCTGGGAAGTGATTGGACCCCTTAACGACGGCATTGCTTTTGACGCCATTCAACCCAGTATATTAACCTATCCGGACGGCCGCCTTCAGCTGCTTTGCCGTACCCGGCAGGACGTAATTGCCCAAAGCTGGTCGGCCGATGGAGGCAAAACCTGGAGTGAAATGACTGCCACAATGCTTCCCAACCCCGACTCGGGAACCGATGCCGTGACGCTTCGGGATGGACGGCAACTTCTGGTTTACAATCATACCACAAAGCAATCACCGCCACCCAACAACCGCAACATGCTGAACGTTGCGATATCAACCGATGGGCTGGAATGGACCCGGGTGATGACACTTGAGAACGAACCCCACCGCGCAGGCTATTCCTATCCCGCCGTCATCCAAACCTCCGATGGGCTTGTACACATCACCTATACTTATTGGAGGGAATCCATCAAGCACGTTGTCCTTGATCCGGATAAGCTCTGAGGGCTGCCGGGAGGGCCATCACAGATTCCCGCGTAGGCCTTGTTCCCGTTCGATCGCCTCAAAAAGGGCCTTGAAGTTTCCTTTTCCAAACGAGGTAGCTCCCTTGCGTTGAATAATCTCATAGAAAACCGTAGGCCGGTCCTGAACCGGCTTGGTAAAGATTTGCAGCAGATAACCCTCCGGATCCCGGTCGACCAGGATATTGAGCGCGCCAAGTGATTCCATGTCTTCCGGTATGGTTCCTACACGCGCATGCATGTCTTCATAATAGCTGGGCGGCACCTGAAGAAATTCGACACCCCGCCTGCGCAACTCGGATACGGTTGAAATGATGTCGTCGGTGGCCAGGGCAAGATGCTGTACCCCCGCATCGTGATAAAACTCCAGGTATTCTTCAATCTGGGATTTTTTCCTTCCGGCAGCCGGTTCGTTGATGGGGAACTTGATATAGCCGCTTCCGCCGGAGACAACCTTCGACATCAGGGACGTGTATTCGGTGGAAATATCCTGGTCATCGAAGGTGATCAGAAGTTTAAAACCCATGACCTGTTCGTAAAAGCGGACCCATTTATCCATCTCGCCCAAGGGGACATTGCCTACGCAATGGTCAATGTGCCTGAGTCCCACCGGCGGACTCATCCGGGGACGGTTAACTTTCCGGAAACCGGGCAGGAACGGTCCCTGATAATTTTTCCTTTCCACGAAGGTATGGATGGTGCTTCCGTAGGTCCGGATGGAGGAGAGCTGTACCTCGCCGTGGCTGTCCTTCAGCCGGTAAGGCTCGGTCACCGGTTTGGCGCCCCGTTGGACAGTCTGCTTGAATGCATCCGAGGCGCTTTCCACTTCCAGCGCGATGGTTTTCACCCCATCGCCGTGTATGCGGACATGCTCCGATATTTCACTGTTGGGCTCCAGGGAGCTGGTCAGAACCAGTCGGATCTTCCCCTGTTCCAGCAGGTAGGATGCCTTGCCGCGCGTGCCGGTTTCGGGTCCGGAATAGGCGGCCAGACGGTATCCAAACGCCTGCTGGTAATAGTATGCGGCTTGTTTCGCGTTTCCCACATACAGTTCAATGTGGTCGGTGCCACGCAAAGGCAAAAAATCGGTGGGGTCCTTTATGGGTTGTTTGTCTGTTGTAGGTTCCATTGATTGTAAAAGTTTGGTTTTGAAAGCTTAGTCTGTCCAGGATTTGTAGTACGCGGGGTCTTCGATTTTCAGCGCTTCCTCGGTGATCATGAGTGGGTGAAACGGATCGATCATGACCGCCAGTTCATTGGTCGCCTCTTTGCCCAGGCTGTTTTCCACGGCGCCCGGATGTGGCCCATGGGGGATGCCTGCGGGATGCAGCGTAAGCTGCCCCTTTTTCACCCCGCCGCGGCTCATGAAATCGCCGCCCACATAATACAGCACTTCATCCGAATCCACGTTGCTGTGATTGTAAGGTGCGGGAACGGCCTGGGGATGGTAGTCGTATTTCCTCGGACAGAATGAGCATACGACAAAACGGTCCGCTTCAAAGGTCTGGTGCACCGGAGGCGGCTGATGGAGGCGGCCCGTAATGGGTTCGAAATCGTGGATGGAAAGCCCCCAGGGGTAGTGGAATCCGTCCCATCCTACAAAGTCGAAGGGGTGCGCGCCATACACGTAAGGATAAACAAGACCCTGCTTCTTGATCAGAATCCTGAAATCTCCCTTTTCCGCATGGGTCTGAAGATTGTCGGGCCGTTTGATATCCCGTTCACAGTAGGGGGCGTGTTCGGCCAGCTGGCCGTGGGCGTTCCGGTACCGCGCGGGGGTGCGTGCCGGGCTCGATGATTCGATAATCAGGAGGCGGTTTGCCGGGTTATCGAAATGGAAACAATGGGTGATGCCTCGGGGGATCACCAGGTAATCGCCGGGTTGGAACGGAAGCTCCCCGAAGCCGGTTTCGAGCCGCCCGCTCCCCTGGTGGACGAATACGATCTCGTCTGCCTGGCTGTTTTTGTAAAAATAATCGCGCATGGATTGCGTCGGCGCGGCCAGGGACAGCTGCAGGTCCTGGTTTACCAGCACCGGCTTCCGGCTTTGCAGGTAATCCGCTTCCGGCGGAATATCGAAGCCGCTCAGGCGCAGGTGGCGCAGGTGCTTCCCGCGTGCGATCGCCGGTTCAACCGAAAAAGGTTTTCCCGTTTCCTTGACCAGGGTGGGGGGATGGCAATGATAAACCAAGGAATAGGTTCCGGAAAATCCCCGGGTGGACACCAGTTCTTCGGCGTACAAGGTTCCGTCCGCTTGACGGAATACGGTATGACGTTTACGGGGTATGACCCCGAGTTGGTGGTAAATAGGCATAACTCCAGATTTTGGTGCTTAGGACCGATACAGGGAAACCGACCGGGATGGCGTACAATCCAAACCGGCATCGGGTATCATGAAGAGGGGGTGTGTTCCCGGCTAATACCGGGCCAGTATAATATGGGAAATGAGCGCACGGCAGAGCACGGTCATTCCGGGAATAACAGGTCTTTTCATGTTTATTAATTGGTAAGGCCAAGGTAAGGGAAAAACCAGAAATTTCATAGCTTTGGCCAACCAATCTCTAAACATGTATGAAACTCGTATCCTATTTCGACGGACAGCGGGAACATCTCGGCGTATTCATCGACGACAAAATTTACAACCTGCACGACTGTGATCCGGCGATTCCCGATCGCATGAACGAATTGCTGTGGGGTGGCAAGGCCCTGATGGAACAGGCCGGGAATATCACAGCCCGCATTCAGGAGGGAAGCATTCCTGCCCAACCGGCAAGCGCTTACCGGTTGTTGGCCCCGGTACCCCATCCATCTTCCTGCCGGGACGGGTATGCTTTCCGCCAGCATGTAGCTGCCGCCCGCCGCAACCGGGGGCTGGACATGATTCCGGAGTACGACCACTTTCCCGTATTCTATTTTACCAACCATCAATCCATCCAGGGGGAAGGCCCCATCCATTGCATGCCGGACCACCTCGATCAATTGGACTTTGAATTGGAGCTGGCCATTGTATTGAACAAAAAAGGCCGTAATATTCCGGCCTCACGGGCAGATGCCTATATTGCAGGGTATATGATCATGAACGACGTGAGTGCGCGCGGTTTGCAGCTGGAGGAAATGAAACTGAACCTGGGTCCGGCCAAAGGCAAGGATTTCTGCACCGCCATCGGTCCCTGGCTGGTTACGCCGGATGAACTAGCGCCTTACCGGATCCCTGCCCGGCCTGGACACAGCGGGGCCCGATACGCCCTGGATATGACCTGCCGGGTTAATGGCGAACTGGTTTCAAAGGGGTCGGCCGCGGATATGGACTGGACCTTCGCGGAGATCCTCGAGCGCTGTTCCTACGGGGTGGACCTGTTTCCCGGCGATGTCATCGGTTCGGGAACGGTGGGAACCGGCTGCTTCCTGGAACTGAACGGTACGGGCCGCCTGCACGATCCCGGTTACCGGGAGCAATGGCTCCAGCCGGGAGACCGGGTCGAAATGGAAATCACCGGCCTGGGGTGTCTGACCAACACCGTGGTCGTGAGTCCGGAAAGTTGAATCTTAATCGTTACCCATATGTTGAGTTTGAAAATCGACGAGTTAAGCTATTCCCAGGTGCAGCATTACCTGCAACATGCGGTCGCTCCCCGGCCCATCTGTTTTGCCAGCACGGTAAATAAGGCGGGTTTGGTGAATCTGAGTCCGTTCAGTTTCTTTAATCTATTCAGCACCAAGCCGCCGGTCTGCGTGTTCTCCCCCTCCCGGCGGATGCGGGATAACACGACCAAACACACGCTGGATAACGTACTGGAGGTTCCCGAAGTGGTAATCAACGTCGTCAGTTACAGCATGGTCCACCAGGCATCGCTTGCCAGCACGGAATACCCCGACGGGATAAACGAATTCAAAAAGGCCGGATTTACCGAACTGGCGTCTGAAATCGTGCGCCCGCCCCGGGTTCAGGAATCGCCGGCGCAACTGGAATGCCGGGTGCGCGATGTGATTCCCCTGGGCGAAACGGGTGGTGCGGGAAACCTGGTTGTGGCCGAAGTGCTCCTGATCCATGTTCATCAGGATGTCCTGAACGAAGACGGACAGATTGATCAGGCGAAACTGGATCTGGTAGCCCGCCTCGGGGCCGCCTGGTATTGCCGTGTAACCCCCGAATCGCTTTTCCAGGTAGCCAAACCATTCGGGCCCACCGGGATGGGCGTGGATCAATTGCCCGAAGCCATCCGCTTGTCGCCGGTATTGACGGGCAATCACCTGGGGCAACTGGCGAATGTGGAAAAATTGCCGTCGAGCGGGGAAGTCGGGGAATTCGGATCGCGTCCTGAGATTAAGCGACTACTCGATAGGTTTTCCGGAAGTGGTATCTCACGGGAGCTGCAGTTGCACCGGGCGGCTGCCTCCCTGCTGGAGGAAGGAGACGTGGAGGGAGCATGGAAGGTCTTGCTTCAATAGTCCGGGAGGTACGGTTGAATGCCTGGAGACTGCCTTTGCTGCTCTGTTGCTGGCTGCTCGTGTGTGGGAACTCATGCAGCAAAGACGACGAATTGATTCCCGCAGGGGAAATCCGCCCTTCCTTCTCGTTCTCAGGCGGTTTCAGGGCAGGCAAAGTGAGCGCCTGCGACCTGACCGAGGCATCCGGGATCGCCGCCGGACTTCGTAATCCCGACATCGTCTGGGCGCATAACGACAGTGGGGACGGCCCGCGCCTATTTGCGCTGAATACCAAAGGCGAACACGTGGCTACCTATTATCTGCAAGGAGTTACTCCCGTGGACTGGGAAGACATGGCTTCCGCCCCGGGCAGGTCGGCGGCCGGAGTTGAAAAAAACTACCTTTACCTTGCGGATATCGGAGACAATCCGGGCAGGCGCCCTTATCTGACTATCTACCGGATTGAAGAACCGGTGCTGCCCGGGACGGCGCGAGGTTGGACCGACACGGTCAGGAAGGAAGCCATTGACGCCTTCTTCCTTCGGTACGAAGACGGCGCACGGGATGCCGAAACTTTTTTGCTTGACGCGGGTTCCGGAAAGGCCTACATCGTATCCAAGGAACGAAGCGGCGCGGGTCTGTACGGTTTCTCTTTGCCGGCCCCCGGCGATACGGTATTGCTTCGCCGGGACCGGACGCTTCCTTACGCGACCATTACCGGTGGCGATATTTCGGCCGACGGGAATGAAATCCTTCTGAAAAACTACCGACGTTTATTCTACTGGCACCGAACGGGGAAGGAAAGCCTGGAACAGACCTTGAGTCAGAAAGCCAAAAGGCTTCCCTACGTCCCCGAACCCCAGGGCGAAGCCATTGGCTGGAAAAAAGACGGCAGCGGATTTTTCACCCTGAGTGAAGAGGTGCTGGGGATAGAAGCGGTCCTGTACTGGCACCGGAGGAAGTAAGCACGCGGTGCTCAGGGTACCGTAACCGCAACCGGCAAAACCTTTCCATTGAAGAAGCGATGACCATTTTGGGCGAAATCCGCAATAAACGATCCCATTTCCGCTGCTGAGACAGGCGATTGATACCCCGGGAAAGCCTGTTCGAGCATCTCGGTCCGAGCCGAACCCAGCGCCAGGCAATTGATGCGGATGTTCCGCGGTTTCAGTTCTTCCGCGAGGCATTCGGTCAGGTTGTGCAATGCCGCCTTGGACGCGCTGTAGGCAGAGAGCCCCGGAAATTTGGAACTTCCCTGAAAACCTCCCATGCTTCCGATGTTAAGGATGTGGCCCTGTTCCCGGAGATGGGGGAGGAGGCTGCGGATCAGCCGCACGGGACCCAGGAAATTGCTTCGCCAGGTTGCCTCGAAATCTTCGTCTCCCAATAGTTCAAAGGGCTTGTTGATCATAAGCCCCGCGTTGTTTACCAATACGTCGATCTTTCCCCCCAGTTCCTTTTCGATGAGATCGATCAGCGGCCGATGGTCCTCCTGCAGGACATCCAGCGGGAGGGTGAACACGATCGAATCGGGGTTCGCCATCCGGCATTCCCGTTTCAGTGCAGTCAACTTTTCGCCCGACCGGGCCAGGGCGATTATCCGGTGCGCACCCGACTGGCAGATCCGGCGGACCGTCTCGTATCCCAGGCCGCGGCTCGCACCCGTTACAATGATATTCATGTATCCAAATATCGCTGTTTTTTCTTATGTTTAGCCCATAATTTGTGGCTGTTATGAGAAAAAACTTACTCTGGACCCTGGGCATCCTTGCCTGTTTTTCCGTGGTATCCTGTAAAAGTAAAAAAATCACGGTGGAGCAAGCTCCCCGGCAAGAGCAACCCGCGCCCGATACGCGTGTGGAGGACATGAAAGACGATATGCCGGGAACGAAGGTGGAGCCGGTGGATGAAGGCGTGAAAGTCACCTTTGATTCCAGCATCCTTTTCGAGCTGAACTCATCTTATCTGACACCGGCGGCTCATGAGAAATTGAACGAGCTGGTGAACGCGCTGAAAAAGCATTCCTACACCCTGATCCGAATCGAGGGGCATACCGACGATACGGGTACAGACGAGTATAACCAGTGGCTGTCCGAGCGAAGGGCCGAATCGGTAAAGAAATACATGGAAAGCCTCGGAATCCAGGCCAACCGCATGCAAACCAGGGGTTACGGGGAATCAAACCCGATTGCACCGAACGATACGCCGGAGGGGCAGGCTGCCAACCGGCGCGTAGAGGTGATCATCAGCAAATAAAAGGGTTTCCCGCGGGGTCAGTTCCCGGGAAGCAGGCGCATCCGGTAGGCGTTCATGGCGTATTCGCCTAACCTGCCGGTGAGGCGATGGTTAACGTATGCCCCTGCCACGGCACCGATGCCCGGAACCAGCTGGATCAATTTCGCAATATCGATGTAATCGCGGTAATCCTGCTGGAAGGTCCGCCAGTCAAAGGCATTGATATCCTGCGGCAGGTGCTGAAGATAGGCGTCCCAGTCGGCCATTTGGGCGTACACCTTGTTGCGTTTGTCCTGATTCGAAAAGGTGAGCTGGAAGATGTGAAGCATGTAAAGACGTTCCCGGTAATCGCTCACGTGGTAGCCGTAGAGGGCGGATATTTCAAACAGAAGTTTCATCTTCAGGGCCAGCCACAAGGGGAAGTCCGCAAGACCCAGCAGGATGCCTCCCGCACCGGTGATGGCTCCTTCGGCCGTGGCGGTATTGCGGTAAAAGCGGATCCGTTTCAGCACCCGGTGTTCCCTCACACGAAGCGAAGCATGCTCCAGTGGTGTCGGATTGATAAAGTCCGCGCCATAAAAAACCGCGCGTGTCATCTGCCGGATGGAAGTGGTGATCACTTCATGGACCTTTTCCGGAATGGCCCGGTTAATGCGTCCCTGCAGGTTGCTGGATACCTTGCTTGTAAAAGAGGCGTGTTTCTGCATTTCTACCTGCCATTTCCACAGCTTCCTGGCCACCTGTCTTTCATAAATAGTCATCTTTTCCGGGATCTGTATCAGGCAGTCTCCTGCAATTCCTGACCGGCCGGCAGCGGTTTAGTAATTATTCAACATAACCGGCATGACCAGCATCAGAATGTCTTCCTCTTCTTCCTGGTTGGCTGGAATGATCAGTCCTGCGCGGTTCGGGGTGGACATTTCCACCAGTACCTCGTCGGAATCCAGCGTGCTCAGCATGTCAATCAGGAAGCGGGCGTTGAAACCGATTTCCATGTCCTCGCCTTCGTACTGGCAGGTTAGGCGCTCATGGGCTTCGTTGGAGAAATCCGGGTCTTCGGATGAGATATGCAGCTCACTACCCGATATCTTGAGGCGTACCTGATGGGTGGTTTTATTGGAATAGATCACAACGCGTTTCAGGCAGCTGAGAAACTGACCCCGGTCGACGGTCAGTTTATTGGGATTATTGGTCGGAATGACCGCTTCGTAATCGGGATATTTTTCATCGATGAGCCGGCAGATCAACTGCAGATGCCCAAATCGGAAAAAGGCATTGCTTGCGTTGTAATCGACTGCAACGGCCGAATCATCATCGGGAAGCGTATTCTTTAATAGGGTAAGGGCTTTTTTGGGGATGATGAAGGAAGCGTCCGAATCGATTGTGACGTCCTTTCGTTTATAGCGCACCAGCTTATGCGCGTCGGTTGCCACGAAAATGATCTCGCCTCCGTTCATCTGGCAGAATACCCCGGTCATGTTGGGACGGAGCTCGTCGTTGGAAACCGCAAAAAGGGTTTTGGTAATGGCGTTGTTCAGCACATCGGCAGGCAGACTGACCGAGGCGGCATTTTCAATCACGGGGATTTTTGGGAAATCGTCCCCGTCTTCTCCGGCCAGTTTGTATTTGCCATCTCCGGCGCTGATCTCGATCCCGAAATTCTCTTTATTGATCGTAAAGGTGACCGGTTGTTCGGGGAGTGTTTTCAGGGTATCGATCAGGATGCGTGAGGGGATGGCGATCTTTCCGCTGTCCTTGGCTTCCACCTGCAGATTGGTACTCATGGAAGTTTGCAGATCCGTGGCAGAGATCTGCAGGGATCCATCGTGTATTTCGAATAAAAAGTTCTCAAGAATGGGTAAAACCGTATTGCTGCTCAGCGCACCGCTAATGGCTTGCAGATGTTTTAATAAAGCTGATGTGGAAACAATAAACCTCATATTTTGCGGATTTCGATGGCTAAATATAGGGCAAATTTATAAGAAATTCAGGAGCGACCATATTTTTGTCTTCTTAACAAATTGTAAACGAAACTGAACAGGAGGACAAGCGCGACGGGGAATATCATATTGATCAGTTTCCAGCGGGTGCCTTCGGCGGCGGCACGCGCCCGGTCTAGCATGCGCATTCCCATTTCGCGGCGGCGCAACTCCAGGATCGCACTCCGGCCGCTGAGGTAATCCACACAGTTGCTTACAAAGGTTTTGTTTCCAAAGGTCTGCCGGGTGTATTTATCGAATCCAAGCGGAAAATAACTGTTGTCGATCGCGCTGATGTCGTTGGCGGGGACATCGCCATCGGCTACAACGATGATCCGTGCTGTTTTTCCTTTTTCAAGGAAAGGGACGCTCTGGTCGAACCGGGCACGTCCGCGATGCTGGAATGCGGATGTGAATTCTCCCTCCAGTAGGACAGCGACCGGGGTTTCGCCCGCATTGAACGCGGCAGGATCGGCCGCGTCGTGAATTGCATCCAGGGAAAGGTAAACCGGCCCCTTTGCTTTCTGGGTATAGGGCGAGGTGCTGAGGAGAATGGTTTTTCGGATGCCTTCGGTCGCGATCGTGTCGATGGAGCTGACAAATTCCATCCGGACGGGATCGATATGGCGTACCAGCGGATGCTGCGATCGCGAAAATACAAGGGGGAAATAAACCCAGGGCATGAGTTGCTGGTTTCCCTGGCCCCCGGTTTCCAACACCACCGGGATGGGCGCGCAGTTCATATCCCGAAGGAGGTCGTAATTGATCCGGAAACCATATTTGAAAAACAGGTCGTCCAGTTTTAGATCCAAGGGAAGCGCCAGCATGTTACCGGCAGTCCGCATGCTGTCCAGGCTCGCGTTGAACTGGTCGGCGAAGATCAGCAGATTGCCTCCCTGCATCAGGTATTGGTCCAGTTTGTACTTTTCATCTTCGGAAAAGGAATCGCGGGGCTTCGCCAGGATCAATGTGGCGTATTCGTTCAGGTTGGAAAGGGGCTCTTCCCTGAGCTCGATCTGTTTTACCTCGTAGGTTTGGTTCAGCGTGCCGGTGATATCCACGATGCGCCTGCCGCTCAGCTCACCGTGGCCGGTGAGAAATCCGATTTTTACCCTTTCCCGGTTGAGGAGTTTTTCAATGACGGAGGTGAACTGATGTTCCAGGTTTTCGGTTGCGTAATGGATGCTTTCCGCCGATGAACGGGTCTGGAAATGGGTGCCGAGAAAATTGACGGGCAGCTGCTTACCCTTGTAGGATACCAGCGCGCCCGGAAAAATGATCTTCTGAAGTACGCCTTCGCTTCTGCGGATGTTCAGGTTGGTCGCTTCCAGTCCGGCTTCCATCAAGTCGGTATAGACCTTTTCCGCCGCTTCGCCCGAGACTTCCGCCAGGGGATCCACGAAGGTGACCTGGAGCTTGCCTCCCGAACGGGCGCGGTATTCGTCCAGCAGGTCTTTGGCCGCAACCTGCAGGCGTTTGATATCCGTGCTGAGGTCTCCGTCCAGGAATACGGTGACCACCAGGGGCTGATCCAGTTGGGCCAACAGGCTTCGGGTCGTTCCCGAAAGGGTGTACCGTTTGTCCGCTGTCAGGTCCAGCCGCATATAGTACCGGAACAGGATCACATTGGCCGCTACCAGGATTATTGCCCATAACAGGATCGTCTTCAGCGGGCGGCCTGCCGTTTTATTGCCTACCATCTTGCACCCTCCAGACGTTGTTTGCTCAAAAGAAGAAAGAAGAACGTGAGACTTGCGAAATACAACAGGTCTCTGGAATCAATCACCCCGCGGCTCAGTGATACGTAATGCTCATAGATCCCGAGCTGCACCAGGATGAAATCGACCGCCCCGAGCGATGCCACGCGGCTGATGGAGTCAAACCCAGACCAGAAGAAAAAGCACAGGAAAACAGCCAGCATAAAAGCCACCACCTGATTGCTGCTCAGGGTGGAGGCAAACAAGCCGATGGCGCAGAATGCCGTCCCCAGTAAAAACAAGCCCAGGTAACTCCCGGCAATGGCGCCCGAATCCAGGTTTCCCCTAACTTCCCCCAACTCGTAAACCGTAAAGTAATACACCAGGGTGGGAAGCAGGCAGAAAAGGATCAGGAAGGCTCCGGCCAGGAATTTCCCCAGGATGAGTTGCCACTGCGAAACCGGCGCGGTCAATATGAGTTCCAGGGTTCCCATCCGTTTTTCCTCCGCAAAGAAACGCATGGTAAGCGCAGGTACAAGGAACAGAAAGACCCAGGGTGCAACCTGAAAGAGCGTTTCCAGTGAGGCGTATCCATATTCCAGGATACTGGTGTCGGGAAAGACCCACAGGAACAGCCCCATGGCTATCAGGAACAATGAAACGGTAATATAGGCCGTCAGTGAACTGAAAAACTCGTTTATTTCTTTCGCTAGAATCGTCCGTATTTTCAAATCCCTAAATTATTTTCAGCATGTACACAATACAACGGTTTCTTAGGCCGCCCGTCAGCGGGTTACCCTACGAAACACATCTTCTAGTCCCCCTTCGGCTACAAGCGCCGGAAGCGGATCGTTGGCCACGATCTTTCCCTTATTGATAATCAGCACGTGCCGGCAGAGCAATTCCACTTCCTGCATGATGTGCGTGGAAAGGATCACGGTCTTTTCCTTGCCCAGCTCCCGGATCAGCTCCCGCATGCCGGTCAGCTGATTGGGGTCCAATCCGGAAGTCGGCTCGTCCAGGATCAGCACGGGCGGATCGTGTAGCAGTGCCTGGGCCAGCCCGGCCCGCTGCCGGTACCCTTTGGAGAGCTGGCCCAGTTTTTTATGGCTTTCGGGCCCCAGTCCGGTAAGTTCAATGACGTGTTCGGTCCGTCTGCGGTCTTTTTTCATCCCGTGCAGGGCGCCCATGAAATGAAGATACTCCCGCACGTACATGTGCGGATACAGGGGGTTGTTCTCGGGCAGATAACCGATGTGCTCCCGGACCCGCATCGATTCCTTCACCACGTCGAAGCCACCGACAGCGGCTGTTCCCGAGTCGGGCAGCAGGTAGCCGGATAGCATCCGCATGGTGGTGGACTTGCCCGCGCCGTTCGGACCCAATAGGCCCACTACATTCCCGCCGGAAATCCGGAAGCTGAGGCGATCCACGGCCACTTGTTTCCCATATTTTTTTGTCAGCTCCTGAACTTCAATCATGATTTGCTCCCAAAGTAAACTTCAACGCACAAGACAAGGCAATTCCAAAAATAAAAATATCTTTGCAGCATGCAGAACACGGAACAGCTTTTTAAGAATATAATTGCACATTCCAAGGAATACGGCTTTGTTTTTCCCTCAAGTGAGATCTACGATGGTTTGGGCGCTGTCTACGACTACGGGCAATACGGTGCGGAGCTTAAGAACAACCTGAAAACCTATTGGTGGAAGGCCATGGTGCAGCTGAATGAAAACATTACTGGTATTGATTCGGCGATTTTCATGCATCCGAAGATCTGGAAAGCCTCCGGGCACGTGGATGGATTCAACGATCCGATGATCGACAACAAAGACTCCAAAAAACGGTACCGGGCGGATAACCTCTTGGAGGACCGCATTGCCAAATACCACAAAGAAGGGAAAACCGACAAGGCAGCGCAGTTGCAGGAGCAAATGGATGCCTACCTGAAGACCGACGACCTGGCGGGGTTGAAACAGCTCATCGAGGAGCATGAGATCGCCTGCCCCGTGTCCGGAACGCGTAACTGGACCGACGTCCGTCAGTTCAATCTCATGTTCTCTACCAAAATGGGAGCCACTGCAGGCGAGAACGAGGTGGTATACCTGCGGCCGGAAACCGCGCAGGGGATCTTTGTGAATTTCCTGAATGTGCAGAAGACCGGGCGGATGAAAATCCCCTTTGGGATCGCCCAGATCGGGAAAGCCTTCCGGAATGAAGTAATCGCACGGCAGTTTATTATGCGCATGCGGGAGTTCGAGCAAATGGAAATGCAGTTCTTTGTCCGTCCGGGGACGGAGCTGGAGTGGTATGCGCATTGGAAAGAAATGCGCCTGAAATGGCACCTGGCCCTGGGGGTTGATCCGGCCCGGTACCGCTTCCACGATCACGCGAAGCTGGCCCATTATGCCAATGCGGCCGTCGATATCGAATACGAGTTCCCTTTTGGTTTTAAGGAAGTGGAGGGCATCCATTCCCGCACGGATTTCGACCTGAGCCAGCACCAGGAGTTTTCCGGAAAGAAACTGCAGTATTTCGATCCCGAACTGAATAAAAGTTACGTTCCGGCGGTAATTGAAACCTCCATTGGGTTGGACCGGATGTTCCTTTCGGTTTTCTGTAATGCGTACACGGAGGAAGCATTGGAAAACGATTCCCGGACCGTCCTGAAATTCCATCCGGCGCTGGCCCCTGTCAAGGCGGCCGTTCTGCCGCTCACCCGCAAGGATGGTTTGCCGGAGAAAGCCCGCGCCATCATGGATCGGCTCAAGCTCGACTTCAACATGCAGTACGACGAAAAGGATTCCATTGGCAAGCGCTACCGGCGCCAGGATGCCATCGGTACCCCTTTCTGCATTACCGTGGACTACGAATCGCTGGAAAACGATACGGTCACTGTACGGCATCGCGACAGCATGCAGCAGGAACGGGTTTCCATCGAAAGTCTATACGGGATGATCGCCGAGCGGGTAAGCTGGAAAACGCTGCTTCAGTAATTGCTGCTTTCGTAATTACAGAAGCAACCAATCCTGATTGGCTTCAAACCAGCGGGTGAATTTACCGATTCCTTCTTCGAAAGTCGTCTGAGGATGATAATCAAGCAGCCTGCCTGCCTTGGAAATGTCGGCACAGGTCTGCGGCACATCGCCCGGCTGTTCCGGCCGGCGGTCAATGGTGGCCTGTCGTCCGCTGACCTGTTCAATGGTCTCGATCAGCTCGTGTAATTTTACCCCGTGGCGGTTTCCCAGGTTAATGATCTCGAATGGAGAGCGGTCGTAGTGGATCGCAGCGATCACCCCTTGCACGATATCGTCCACGTAGGTGTAATCCCGGCTGCTGCTTCCATCTCCGTACACCGTGATGGGGTCTCCCTGAATAATATCGCGGGTAAATTTATGGATGGCCAGGTCGGGGCGTTGCCGCGGACCGTACACGGTAAAAAACCGCAACGCGATAAAACGGATTCCATACAGATGCATGTAGGTGTGTCCGATCATTTCAGCCGACAGCTTGGTGGAGGCGTAGGGGCTGATGGGCATTAACTTTTCCTCTTCCTGCCAGGGGACATTTGGATTAATTCCGTACACGCTGCTGGATGAGCCGAAAACAAACTGCTTAATTCCCCGGATACGCGCAAAATCCAGCAGATTCTGCGTGCCGATCACGTTTACCTGCTGATACCGCGCAGGCTGTTGGATACTGGGTCGAACACCGGCTTTGGCGGCAAGATGGACGATGGCATCGTAATCATCGGTCAGCCAGACTTCCAGGTCCCCCAGTTCCCCGATATCCTGTTCCACCAATCTGAACCGGGGGTTTTTCTCCAATTCGGAAAGGTTCCTTCTTTTAAAGCTTTCGGGGTAAAACGGATCAAAATTATCGATACAGGTTACCTTCACGGTGGGGTCTTTCAACAGGTGTTCGCAAAGGTTGCTTCCGATAAAACCAGCGCCCCCTGTAATCAGATAATGCTTCATTCACGTGAGGATTTAATAGTTTTTCTGGCGGGCGAAGATACAAATAATCTGGTAGGGAGCCCGAAAAGGACGGTACTTACTTTTCCTTTACCGCCAACTGGCCGCAGGCGGCATCGATGTCTTTGCCCCGGCTGCGGCGGATCCGGACATTGACGCCTTGCTTCCGCAGGTAATCCGCGAATGCCTCCAAGTTGTCTTCTCCCGTATTCCGGAAGTCGGCGAATTCAATGGGATTGTATTCGATGATATTGACTTTACACGGAATATGTTTGCAGAAAAAGGCCAGTTCCTTTGCGTCGGCCAGACCGTCGTTGAACTGGTTGAATACGATGTATTCGTAGGTGACCGGGTTTTTGGTCTTTGAAAAATAGTGTTTCAGTGCGTCCCGCAGCGACTCCAGCGAATTTTGCTCGTTGATGGGCATGATCTCGTTCCGTTTCCGGTCGTTAGCCGCATGCAAGGAAAGCGCCAGATTGAACTTAACCCGGTCGTCTCCCAGCTTGCGGATCATCTTCGCGATTCCGGCGGTGGAAACGGTAATGCGCTTATAGGAAAGACCGAGGCCGTCCTCGGCGGTAAGCCGGTCGATCGAAGCCAGCACGTTCCGGTAATTCAGCAGCGGTTCGCCCATGCCCATGTACACGATGTTGCTAAGCGGCAGATCATAGGTTTCCTTTGCCTGGCGCGCGATCAGTACCACCTGATCATAGATTTCGGCTGCATCCAGATTCCTTTTCCGGTCCATGTAGCCGGTGGCGCAGAATTTACAGGTAAGACTGCAGCCTACCTGGGAAGAAACACAGGCCGTCATCCGTTCTTCAGCCGGGATCAGCACACCTTCAATCAGGTCTCCATCGTGCAAACGGAAAGCACTTTTGATGGTCCCGTCCCGGCTTTTCTTCACCGTATGGAGGGCTACCGCGTTGATGACATACTGCTCGTCCAGCTTATTCCGGAGGCTTAAGGGCAGGTTGCTCATGGACGCGAAAGAAAATACCGGCTTTTTCCAGAGCCACTCATACACCTGTACTGCCCGATAGGCGGGTTCGCCCAAGCCGGAAAAAACCGATTTGAGTTCTTCCAGACTGAGTGTGCGTATGTCCTTCTTCTGCAGCACCGTTTCCATGAGGCAAAGGTACGAAAATTCAGACGGAGGCAAGGCCTTGTCCCGGCGTTGGAACTGTTATATATTTGGACAATGCGTAAACTGAGGGCAGACTGGATATTTGATGGCCACCGCATGCATCAAGGGGCTACACTGGTGATGGATGACGCGGGGGTGGTTGCAGACCTGCTTTTACAGGACGAAACCGCCCCCGGAGACGCGATCGAATCCTTCCATGGGATCCTTTGCCCGGGTTTTATCAACGCGCATTGCCATCTGGAATTATCCTGTTTACGAGGTCTCGTGCCAAAAGGGCAGGGACTGGTGGATTTTATTCTGCAGCTGCAGCGCGCACGCAGCGGCTTTCAGCAGGAAGAAGTAGTGAGCGCCATGGAGCAGGCCGAAACGGAAATGCGTGCAGCCGGGATTGTGGGGGTGGGGGATATTGCCAATGGCGCGGTCTCGTTCCGAGTGAAGGAAAAATCCCGGCTAGCGTATCATACCTTTCTGGAAGTGTTCGGGTTCGATCCGGCGAAAGCCGGTGGAATTCTGTCCGCGGCGCTGTCGCTCCGCGATGCAGCGGTTGGGCGCGGGACCGGAAGGCTACCGGGGGTCGTTCCCCATGCGCCCTATTCGGTATCCCCTGAACTGTTCGGACTGATCGCGGCCCAGGCCCGTTCAGCAGAAGACGGGGCAAAGCCGGTTCTGCTGTCCATTCACAATCAGGAAAGCGCCCATGAAGATCCTTTTTACCGGGAGGGGAACGGGGATTTCAATCGCCTTTACCGGGAACTGGGCATGGATATTTCCTATTATCGTCCCCATGGAAGCGATGCGCTGGAAACCTGGCTTCCCTGGCTGGACGGGATCGAAAAGATCCTATTGGTTCATAATACCTATACCCGTGCCCGGGACATTCGTCACGCGGCGGATAGGAAAGAGATCTGGTGGTGTCTTTGCCCCAACGCCAATTTGTACATTGAAAACCGGCTTCCGGATATTCCCTTGTTTGTCAGTAAAGGACTCCGGCTTGTATTGGGTACCGACAGCCTCGCTTCGAACGACGGGCTGAGTATTCTGGAAGAAATGAAAACCATTTCGGCCCATTTCCCCACAATTGGTTTGGAGCAATTGTTGCAATGGGCAACCCGTAACGGGGCCGAATTTTTTGAATGGGAGCACCTGGGCAGTTTTTCAAAAGGGAAGCGTCCCGGCGTGAATTTGCTGACAGGGCTCCATCGGGGAAAATACCTTTCAAAGGAAACCCGGGTGAAAACAATACGATAAGTGATGAAAAAGCATCTTAAAATACGGATCAGCGGCAAAGTCCAGGGCGTGTGGTTCCGGGACAGTACCAAAGCGGTTGCCAATCAACTGGGAATTACCGGATTTGTGAGAAATGAACCGGACGGAACCGTTTATATTGAAGCAGAAGGAACCTCTTCGGATATGAGTCAATTCCTGGCATGGTGTCATGAAGGCCCCGAACGGGCCAAGGTGGAACGGGTGGAGACCGAAGAGAGCGGGCAGCTCCAGGGTTTCACTGATTTTGTGGTTCGGAAAAAAGGTATCTTTGGCTCCAAATAGCGTGCTTGTTGTCTGTTTTTAAACATTTTGCCGGGCAAACCGCCATCTATGGGATCAGCACCATCGTATCCAGGCTGCTGAATTTCCTGCTTACCCCCCTGTATACCCGGGTTTATCAGGAGGAGGTGTACGGAATATTTACAGAAATGTACAGCTGGGCGGCTCTGATCAATGCCTTGCTGGCCTTCGGCATGGAAACCACCTATTTCCGCTATCTTCAGAAACACGACGACAAACAGGCCGTTTATTCCAACGGCTTTCTCCTGGTAGGGGCTTTATCCGCTTTATTTCTTGCAGGAAGTTTTGCGAATGCCCAGGCGCTGGCGGGGTGGATGCAGAAGGGGCAGCTCGTGCCGGCGGGCGATTACGTGGACTACATTCGGCTTTTCGCCTGGATTGTCTTCTTTGATAACCTGGCGGTGCTTCCGTTTGCCCGGCTGCGTGCCGAGGGGAAGGCCCTGCGTTACAGCGTGCTCAAGTTTCTGAATATTTCGGTGTTCATCGCCTTGAACCTGCTCCTGATCCTGGGTGTACCCCTGGCAATCCGCGAGAAATGGATTTTTCATGAAACCCTGATGGAAGTCTACCGGCCCGGATGGATTGGCTATGTGTTTGTCGCCAACCTGGTAGCCAGCTGCCTGACCTTCCTGTTGCTGAGCCCCCAGCTGGTAAGCCTGAAATTACGGGTGGATCTGCGTCTGATGAAGAACATGCTGGCCTACAGCTGGCCCGTACTGGTCGCCAATATATCTTTCATCGTCAATGAGAACATCAGCCGCATCCTGATGGGGTTTCTGCTTCCGGCTCAGCAGGGCATGCGCGATTTGGGCATATTCGGAGCCTGTTCGAAACTGGCGGTTTTTCTCAATATTTTCGTTCAGGCTTTCCGGCTGGGAGCGGAACCCTTCTTTTTCAGCCATTCGGCCGCGGCAAACGCAAGGCAAACCTACGCGGTAATCATGCGGTATTTTGTGGCGGCCTCTACAGCCGGCTTTCTGGCCATCGTGGTCAACATCGGCCTGCTTAAATATTTTATCGGCGCCGAGTATTGGGAAGGGCTGCGTATTGTGCCCATCCTGCTGCTGGGTTATGTTTTTCTGGGCATCTACATGAACCTGTCCATCTGGTACAAATTATCCGATCAGACCCGTTACGGATTTTATATTTCAGGTTTGGGCGCGGCCGGGACGGTGCTGCTTAATATCTGGCTGATCCCGCAATACAGCTACCTTGGTTCGGCCTGGGCTACACTGGCTGCGTATTGTTTCATGATGATCCTCTCCTACGTACTGGGACAGCGGAATTATCCGATCCCCTACGAACTGAAAAAAAATCTGCAGTATATCGGTATTTCAACTATATTGGCTTTTTTATCTTTCGCCGTATTGGACAGTAATATCTGGGCCGGCAATGCGTTGTTGCTGGTGTTTCTGGGATATATTTACCTGAACGAGCGAAAGCGGATCAAATCAATGCTGAACAGGAAAGAGTAAATTAAGGAGTGCATGAAAATTCGAGTGATCAACCGTTCTACCCATCCTTTGCCGGCTTACGAAACGGAAGGATCCGCCGGGATGGATCTCCGCGCGTTTTTGGAAGAAAAGATAACCCTCAAACCCCTGGAGCGTAAAATAATTCCAACCGGCTTGTTCATGGAGCTTCCCCTGGGATACGAAGCCCAGATCCGCCCCCGGAGCGGCCTGGCTTTCAAATCCGGGATCACGGTACTGAACTCCCCGGGAACCATTGACGCCGACTACAGGGGGGAGATCAAAGTATTGTTGATCAATCTTTCCGATGAGGATTTTACGGTAAATGATGGCGATCGCATCGCCCAGATGATCATTTCCCGGCACGAAACGGCTGTCTGGGAGGAAAGCGTTGAATTGAGCGATACCGTCCGGGGTGCTGGCGGGTACGGACATACGGGCCTGTAGTCAAGTGGACGCCCGGGCAATAATACCCAGGAGTGGGAAGTTATTTTTGAAATGAGGGTACTCTTGTTGATCGGTTTACACGCCGTCCTTTCAGGGCTTTACGGCTATGCGGATTCGCAGTCCGTGCCGGTGTCCGCGGGTAGGACTACACTGGACAGCGCGTTGTATTCCCGGGAATTCTTTGCTGGGCTCAAAGCAAAAACGCTGGGGAATACCGAGGCGGCAATGGAACATTTTGCCACTTGCGCACGGCTTGTCCCTGAAAACGATGCCGCGTGGTACGAACTCGCCATCCTGCATTACAGCCGGGGTGAACGTGATGAGGCGCTGGAAATGATCAACAAGGCCGTGGCGGTCAACGACCGCCAACCCTGGTATCTGGGCCTGAAGGCGGACCTGCTTCAGTATAAAGGAAAAAACGCGGAATTGGTGGAAACCTTTGACCGCCTGATCGAACTTCAGCCCGATTACCTGGATCATTACTATAACAAAGCCGACGCGTTGCTTGCGCTCAACCGTGCCTCGGAAGCCCTGGCCGTATTTCATCAGATCGAATTGGCCAGCGGGCCCAGCCCCGAATTGACCCTGGCGCGTCAGCGGGCTTATTTAAAGCAGGGCAATACGAAGAAAGCGCTGCAAGAGATCAACGGGTTGATCAAAAAGTCTCCGGCCGAGGTACGTTATTACCTGGTCCGCGGCGAGGCCTACGAGGCGGCCCATCAAAGCAAAAAGGCGCTGCGCTCCTACCGGAAGGCGCTTGAGATCGAGCCGGATCACGGGTACGCGCGCCTGGCAATCGCCGATCATTACCGTTCCCAGGGGAAACACAGACAGGCGTTTGAGGAGTTGAAAGACGCGTTCCGTTCGCCTGAGCTACACATCGATGTAAAGGTTAAGATACTGATCAACAACTATATAAAGCCCGAAAACAAAGCGGGAAAATGGAGGCAGGCCGAAGAACTGGCCGGGATCCTCCAGGCTGTTTATCCGCGCGATGCGCGGTCCTATGCCGTAACCGGCGATATTCTGCTGCAGCAGAATAAAAAATCGGAAGCGAAAAACGCCTACCGGCAGGCCGTAAAGTATGAGAAAAACATTTTACTGTTATGGGAGCAGCTTCTCCGGCTTGAATTATCCGGGGAAGATTTCGGGGAAATAGAAAAGGTCAGCTCGGAAGCCCTGCAGTATTTTCCGGAACAAGCCGAGTTTTACCTTTTTCAGGGCGTATCCCAGATGCAATTGGGCGCCTACAAAGAGGCGATCGGGACCCTTAACAAAGGACTGAAACTGGCCGGCGACAATTCTTTGAAATTGCAGTTTTATTCCAATCTGGGCGATGCGTACCATGCGGTGGGCGATCACGCGGCTTCCGACAAAGCGTTCGAGGCCGCCCTGCAGCTGGACGCTTCGAATAGTCTGGTGATGAATAATTACGCGTATTACCTTGCCTTGCGGGAGCAGGATCTGGAAAAGGCGCAACGGATGTCCCGGGAATCGCTCGAACTGGATCCCGATAATCTATCGTACCACGACACATATGCCTGGGTATTGTATAAGGCCGGCCGGTATGAAGAAGCGTGTAAGTGGATTGAAAAGGCCATTGAGGGCTATCCGCACAGTCCTGTTTTCTGGGAACATTACGGTGATATCCTTTACCGGCTGGGCGAAACGACCAAGGCGCTGAATATGTGGAACCGGGCCCGGGAACTGGGTGGAGGATCCCGCTTACTTGATAAAAAGATCAGAGAAAAAGCACTATATGAATAAAAGCTACCGGACTTGGCTCATGCTGGCCCTCCTGGCGGCGGGCGGATGCAAAACGGGAAAGAAAGCGATGGAAAGCGAAACCAGCTCAGCCGACCGACTGATCCACAAAGGAAAAGAGCAAGCGGAATTTTATGGATCGGTTCAACAGGCTGACCTGGAATTCGATTGGTTTGCCGCGCGGGGCAAGGCAGAGATCACCGATGGGCGACGGAACTACCAGGTAAGCCTGAACCTGCGCATGCAACAGGGAGAAGTCATTTGGGCTTCGGTGACCGCGATTCTTGGCCTGGAGGTGGCCCGGGTCCTGATTACCCCGGACAGCATCCGGTTCTTCAACCGGCTGGAACGTACCTACCTGAGTCAGGACATGGCCTACCTGCAGGAACATATCCACCCCGGAATCAGTTTCGCGCTGCTGGAGTCGGCGTTGACGGGGAATTCACCCAGTTATCTGATGGGGGGAGCGGGGGAGCTCTGGAAAACACCAACCGGTTACCGGCTGGAAGGGGTGGGAAAATTAGTTGACTATTTGCTCCGTTTTAACGGAAATTACCGGGTGAGCGAAATCCTGATCCGGGAAAAAGCAGGATCCGGTAATTTTCGCGTGGATTACGACCAATTTGAAAACCGGGATGGCAACTGGATTCCACGGTCGGTGCGTTTCGCGTCCACTGCGGAAAAGGAAAATTTGAAGATCCACCTAAGTTACGATACCTTTGTGTTGAATGAACCGCAGCGCTTTCCTTTTACGATCCCTGAACGGTATAAACGCATTCAATAACCATGCAGTCATTGATTAAGTTTGCCGGTATCCTCCTTTTGCTTTTGTGGGTTTCCCTGCCGGGTTACGGCCAGACCCGGGCGGAACTGGAAAGCCGCAAGCAGCAGTTGGAAAAGGAGATCGCCTATACCCAGCGTATTCTGAACGAAACGCAAAAGGACAAATCCGCTTCGCTCGAAGAGTTACAGGCGCTCAACTCCCAGATCAGGAACCGACAGAAGCTGATCAACAATATCAGTTCCCAGATCAATGTACTGGATAACGAAATCAACCAGAACGAACGCCAGATTGCTTCCCTGCGGGAAAAACTGGAAAAGCTTCAGGAAGAATACGCGGCCATGATCAGTTTTGCTTTCCGCAACAAAAACGCGTACTCCAAGCTGATGTTCATTTTTGCCGCCGAAGATTTTCAACAGGCCTTCCGGCGGATCAGGTATCTGCAGGATATCAGCGAATACCGACGGAAGCAGGCCGTGTACATCCAGGAAACCCAGGCGGCTTTGAACCGTGAGATCGAGAAACTGAAGAACAACAAGGCCAGCCAGGTGAAACTGCTGGCGGAGAATGAAAAGCAGCGGGACGTATTAAACCAGGACAAGCAGAGGCAGGCTGCTGTGGTGGAGCAATTGCAGGACAAGGAGGCCTCCCTCAAGGAACGGCTGGCCAAACAGCAGCAGGAAGCCCGCCGCCTGGATGCAGCCATTTCCGCAGCCATCAAGCGGGAAATTGAAGAAGCCCGCCGGAAAGCCGAAGCCGCCGCCAAAGCGCGCGGTGAGGCGCCCCCGCCGGAAGCAAGTCGCGGTTCTTCCGCCTTGGCCATGACCCCGGAAGCCAAGGCCTTATCGGCCGGCTTTGCCAATAACCGCGGGAAATTGCCCTGGCCGGTGGAGGCGGGCGTGATTGTGTCCCGGTTCGGCAGGCAGGAACATCCGGTTCTGGAGAATGTCATTGTGAATAACCTCGGCGTGGGCATTAAAACCAATCCGAACGCCGTGGTCCGGGCCGTTTTCGACGGGGAGGTAACCAATATTGTAACCATCAGCGGGAACCTGGCGGTGCTGGTAAAGCACGGGGAATATTTCACGGTGTATTCCAATCTGAAGTCGGTATCGGTGGAACGGGGGGACAAGGTGACGGTGAAACAGCCCCTGGGAATTGTCCGCACGACGGACGAAGGTACCAAGGTGGAGTTTCAGCTTTGGAAAGGGAATGTTAAACTGAATCCCGAATACTGGTTGTACGGAAGATAATTTTTATCGTATATTTGTATTATAAATTTTATAACATGTTTCATAACAGTCTTTTGTTTTTAGGGGGGATGGGTGCCAGCGAGATCATTATTATCGCGCTGATTGTACTGTTGCTTTTCGGAGGAAGGAAAATCCCTGAGCTTATGCGCGGTCTGGGCCGTGGTGTAAGGGAGTTTAAGGATGCGCAGGAGGGGATTAAAGAAGAACTGGACGATTCGGTAAAACAATCCGACACGAAAAAACAATCCACTCCGCAACCTCAGCAGTAAGGTTAAACCGTATAAATTTTCATTGTTGTGGGAACGCAGGAAATATTGATGATCGGCATGGTCGTATTATTGCTTTTCGGCGGCAAAAAGATCCCCGAGCTAATGCGCGGCCTTGGAAAAGGAATGAAGGAATTCAAAGACGCCTCCAGCGGCGTGCGTGAAGAAATTCAGAATACCATCAACAGTATTGAAGACAAAAAACCGTGATTCCACCATCAGGGAAGTAAGGAGCAGTCTTTCCGAGGGCAGCCTTACCTTACCCGGATTAGTGGATTATTACCTATCCCGTATCAGGGAAAACGCGCATCTTAACGCTTTCATAGAAGTTTTTTCCGAAGAGGCCCTTGCGGCTGCAAATGTCATTCAGGAAAAGATAGAGCAGGGAACGGCCGGAAAGCTTGCCGGGCTGGTTATCGGAATCAAGGATAACATATGCTACCGGGATCACCGGGTAGCGGCCTCATCGCGCATGCTGGATGGTTTCGTTTCGGTTTATTCATCCACCGTGGTGGAACGCCTGCTGCAGGAGGACGCGATCATCATCGGGAGACTCAATTGCGACGAGTTCGCCATGGGGGCTTCCAACGAGACGTCCTTTTACGGGCCGGTATTGAACGCGGCCGATACGACCCGGGTGCCGGGCGGATCGTCGGGCGGTTCCGCGGTAGCTGTGCAGGCGGGTCTGTGCCATGCCGCATTGGGTACCGATACCGGCGGATCGGTGAGACAGCCTGCCGCGTTCTGCGGCATTGTAGGCCTCAAGCCTACTTACGGCCGGGTATCCAGAAAGGGCGTCATCGCCTATGCTTCCTCTTTTGATCAGGTTGGACCGCTGACCCGCTCGGTAGAAGACGCTGCGCTCATTCTGGAGGTTATTGCCGGCCCGGATCCGGGCGACAGTACCTCGTCTCCCCGGGAGGTGCCTGCATACAGCCAATCCCTTCAACAGGAAGGTACCCGCCGGATTGCTTACCTGAAAGAAGCGTTGGATAGTCCCGGTCTGGATTCCGGGGTCCGGCAGTGCATGGAACAGCAGATCGCCCGGCTGCGGTCGGAAGGCCATACCGTGGAAGGCTGCGATTTTCCCTACCTCGACTACGTGGTTCCAACCTATTACATTCTTTCCATGGCCGAGGCATCTTCCAACCTGGCCCGCTACGATGGGGTGCATTACGGTTACCGCAGTCCACTTGCCGACAGCCTGGAAAGTACCTACAAGAAATCACGGACCGAGGGGTTCGGAGAGGAAGTGAAACGGCGGATCATGCTGGGAACGTTTGTGCTAAGCGCCGGCTATTACGAAGCCTATTATTCCAAGGCGCAGAAGGTACGGCGCTTAATCCGGGACGCGCTTTCCGGTCTGCTTGCCAATTATGATTTCATTCTGTTGCCTACCACCCCCACGCCCGCTTTCCGGTTCGGGGAAAAAATAGACGATCCCGTGGTGATGTACCTGGGCGATATTTTCACCGTTCAGGCTTCACTTGCCGGCTTGCCGGCGATCTCCATCCCGGCAGGGAACCATCCCGACGGTCTGCCGGTAGGCATGCAATTAATTGGACGGAAATTCGGCGAAGCGGACCTGCTATCCTTTGCCCACCGTATTTTTTAGCAGCGGCATACTAAGGCGGCGTTTTTACAGTTATTTTTAGAGAATGTTATATTTGTCCAGCAAACTAACCGTTCCCTGATGGCAAAACGTCCTTTGTATTTATTCGCGTTATCTGTATACCTGCTGTTTTCTTCTTTTGCCTTTGCCGCGGCAGGGGCAGCGGATGAGCCGGTCCCGTCTCCCGCAGAAGGTGCCCCGGTGAACATGGCGTTGGATTCGTTGGATACCATCCGGCGCATGGCAGGTGATTCGGTTCTGACCCGGGAGCCGCGCGATCAGGAGCGCGCCCGCCTGTTCGGGCACGTCCCCTTATATAAGCGGCAGCTCGATTCCATCCAGAACATGGTTCCCCTGACTTACAACGAGGTGGTGGAATCGTATATAGATCAGTATGTTCACCGTAGAAAAGGGCTCATCTCCCGGATGATGGGTCTGTCGGAATATTATTTTCCGATTTTCGAGCAAGCGTTAAAGGAAAAAGGCTTACCCGTGGAATTGAAATACCTTTCCATCGTGGAATCGGCCCTGAATCCCAACGCCGTATCCCGGGTGGGGGCTACGGGGCTATGGCAGTTCATGTACACCACAGCCCGCGAGTACGGCCTGCAGATGAACAGTTACATTGACGAACGCCGCGACCCGGTTGCCGCCAGCCAGGCTGCAGCGGAATACCTAAGCAATATGTACGGACGATACGGTGACTGGCTACTGGCCATTGCATCGTATAACTGCGGACCCGGCAACGTGGAACGGGCGATTCACAAGGCAGGCGGAAAGCTTGATTTCTGGGCGATCCGGCCCTATCTTCCACAGGAAACCCGGAATTACGTACCCGCCTATATTGCCGTTACCTACCTGATGAATTACGCGGAGGAACATGAAATCCATCCCGCGCCCCCCGAACTTGCCGTTCAGTGTGTACCGGTACAGATCGAAAAACATATTTCGCTATCCAGTCTGTCCCGTCAGCTGGACATGGAAGCCGAACAGCTCTACCTGTTAAATCCCAAATACCGTCGGCGCATTGTCAATGGATCGGGCGCCCACCCTCAGACGGTCTGGCTGCCACCGGTCAAGGCGGAACTTTACGCCAGCCTGCAGCGCGGTGAAGCGGACCCGAAGGTGCTTGCCGCATCCGATAAAAAAGAAACCGATGACCCCGAACCGGTTTATTATACGGTCAGAAAAGGGGACAACCTGACGGCTATTGCCAACCGTTTCCGTTGCAGCGTACAGGATCTGAAAGTATGGAACGACCTTGCCGGCACCCGCTTGGTGCCGGGACAGCGCCTGATGGTCACTTCCGGGGAAGCGGCCGACCAGCCGCAGTCGCGGACCTATCTGGTTAGAACCTATAAGGTACAGCGCGGAGACACGCTCTCGGGTATTGCCGCCCGCTTCGGAACATCCGTGGCGGTCCTGAAGGAATTAAACGGGATCCGGAATGCGACAGCCCTCCGCGCCGGGAAGATCATTAAGGTGAATCCGGAAGGTTAAATCACGCCCTGGACCCTTACAAGGCATAACGTCCTGACATATATGTCAGGACTTTTTTATATGTCGCTCCTTCCCTACGGATTTTGTATTTTTGACCTTTGAAAACGACCGCTTAATGAAGAAAACGCGTAAACAGGATGCCCTCGATTACCATTCTTCCGGCAGGCCTGGAAAGATAGAAGTAATCCCTACCAAGGCCACTTCTTCCCAGCGCGACCTGTCGCTTGCGTATTCTCCGGGTGTAGCGGAACCCTGCCTTAAAATTGCCGAAAACAAGGACGACGTTTACAAATACACGGTCAAGGGAAACCTCGTAGGGGTCATCAGCAACGGAACCTCTGTGCTGGGGCTGGGCAATATCGGGGCCGAAGCTGCCAAACCCGTCATGGAAGGGAAAGGGCTGCTCTTCAAGATATTTGCCGACATCGACGTATTTGACATTGAGTTGAATGTGGATACAGCGGATGAATTCGTGCGCATCGTGAAAGCATTGGAGCCCACATTCGGCGGTGTGAATCTGGAGGACATTAAGGCGCCCGAATGTTTTGAAATTGAATCCAGGCTGAAAGAGGAACTTAATATACCGGTCATGCACGACGACCAGCACGGTACCGCCATTATTTCGGGCGCCGCGCTGCTGAATGCACTTGAAATTCAGAAGAAGAAAATCGAGAAAGCAAAATTTGTCGTAGCCGGAGCGGGTGCCGCCGCGGTTTCCTGCACCCGGATCTACATTGCCCTGGGCGCGAAAAAGGAAAACATCGTCATGGTGGACACCCGGGGCGTGATCCGGCGGGATCGGGAAGACCTGGATCCCATCAAGGAGGAATTTGCCACCAAGCGGAAACTGCATACCTTGGAGGACGCGCTGAAAAACGCCGACGTATTCATCGGATTGTCCAGGGGAGGTATACTTTCCCCGGCCATGCTCAAATCCATGGCAAAGAACCCCATCGTATTTGCCATGGCCAATCCCGATCCGGAGATTTCCTACGAACTGGCGTTGAAGACGCGGAAGGACATCGTCATGGCCACCGGCCGTTCCGATTATCCGAACCAGGTGAACAATGTGCTTGGTTTCCCCTATATATTCCGCGGCGCACTCGATGTGCGGGCCACCACCATTAATGAAGCGATGAAGCTGGCTGCCGTCCGGGCCATTGCCGACCTGGCCAAACGTTCCGTGCCCGAGGCGGTGAATCTTGCCTACAACCAACAAAACATTACGTTCGGAAAAGAATACATTATTCCCAAACCGGTTGATTACCGGCTGATTACCCACGTGGCTCCCGCGGTGGCCAAAGCGGCCATGGAAACGGGTGTGGCACGGGATAAGATCAAAGACTGGGATCAGTACAGGGCAGCGCTCCGAAAACGGCTGGGTCTGGACGATTCCATGATGCGAGCTGTAAGCGAAAAGGCGCGGTCCAATCCAAAACGGGTTGTGTTTGCCGAAGCCGATACCTACAAAATACTAAAGGCTGCCCAGATCGTAATCGAGGAAGGCCTGGCCCGTCCCATCCTGCTGGGCAACCGGAAGAAGATCAGAAAATTGGTGGAGGAAAATGCCTTGGAAATTTACGATAGCCCGGTCATTGACCCCGCCGAAATTCCCGAAGACAAGGTCAAGGTCTATGCGGCCATGCTCTATAAAAAACGGCAACGCCGGGGTATGACCGAAGGGGAGGCCCGCAAGCTAATCCGAAGCGCACGTAATTACCTGGGAGCCGCCATGGTAGAGTTGGGTGAAGCCGACGCCCTGGTTTCGGGTCTTACCAAGAATTACGCCGAAACGATCCGGCCCGCCCTCCAGCTAATCGGCACCGCGCCCGGCATCCGGAAGGTGGCGGGGATGTATCTGCTGCTGACCCGGAAGGGTCCCATTTTCATTGCCGATACAACCGTCAACGAGGATCCGCTTGTGGATGACATCGTGGACATTACATTGCTGATCGAGAACGCGGTAAGGAAGTTCAATGTGCAGCCCCGAATCGCCCTGCTCTCCTATTCGAATTTTGGGTCCCATGAAGGGGATGTTCCCCGGAAAATGCGCGAGGCGGTAGCCCGCCTGCATGCCGAACATCCGCACCTGATTGTGGAAGGCGAAATGCAGGCCAATTTTGCTACCAATGCCGCGCTGCTTGATGATAATTTTCCGTTCTCCACCTTGGCGGGGGAGGCGGCCAATACCCTGATCTGTCCGAATTTGGAATCGGGGAATATCGCATACAAGTTATTGCAGGAAGTAGGGGGAGCCGAAGCAGTTGGCCCCATCCTGCTTGGTATGAAAAAACCGGTCCATATCCTGCAGCTGGGAAGCTCAGTCCGGGAAATTGTGAACATCGTGACCATTGCGGTGGTGGATGCACAGGAAAAAGCAGATTTAGCAAAATAAAGGTAGGTAAGCAGGAAACAAGTACATGATCGCCTATATTCAAGGAGAACTTAATTTTCTGGGCCCCACATACGTCGTAATTGAAGCGGGAGGCCTGGGATACCACATTCACATCTCCCTTCATACGTATTCGGAGCTGGTGAATGCCCGGAAGGAGCCCGGTGCACACGTCCGGCTGTTCACCTATCTGCATATCAAGGAAGACGCGCATACCCTTTATGGTTTTGCCAGTGAGGAAGAGCGGCGGCTTTTTTCCCACCTGATTTCCGTCTCGGGTATCGGCCCCAGTACCGGCCGGATGATCTTATCTTCCATTGCTCCTTCGGAAATGGAGGAAGCCATCATCAACGGCAACGTGAACTTGATCAAAAGCGTGAAAGGGATCGGACCCAAATCGGCCCAGCGCATCATACTGGAATTGCAAGATAAACTGAAGAAGGAAGGACGCTCTTCCCTGATCCAGACTCCGGTGAACGCGACTGCCCGCGAAGAGGCGCTTTCGGCGCTGCTTATGTTGGGCTTCACCAGGAACGCAGTGGAAAAAGCATTGAATACGGTCATGAAGGAAGCGGGGGACGCGCCGGTGGAACTGATCATAAAAAATGCCTTGAAGCTCTTATAATCCCAGGATTTGAAAAACACGTTTACCATATTGCGTCGTCTTCTGATACTGGTCGCTGTCCTGTTCGGGGTGGGGCGGCTTGCCGCCCAGGACACCCTGACGGCGACGGGTCCGGGGTTGGCTGCCGATACCATTCCAGAGACCCCTTCTCCGGTTTCCCTTCCTTATCCTGTGAAAGACTATCCCACCGTGCTGGGCGCTCCGCGTTCGGGGATTGATCTGAGAACCCCCTCAAACGTGCAGCGGGAAATTATGTACGATCCGGAAACCCAGCGGTATTACATTACGGAAAAAATAGGCAATATCAGCTACCGGATGCCGCAGTACCTGGACTTCAGTGAATACGGGCAGCGCGAACTGGAAAGAATAAAACGGGAATACTGGTTGCAGCGGACCGGGTCTTCCAGTATTGTACAAAGCAGGGGAATGATCCCGAAACTGGAAGTCCGGGGCGAAACCTTCGACCGGCTTTTCGGAGGGAATTTCGTGGATATCCGCCCGCAGGGTCTTGCCGAGGTGACTTTCGGTGGACAGTTTAACAACAACGCCAACCCGCTGTTCAACGAACGCCAACGCAAACAGGGAAGCTTTAATTTCGATCAGAATATTCAGATGAACCTGGTGGGGAATATCGGAGAGAAGTTGCGGGTGACCACCAACTACAACAGCCAGGCCCAATTTGATTTCGAAAACCAGATCAAGTTTGAATACACGGGTTACGAAGATGAGATCATCCGGAAGATCGAGGTGGGACAGGTCAATCTTCCGATCAGCGGAAGTCTGATCACAGGATATCAGTCGCTCTTTGGCGTAAAAACACAATTGCAGTTTGGCAGGCTCGGAGTCACCACGGTGTTTTCCCAGCAAAAGAGCCAGACCAAGGAAATTGTCCTCAACAACGGTGCGCAGGTCAACGAATTCAAGATAAAAGCCGATGAGTACGAAGCAAACAAGCACTATTTCCTCGCCCAGTTTTTCCGGGACAATTACAATCGCTCGCTGGCTAACCTCCCGTTCATCAACTCGGGGGTGGTGATCAATAAAATTGAAGTCTGGGTAACCAACAAGACCAATAATTTCACAAACGCAAGGGATATCATCGCGTTCCTGGACCTGGGTGAGAACGATCCCTACAACGACGCGCTGTTCACCGGGGGAAGCTCCTACACGCGGTTTCCCTCGGCGTTCACCAGTCCGGCCTTTCCCCGTCACTCCAACAACTTGTTGGAAGTGATCCCTGCCTCTTCCAGAAATTCCAACGACAACAGCATCGCGGGGTTTTTTGCGGCCACCGGTGCCAGTGATAATTATGTAAAGCTGACTTACGCCCGCCAGCTTGCCAGCACGGAATTCACCCTTCATCCTTCCCTGGGTTATATTTCCCTGAATCAGCCGCTGAATGCGGACGAGGTGCTGGCCGTGGCGTTCCGCTATACGGTAAACGGGGTCGAATACCAGGTGGGGGAGTTTTCCACGGATATTCCCAACGACCCGAACAACCCCAGCGTACTTTACACGAAACTGTTAAAGAACGAAACGCTTAAAACGAATCTGCCTACTTGGGATCTGATGATGAAGAACATCTATTCCTTGCAGGCTTTTCAGATTGAACAACAGGATTTCCGCCTGGATGTGTACCGGCTGGATGAATCAACCGGCATCGAGCAGCCGGTGATCGCCGAAGGATCGCAGACCGCAGGCAAGCCCTTCCTGCAGCTGGTGGGGCTGGATCGGATCAACGGTCAGCAGGCGCCGCAGCCGGACGGTGTTTTTGATTTTCTTCGCGACATCACCGTGGACCCCCTGAACGGGCGGATCATCTTTCCGGTGGTGGAACCCTTCGGGGAAGACCTGGCGCGGCAATTCGCTCCGGGTGAAACGGCCCTGATTGAAAAGTATGTGTTCAGGGAACTTTACGATTCCACGCGGTACGTGGCCCAGCAGGCGGCCGAGGTAAACAAGTATTTTTTCAAGGGAACCTACCGTTCGGGATCGGGTTCGGAATTTTCGCTGAACGCGATCAATGTGCCGCAGGGTTCGGTGGTGGTTACCGCCGGTACCACGCCTCTGATCGAAGGGGTTGACTATACGGTCGATTACAATCTGGGACGGGTACGGATTTTGAACGAGGCGATTCTTAACTCAGGCATGCCCGTGAGCATCAAGCTGGAAAGCAATGAATTGTTCGGCCTGCAGTCCAAGACCCTGTTCGGGACAAGGCTGGATTATCAGGTAAACGACAAACTGGTGCTCGGGGGAACGTTCATGAACCTCAAGGAGCGCCCGCTGACCCCCAAGGTGAATATCGGGGAGGAAGCGATTTCGAATACGATCTGGGGTTTCGATGCCAGCTACCGTTCCGACTCCCGTTGGCTGACCAAATTGGTGGACAAACTGCCCTTGCTGGAAACCCGTCAGTTGTCCACCATCACGTTTGATACGGAATTCGCCCATCTGATGCCCGGGCACTCCCGCAGCCTGAACGTGGCCGGCAACAGGGGCGGGGTCTCCTATATCGACGATTTTGAAACCAGCCGTTCGGTCATCGATCTGAAGAATGCCACCAACTGGTATATTTCCAGCACGCCCTCCATGTTCCCGGAGTCGGCGCTCAGCAACGACCTTAGCTACGGGTTCAACCGTGCGCTGCTTGCTTTTTATAATATCGACCCCATTTTCTATAATAAAAACAGCAGTCTGAATCCCGATAACATCCGCAATAACAAGGATGTATTATCCAATCACTATGTTCGGGAGGTACTGGAGCGGGAGGTCTTCCCGAACAAGGAATCCATCAGCAGTCAACCCAATGTGATCTCCACGTTGAATCTCGCATTTTATCCCAATACCCGGGGTCCGTATAATTTTACCACCACCGGGCTCAATCCGGACGGGACCTTCTCCAATCCGGCCTCCAAGTGGGGTGGGATCATGCGACGGATCGAGACCAGCGATTTCGAGTCGCTCAATGTGGAATTCGTCGAATTCTGGATGATGGACCCCTTCATCAACAAATCGACTGCCACCGGCGGGGATCTATACATTAACCTGGGCAATGTGTCGGAAGATATCCTGAAGGACGGACGGAAAAGCCTCGAGAACGCCCTGCCCGTGGACGGGTCTTCGGATGACGTGGATCAGACGGTATGGGGGAAAATAGGACGTACCCAACCGGTTACCGATGCCTTTGACAACAATCCGGATGCCCGGCGCCGGCAGGACGTGGGGCTCGACGGCTTGAACAGCCAGGAAGAACGGGAATTTTATCAGGGTTTTCTGCAGCAGCTGCAGGCGGTGCTTCCTCCGGGATCCCCGGGCTTGGAAGCGGCCATGAACGATCCTTCATCCGATGATTTTGCCTATTACCGGGGGAGTGCCCAGGACGCTAAAAATGCCGATATTTTGGAGCGTTATCGCTTGTACAATGGGATGGAGGGCAACTCCAAGACGGCGCAGCAATCCATGGAGGACTTCGGTGTGGAAAACAGCGCGGCCACTCCGCTGCCGGATGCCGAAGATATCAACCGGGATAATAATTCCAGTCAGACCGAATCCTATTACCAATACAAGGTTTCCATTCGTCCCGAAGACATGGAGGTGGGGCGTAATTACATTACCGACAAGGTTACCTCGCAGGTGAAGCTGGCCAATGGACGGACCGAAGAGGTGACCTGGTACCAGTTTAAGATTCCGCTCCGGCAGTACACCTCCCTGGTTGGCGGGATGGAGGATTTTAAGACCATCCGGTTTATCCGCATGTTCCTGACCGACTTTCAGGATACGACCGTGCTCCGCATGGCCCGGCTGCAATTGCTTCGGGGAGAATGGCGACGATACAACGCCGAAAACAGTTTGTCGCGTCAGTTGAAGGATCCCGATCTTCCCGACAACGCGATTGACAACTCGGTTCTGGACGTATCCACCATTAACATAGAGGAAAACGGGAACAGGCAACCCATTCCTTACGTACTTCCTCCGGGGATTGAGCAGGAGCGGGTAGCTACCAGCTTCCGTGAAAATGTTCGCCAGAATGAGCAATCGCTGGTGCTGGACGTAAAAAATCTGGCCGACGGGTTCGCCCAGGCTGCCTTCAAGAACATCGAGTTTGACTTCCGTTCCTACAAACACCTCCAGATGTTCATTCACGCCGAAGGGGAAGAATTGATGAACGGGGACGTGACCGCCTTTATCCGGCTCGGTACCGACTACCAGGACAACTACTACGAATACGAAATCCCGATGCAGGTGACCCCGCCGGGCACAACCGACAGGGCCTTGATCTGGCCGGCGGCCAATGAACTGGATGTGCGGTTCGAACAATTGATCGATGCCAAGCTGGCGCGGGAAGATGCCGGATGGCCCGTAAACGAACCGTTTTTTGTGCGTGACGGGACCAACCTGATTACCGTGGAGGGACAGCCGGACCTGAGCAAGATCCGGGTGATCATGATCGGGGTGCGGAATCCGCTGAGAAAGGCATCCAACCCCGGCGACGACGGACTTCCCAAAACAGCCCAGATCTGGGTAAACGAATTGCGGCTTTCCGGATTTGACGAAGAAGGCGGCTGGGCGGCAAGCGCACGCCTGAACGCGCAGCTGGCCGATTTTGCCAACATCACCCTTTCAGGAAGCAAAAGTACCTTTGGATTCGGGTCGTTGGAGAGACAGGTAGGGCAGCTGAACCGGTACGACCAGTCGCAGTTTGATATGGCGTCCAGTTTCGAACTTGGGAAGTTCTTTCCCGACAGCCTCGGGGTAAAGATCCCGATGTATGTTTCCTGGTCCCAGGATGTCCGGCGGCCCGAATACAACCCCTTTTCCCCGGATATTCTATTAAAGGATGCGCTGGACAGGCTGTCGGGAAGCAGGAGAGACTCCTTGAAGCGGGTAACCGACGATGTGATTACCCGCAAGAGCATCAACTTCACAAATGTCCGGAAGCTGCGTTTGAATCCCGAGGAGAAGCCCCGGTTCTACGATCTGGAAAATTTCAGCCTCACCTACGCCTTTTCTGAATTCAAGCAGGAAGGTTTTACGCTGGCCAATACCCTCAATCGGACCTATAAGGCGGCCCTGGCATACAATTTCCAGGGGACGCCCCGGAACATCCGTCCATTCGGTAATCTGTTCAAGGGGAAAGCGCTAGGGTTTCTGGGAGCTTTTAATTTTACTCCCCTTCCGTCCATTGTGGATTTCCGGATCGACGTGGACCGTTACTACAGTGAAAATACCATCCGGGCGGCCGAGCCGGATTCCTACTTTAATGCGCCCACCACGTATTTCAAGAATTTCCAGATAACCCGCCTGTACGGTTTGCGCTGGGATCTGGCCAGTTCGCTGCAGCTGGATTACACAGCCAGCAACCTATCCATTGTGGACGAGCCCGATGGACCGATTACCGATGCGACGCGCGATGTGATCATGTCGAATCTGAAAAAACTGGGAAGGAACACGGATTTCAGCCAGTCGCTGAATTTGACCTACGCCGTGCCGGTGAGCAAGCTGCCCTACCTGGATTGGGTGAACCTGAACACGCGGTACAGCGTGCAGTACAATTGGCAATCCGAACCGCTGGCTACCCTGTTGAACGATACAATCAGTCTGGGAAATACGATCCGGAATGAGCGGCAGATCCAACTAAACCCGCAGATCAACTTCGACCGCCTGTACAGTAAATTCGGTGTCCGTCCCCGAAGTACCCGCACGGGCGCCGGGCGGTCCGACTCCCTTTCCGGAGGTGGCGCCGGTCCGTTTTTCCTGGGACTGGTTACCAGCCTGAAAAACATCAGCGGATCTTACAGCATCGCACAGGGGACGTTCCTGCCCGGTTACCTGCCTGGAACTCAATTGTTCGGGTTGGATCTGGATAAAAGCGCGCCGGGACTGGGCTTTATTCTGGGGGGGCAAAAGGATATCCGGTATAAGGCGGCCCGCAACGGCTGGCTGACACGGGATGATAACCTGAATTCCCTGTACTACAAGACCCGCCGGGAGGATCTGAACCTGCGGGCATTGATCGAACCCTTCCCGGATTTCCGGATCGAGCTTACCGGGATCCGCTCATTTACATCCAACACGCAGTCCAATTTCCGGTTCGATGAAAGCAATAATACGTTCCGGGAGTTCAGTCCCGTTACAACCGGGAACTTCAATATTTCTACGATTGCACTGAAAACTGCGTTTAAAAAGGAGCGGGGCGTGACCAATTATTCCGAATTATTTGAGCAGTTTAAATCGAACCGTATGACTGTTTCAAGGCGATTGGGCGCCCGGAATCCCTATTCCAGTGGCGTGGACAGCGCTGGGTACGCCCGGGGATACGGCGCCACGTCGCAGGAGGTGCTGGTCAACGCATTTCTGGCAGCCTATTTGGGAAAGGATCCCGGAAGCATGTCGCTGGATCAATTCCCGAATATTCCGCTGCCGAACTGGAACATCACCTACAACGGGCTGAGCAGATTGCCGTTCTTTTCGGAATTGTTTTCTTCGGTGATCATCAACCACGGATACCAGTCCACCTATTCCATTGCCAATTACAATAGCCTCTTGCAATTCCGGAAAGACGTGAACGGGCACAGCATGGAAAGGGATATCCAGGAAAACTTCTATCCTGAGTTTCAGGTAAACTTTGTAAACATCACGGAAAACTTTGTGCCCCTGATCGGAGCGGATATGCGGTTCCGAAATAACATGACCGCCAACCTGGAATACCGGAAAGGCCGCTCCCTAAGTTTCAGTATGGCCAACTCCCAGCTCGCCCAGCAGCGAGAACAAACGGTTGTAGGCGGCTTGGGTTACCGTACGACCCGCCTGCGTTTGCCTTTCCCTTTGTTCGGGCAGGATCAGCTGAATAATGATCTTCTCTTTAAGCTCGATGTGGCGCTGCGTTCGGACAAGTTGCTTATTTACCGTTTAGGGGAAGAGGATGCCCAGGTAGCCGGAGGAACCAACACATTTTCGGTGCGGCCGTCCATTGATTACATGGTAAATCAACGGTTTAATCTTCGGTTGTTTTTCGACCATAACGTGACGCGCCCGGAAACGTCGAATTCTTACCGTACGGCCTATTCCAATTTCGGGATCAACCTGCGATTCAACATCGGGGGCTAACCGGTCAGGGATCCTTCCAGTTACAGGATCTTGGTGGAAATTACACCCTTGACCAGAAACAGCCGCCGGATATCGCGCTTGTCGATTACGGCCTCTCCGTATTCCGTCGTGTTCTTGGGAATCAAGCGGAATTTACCGGGATCATCCGGATAGTTCATGACGCATTTGATCGTGCTGTACCCTGGAGTTACCACCAGATACATTTCGCCCGGCAGCAAGGCGGATGGGTTGATCTCCTTCAGCGTGACGATGGCGCCGGCCGGAATATCCGGTTCCATCGAATTCCCGTAATTGACCGTCGCAAAATCGCCTCCGGATAAGGTAGGCACCTCGATATAATAGAGCGGCTCAATGGATAATTTATCGCCACGCAGGTCCAGCTCCTCAAATCCGGAATCGTAAAGCGGGATTTTCCTGGAGGAAGCGGCCGTCTCTCCGGCGCGCATTTCGCCCTTGCCTGTCAGTAACCACGCTTCGTTGACCTGAGGGTATTTGCTTGTCACCTTCCTGGCCAGGTCCCGGCTGATGTCGTGATTGCCTTTTCTGATCTGATAGAGATTCTCCGCCCTCTTCAGTCCGATGGAAAGTGCAAACGCATTTATAGATAACCCGGATTCATCAATCACTTTTTGTAATCGTTCCCAACTACTCATCTTAGTCTATCAATTTTGCCAGTTATTGGCAAATGCCAAGCCATTTTTTTGCAAGGTCGCTAAAAATAGGGAGGAAAATTCCGCATATCCCAATCCAAATTGTAATTGTTACATATTTGTGCAATATTGTGTAAGCAAATCTTCCCAGGCCTGCACGGATC
>JAJUHF010000006.1 GCA_029268045.1 Anseongella ginsenosidimutans
ACGCGGGATTCTTCCATCCTGGAACTCAGTCCCACCATCGGCTGTTTGATCCTGACCGGACGCATCGGCTCCCGGATTGCTTCCCAGATCGGAACGATGCGCGTTACCGAACAGATCGATGCACTGGAGATCATGGGTATCAATTCGCCCGCCTACCTGATCCTCCCCAAGCTTTTATCGGGTATCATCATGATTCCTCTGCTGGTGACCATTTCCATGTTTTTGAGTATTATGGGCGGTCTGGTAGCCTGCTCTGCCTCGGGTGTATTGAGCAGTCAGAGCTACCTGCAGACGATCACCGAAGGTTTCATTCCTTTTATGCTGGTCGTCGGTCTGATAAAATCCTTTATTTTTGCCTTTATCATGACAACCGTTGCCGCTTACCAGGGCTTTTACGTCTCCGGAGGCGCCCTGGAAGTAGGCGAAGCCAGCACCCGTGCCATGGTGGTGAGCTGCATCATGATCCTGGTCGCCGATTACCTGGTGGCCCAGCTGTTACTGTAAACCCAGTTATGATTACGCTAAAGAACATCACAAAATCGTTTGGAGATAAAACCGTATTGGATAATGTGTCTGCCACGTTCAAACCGGGTATTACCAACCTGATCATCGGCGGGAGCGGCAGCGGGAAAACCACGCTTTTAAAATGCATGGTAGGCCTGCATGAGGTGGATAGCGGCGAGGTCAGTTACAGCGGGCAGGACTTTACCAAAATGGATTTCAAGGAACGCATCCCAATTCGCAAGGAAATAGGCATGTTATTTCAGGGATCCGCCCTGTTTGACTCCATGACCGTGGAACAGAACCTGATGTTCCCGATGGATATGTTTACCGACATGACCCTCAAGGAGAAACAGGAGCGGGCCAACTTCTGCCTGAAACGGGTCAGTCTGGACCCGGCGGATGTAAACCGGAAAATGCCATCGGAACTTAGTGGCGGAATGAAAAAACGGGTGGGAATTGCCCGCGCCATTGCCCTGAAGCCCAAGTATCTTTTTTGCGACGAACCGAACTCGGGTCTGGACCCCTTAACCGGCATCATCATTGACAAGCTGATCTATGAGATTACCGACGAATACAACATCACCACGGTGGTGGTGACCCACGACATGAACTCGGTGATGGAAATCGGCGAAAACGTTATTTTCCTCCACCAGGGGAAGAAATGGTGGGAAGGCACCAAAGAGGAAATCAGCCGGACGGATAACAAGGAGTTGAATGACTTTGTCTTTGCGACGTCATTTGCCCGGAAAATGAAGGAAGATTGATGCTTCAGCTGTTAACCCCGCTGCATTGGAAGGACTATGAGCTCCTGGACTGCGGCAACTCCGAAAAGCTGGAGCGTTTCGGTGAACGGATTCTGATCCGGCCTGAGCCCCAGGCAATATGGGACAAAGGCCTGAGCGAACAGGAGTGGGACCGATTGGCCGATACCCGCTTCCGGGCAAGAAGCGCTACCACGGGCAACTGGCTGAAAAAGAAAGCCTCGCTCCCGGACCGTTGGCATCTGCGTTATAAAACACCCCACCTGGATCTGAAATTCCGCCTGGCGCTCACCTCGTTCAAACACGTCGGGGTTTTCCCCGAGCAGGCGGTTAACTGGGACTTCATTGCCTCCTCCCTAAAAAAGCTAAAAACATCCCAAGCGCGGTTTTTGAATTTATTCGCCTATACGGGCGGCGCCTCCCTGGCTGCCCGGCAGGCAGGCGCCGATACCACGCACGTCGATTCCATTAAACAGGTCATTACCTGGGGAAACGAGAACATGCAACTCAGCGGGCTGGACAACATCCGTTGGATCGTGGACGATGCGATCAAGTTTGTCAAAAGGGAAGTGCGGCGCGGAAAAAAATACCACGGAATCATCCTGGATCCGCCAGCCTACGGACACGGCCCCAAGGGAGAGAAATGGAAACTGGAAGATCACATCAACGACCTGATCAAAGAGGTTATCCGGCTGCTGGACGAAAAAGAACATTTCCTGATACTGAATACGTATTCCCTCGGCTTTTCGGCGCTGGTGGTCGAAAACCTGATGGAATCGGTTTCGGGGACCCCACCTGAAATAGGTGAATTGTATCTCCAGGCAGGCACGGGAAGCAGGCTGCCGCTTGGCGTTTGGGGACGACTGAGCCGGTCCGCGGCGGATTAGGACTCCAACGCTTCGCGCAACAGGGCTACGCTCTTTCTCACCCCGCTCTCCGGCTTTTCCCTGCCTTCAAATTCAATGGAAATATACCCTTCAAAACCGGCCGCTTCCAGAATCTGGACGATGCGTTTGTAATCCAGGTCGAGCGTATACCATTCCCCGCCGCCATAATAGGTTTTGGCCTGAACAAAGTCCGCATACGGCGCGACCCGTTCCAGCTTGTCATAAGGATCCTCCAGAAAGTTTCCGGTGTCCAGCAGTAAACCCATCCAGGGTGAATCAATCGATTCCCGGATACGCAACAGGCCTTCCGGAGTGGATGTGAGTCCCCAGTGGTTTTCGAGCGCAAGCAGCACACCGCGCTCCGCTGCTTTGGCAAGACATTGTTCAATGGAATCGATGCACCAGACGAAGGCATCCCCTTCGGTATAACCCGCAAGGGGCTCTTCCACACCGCGGGCAGCCATTAACTCATCAAACGACTGGATCGTATTCCACCGCCCGGAATTCAGACGGATGCAGGGAATTCCCAGTTGATAGGCCAGCTCGATGCAATGGATGGTATGTTCAATGTGCTTCTGCCGGTCCGCCTCATCGGGCGAGACAAAATCCTGATGAATGGATAGACTGATCAGGTCCACGCCCTTTTTAAACGCATGCCGTTTCAAGCGTTGCAGATACTCGTTTTCTTCGCTTTCCATTTGGCGGTGAAGCACATCAACCCCGCTGAGGCCAAGTGCAGCCGCCTCATCGATCACGTATTCGATGGGTGTTTTGGTTTCCGTAAAATGCCAGTACGAATAACTGGACAAGGCCAGTTTCATCGTCTGGCGGGACGGACCGACACGCCGTGCCGGAACGGTTCGGGCACCGGATTCCCGAATCAGACCGGGTAGCAGGCCGGCCGCAGCGGCGCCTGCCATTCCCTTTTTTAAAAAAGCCCGACGAGGTGTTTTCATAATTGGTTTCGGTTACTTAATACGTGAATTTAGCGAATTAAAATCAGATCCCGAACCAATGTTTAATTTTATTTGGATTGTATCTAAATAAAGCCGAAATTTGGCTCTGATAAGAACACAATTCACTTCAAGAAAATTGGAAGAAGTATTCAGCACATCCGCCGGTGCGGTTTATCAGGCAGATTCGGAACGGTGTTTATATGTTGATTTCGCGGGAAAACGTACCCGGTTGAATTTTTTGTGTTTTCTGCGTCTTAAAACCGCGGTCGAAAAAGTAGACATCGAGCAAATGCTGCTAGACGCGGAAGCTCCCGATCTGGAGATCATTTCAATCTGCGCATGCGAACATTGCTTTGTGCTGGATGCTACCGAAATTCTGGCATTCCGGGAACTGCTGCAGGGAGCATTTGTGATGTTCAAACTCAATCACATCATTAAGGATTGCCTGTACCGCCTGCCTGTAAGCTAAGTCTGCTAATCAAGACTAATTCCATATTTTATTCTTTGATTGTTTTCGAAACTTATTCACAATAACTTTGTAGTATTGTTAAAAGGGAGTAAGTTATGAAAGACCTGATTCGTATAAAAAGCATGCTATCCACGGAAACGGAGAAGCATCTTAATCAACAGATAAAAAAGGAAGCCTATGCCTCGGCCATTTATCTATCCATGGCAGGCTGGTGCGACCGGAACGGATTTCAGGGAGCCGCAGACCATTTCTACAAACAGTCGGACGAGGAAAGGGATCATCAGCTGAAACTTTTCAAGTTCCTTTCCGACATGGGCGGAACCGCTATTTCACCGGAAGTAACCAATGTGAAGCAGGAATTCGGCTCGTTCCGGGAAGTTTTCGAAGAGGCACTGGAACATGAGATTGCCGTCACCCAATCCTTTAAAAACATCATGGCTCACCTTCACAAGGAAGGCGATTATGTGACGGCCGAATACCTGAACTGGTTCCTGAAGGAACAGCGTGAGGAAGAATACGTAGCACGCCGCATCCTGGAACTCTTCGATGTGATCGGCGAGGAAGGGACCGGCCGCTGGGATATCGACCGCCACATCCACAAGATCGAATACAACGAGGCATAACCCCTTGTTCATTTAATAAATTGTTTAAGAAAAGAGAGGCAGATCGGCTTCTCTTTTTTTGTTTACCGGAATCCCGTTCGGCAGACGTTCAGCAGCTGTTCACGATCGGTCGCCGGCTATTCACCGTTGTTCAGCAGCGGGCAATCCGGATTTCCTCCACCAGATCACTCGCAATCACGGATGTCTCCGATCGCTTCCGCCGTGCCGCATCGCCGGCCTTCCCGTGGTAATACATGCCCAATAAAGCCGCGTCCCGCGGAGAATAGCCCTGTGCCAAAAGCCCGGTGATCATGCCGGTCAATACATCCCCGCTGCCACCTTTGGCCAGCGCCGGGTTTCCCGTGGAATTAAAATAGCACCTGCCCTCCGGGGTGGCCAGACAGGAATGGGCCCCTTTCAACAGGACGTATACCTGGTGTTTCCGCGCGAATTTGCGCAGCATGCCGAACCGCTCGTACCCGTGGGCGGCACTTCCGGCCAGCCGCTCAAACTCCTTTACATGAGGCGTCAGTACCGCCTGTCCGGGAATCCGGAAACCGGGTTCGCTCCGCCATAGTGCGGCAAGCAGGTTGATGCCGTCGGCGTCGATCACCACCGGCTTGTGGAGTCCTTCCAGAAACCGCTTGTAGCCCTCCAATGTTTTCGCTTCGGTCCCGATGCCGGGACCAAGCCCCACGGCCGTATATTTTTCCGGAACAAAACTGAACACCGGATACCGATCGGAATTATCGGGAACAACCATGGCCTCGGGAACGGCAGCCTGTAAAATGGGGTAGGACTCCTGCGGCACGCCCACGCTCAGCAATCCGGCGCCGGCCCGGAGACAGGCCCGGGCAGCCAGAATAGCCGCCCCGTTCTTCCCCCTTGATCCGGCAATCAGAAGCGCGTGGCCGAACCGGCCTTTGTGATCAAACTTCCTCCGGGGCACGATCAATGAATTGACAAAGTCTTGATCCAGATATTCCAACTCCGTGTTGCGCTTCTCCAGATATCCGGGATGCAGTCCAATATCCAGGATTTTCACCAAACCGCAGTGGTTTCCCGTCTCGGGAAACAGAAAACTGATCTTTGGAATCTGGAATGTCAGGGTGGTCTCTGCATTCACCGCCAGTTGCGGGCGTCCGGGATCCCACTGCTCCATATCGGCGGGCAGGCCCGTGGGAACATCAATGCTGACGACCGGCCGGCCGCTCCGGTTGATCGCTTGCACGGTTTCGGCCAGCAGACCTTCCAGGGGCTTATTCGTACCCGAACCCAGCAGCGCGTCGACGATCACCGCAGGTATATCGGACAGACCAGACCATGCCCCCGCGAAATCTGCTCCGGCGGTCAGCTCGTGTATATCCGCCCCGGGAAGTTGACGGAATCGTTCGAGGTTCGTCCTAAAATCGGCCGAGCTCCGCGTGCTATGTTGCACGAGTACCACCCGGACCCGGTACCCATAGCCCGCCATCAGACGCGCCACCACCAGGCCGTCCCCTCCATTATTCCCCTGTCCACAGAATATCACAAATGCGTACTCCCTGCTGAAACGGGTCAGCAGGTGGGCAGCGCAGGCCCGGCCCGCGCGTTCCATCAGATCAACCGATGAAATGGGCTCCCGTACGATGGTAAAGGCATCCCATTCCCTGATCTCCTGTGTGCTCAGCAATTTCATTTCCGATGATAATCAGAGAACGGCCGTTCGTCCTCATGTATTTTCTTCAGGATCTTCCGCAAGGTCTGCTTTAGATGCAGTTTCACAATCTCTCCCATGGTGGCGCATTGCAAAAAAGCCGCGTTGCCGTAGAAAGCGGCCAATTCCCCGGCCAGCTGCCGCCTCTTTTCCGGAGGAGCCAGTTCTTCCCGCACCATTGGATCCAGCAACTCCTTCAAGCGGTACCGCGAGGACCGGAGACGGTTGACAATCAGCGCCCGTTCTTCCTGCTGGTACTGCTTGATCGACTCGGCTTTCAGGTATCGTTGGGATAGTTCCATAAAAGCTTGGTTTTCATGGAAACACCGCGGCCGGTACATGTCGAGCCGGCCATCAAAGGATTGTTGATCAAAATCAATCGTTCGCAGCCGGAACTGGGATCCTTCAAAATCGGGCGTAATATCGACCACGTAATTGTAAGACCGCATATCGCCCAGCAGGCGGATAAAGCAACGCTCGTTAAATTTAATAAATTCCTTGGCAATCCGGGTCTGGTTGAACGGCGTATCTTCCAAATGATTCCGGATGAAGGTATCGCCGGGAATGCCGGCAATGTGCTCTTCAATGAGCGTATTTCCGTCGGTAAAATAGGTAATCCGGTTGGGCGAGAGAATGTGCTCCAACTCCAGCCCGTAGATCCGGGAGGCATCGGCCACCTTCACGTAAAAATGATCGTAATTGTCGTTGAGATTATTAACGATACGGATCCGGAACGGTTTCGAATTCCCGAATACGCAATAGTCGATCCGGGCGACGGAGAGGTTTTTCAGGAACGACGTGTCCCCTTCCGTCTTTAGCTGGGCGTAAACCAAGGCCAGCGCGGGATACAATTCGCGCATATCGGAAGGTTCGTAATAAACCGTTTCCCACAGCAGGTCATTTCCTGAACTGTCGTAAAGCGGAATGGAGCCCGCAAAATGCAGCAGGTCATTGTAGGATACCGGCACGCGGGTTTCGCGTCCGTAATGACGCAGGTATTTCCGAAGTCCTCCGCTTACCCGATAAAACGGTTTCTTCCGCGAAGGTTTCAGATCGCTCCGGGAGCCTTCATATGACAGATCCTGTTCCATTCATGGGATTACTCGCCATTGATGCTGAACGTATGGGTGATCTCAACGGTTTCAGCCAGCATGGCATACACCGAACAGTACTTTTCCACGGACAGGTCGATGGCGCGTTTCACTTTCTCACGGTCCAGCGTCCCCTTGAACTGAAAGTCCATCTGTATTTTTTTGAATACCGCCGGGGTATCCTCCACCCGTTCCCCATCCAGTACAATCCGGATATCATCGATCAATTGCCGTTGCTTTTTAAGGATCAGAATCACGTCGATGGCGCTGCATCCACCCAATCCCATCAAGATCAGTTCCATGGGCCGGGCTCCCGCACCGGCTGCGCCGATGTTCCGGGAACCGTCAATGTGGACCTTCACCCCTTCGGTACCTGTACCTTCGAAGTGAAATGCGTCATCTACTCGCTGAAGTTCTACGCGCATTCGTGTTGTCAGTTTTATCGTTCGGGTTGAAACCCGTGCCTTTAATTCAAACCCCGAATATCCTCCAAAGTTTGGGAAAACACAAGCCCATGGCACCCCCGCCCTTATACATGCAGTCCGCATTCCTTACGGGAGGCGTGTTCCCACCACCAGCGACCGGCACGGAAGTCTTCACCTTCCAAGACAGCGCGGGTACAGGGCTGGCAACCGATGCTTGGGAACCCTTTATCATGCAGGGGATTATAGGGAATATTGAAACGTCTGACGTATTCCTTGACTTCGTCCAGGGACCAACTGAATAAAGGGTGGAATTTCACCAGTTGATGGCCCGCATCCCACTCGGGGTTGTCCATGGTGGTCCGGTTGGCGGACTGTTCCGCCCGGATACCGGTGATCCAGCATTCCTGCCCTTTCAGGGCCCGGTTCAGTGGCTCCACTTTCCGGATCGCGCAGCATTCCTTCCGATTTTCCACCGATTCGTAAAAACTGTACGGCCCTTTTTCAGTCATTAATTTCTCCACGGCTTCGGCCTGCGGGGAAAATACCTCAATCGGCTTTTTGTACCGGTCCAGGGTCCTGTTCCAGACGTGGTAGGTTTCGTTGAACATCCGGCCGGTATCCAGAGTAAACACCCGAATCGGCAGGTCATTCTTAAAGATCATATGCGTGATCACCTGATCTTCCCAGCCGAAACTGGTGGAGAATACGATCTTACCTGGAAATTCCCCGGCAACTACCTCCAGCGCCTGTTCGGGAGTAAGACCTTCCACTTTGCTTGTCAGTCCTGATAAATCCATTATATAAGAATGATATTTTCTATAGAAATACTAGATTACTTATCCGTCGCTACCGGTTCTACAATCGTTGTTTAAACTTTTTCAATTAGGAACTTCCCGGGCCGAAACCGTGGACCGTTCCAACGCGCGGGTTATATCCGTGATAATATCTTCAACATCTTCCAGGCCTACCGAGATCCGGATACTTCCGTCCTCAATGGCAATGGCCCGGCGTTCTTCCGCCGTTAGTTTGGAATGCGTTGTGGAGGCGGGATGGGTCGCAATGGTCCGCGTATCACCCAGATTGGAAGTGAGCAGAATCATATCCAATGCATCCAGGAACCTGCGCGCGCGGTCGTATCCTCCTTTTACCACGAAGGTGACGATTCCGCCTCCGGCCTTCATCTGTTTTTTGGCCAGTTCATATTGCGGATGCGACGGCAGGAAGGGATACCGGACGTTTTCCACCTCGGGATGCGCTTCCAGCAGCCGGGCGATTTCCAGCGCGCTGCTGCAATGGCGGTCCATGCGGACTCCCAGCGTTTCCAGGCTCTTGGAAACGGTCCAGGCGTTAAACGGAGACATGGCGGGACCCGTATTCCGGATAAAAAACATTAGCTGGTCCATCAGATCCCGCTGTCCGACCAGGATCCCTCCCAGGACACGGCCCTGGCCGTCCATATACTTCGTGGCCGAATGGCTCACGATGTGGGCACCGTATTGAATGGGCTTCTGCAGATACGGCGTGGCAAAACAATTGTCTACGTTCAATATCAGCTTATGTTTCGCGGCAAGCTGCCCTGCCCATTCGAGGTCTATCAACTCCAGACCCGGATTGGAGGGCGTTTCCAGAAAAATCATTTTGGTGTTTTCCCGGATGGCGCCTTCCCAGTCTTCGGGGCGGGATGCATCCACGTAGGTATGGGTAATGCCCCAGCGGGGAAACAGACGGGTAAACAATTGATGGGTGGATCCAAAAATTGACCGGCAGGAAACGATGTGATCCCCCGCGCTGAGCAAGCCAGCAATGGAGGCAAATACAGCCGCCATGCCGGATGAAAATGCCAGTCCGGCTTCAGCGCCTTCCAGTGCGCGCACTTTTTCAATGAATTCGGTGGTGTTCGGATTGGAATAGCGGGAATAGATATTTCCACTCTCCTCTTCAGCAAAAAGCGCCCTGCCCTGTTCGGCGTTTTCAAAAATAAAGCTGGAAGTCAGATACAAAGGAACGGAATGTTCCCGGTTAGCGGATCGATCGGCCTGAATGCGTACAAGTTTTGATTGGTCTTTCATTGTTTCGCGCGATTGGTTCAGGCTGCGAATATAATCTTCCTCTTTTTTAATTTCCACAGCGGGTTCGCCCCCGCTGGCAAGCACGGAAGTGATCTCATTGAGTTTCTGCACTTTGTAGGCGAAATCCCCATTCAATCTTTTTCGGATAACCTCCAGGTTGTCCAGCGACTGATTAATATTCTCGGGAATTGCCTCATGAAGCATTTCCTTTACTCTTTTGGCAATGGTGGGAGATTTTCCATTGGTGGAAACAGCCAACTTCAGATGTCCTTTCTGGACAATGGATGAAAGATAGAAATCACAGAGATCCGGCGTATCGGCTACATTGGATAAAATGTTCCGGGCCGCCGCCATTTCCCGGATGCGCAGATTCAAATCCCGGCTGGCGGTGGCGATAATTACCAGGTCGTGCCCGTCCAGGTCGGATTCCTCAAAATCCTTTTCAAGCAACAGCACTTGCGGATGGGAAGCTGCCAGTTCCCGGATGTCGGCACTGATTTCACGCCCCACCAGGGTTACGGCTGCTTTCGGGCTGTTCGCCATCAGAGCGGTCAGTTTTTCCAGGCCTACTTTTCCGCCGCCCACCACCAGGGTGTTAAGACGTTCCAGTTTTAAAAAAACAGGAAACAACGCGTTTCTTCCGGTATCCACTGATTCGGACATTCCTTATAAGTTATTAATGTAATTGTACAATTCCCGAATCTTATGGAATTCGGGATGTTCCGCCACCACTTCCCCAATGACGATCACCGCCGGATTGCCGATCTGCTTTTCAATCACCACTTCCTGGATCGTTTCGATGATTCCCACGGCAATCTTCTGGTCCGGCAGGCTGCCGTTCTGGATGATTGCTACGGGCCAGTCGCGTTTGCCGGCGTCTTTATACACCTTGACGATCTCATCCAGCTTCCGGGTCCCCATTAGGATGATCACCGTGGCGTTGGACTGGGCGGCAGTGAAGATATCGGCCGATAATTCCCCTTTCTTATTCGTACCGGTAATTACCCAGAAACTTTCACTAACTCCCCGGCTGGTGAGTGGGATCTTTTCCAGTTCGGGCACCGAAATGCTGCTGGAGATTCCCGGCACCACAGCCGTTTCGATGTTGTAGGATTCGGCGTGGTATATTTCTTCGTATCCCCTGCCGAAAACAAAGGGGTCTCCCCCTTTGAGCCGTACCACGTGACCATAGTGAAATGCAAAGTCTACAATCAGATCGTTGATCTGCCGTTGGGAATAGGCATGGTCTCCGGCCCGTTTCCCAACGAAAACCTTTTTTGCACCAGCCGGAGCAAAACGAAGAAGATCTTCACTGATCAACGCGTCGTAGAGCACCACGTCTGCCGTTGCCAGCGTTTTGATCCCTTTCAATGTGATAAGCTCCGGATCGCCGGGACCCGCCCCGATCAGGGTCAGTTTCGGCTGTTTCAATGTGCTGTTCATCTTACGGATTGGTTTCGGCCAACTCCTGGTCTTTTTCCCGGAAAGCAATTGCTTCCCGCAGAAAAGCAGCGGCTCCGGCGATGTATTCTACCGCGAAACCTTCGTTCGGCTCGTTTTTATTGATGCGTGTTACGTGTTCCCGGAATCCGCCGGGGAACGTGAACCTACCGTCTGCTACGTATCGGGCATCGAATTCATTCATTATCTTGATCTGGGTGCTCGGATTCACACCTTCATCGAGCAAAAGCGCTTTCGCTGTATTGATAAACAGGCCGTAGGCATGGTAAATGGCATCGGCGTAATTGCCTGCATCGAAATTCTCCTTTGCCATTTCCAGCTTTTCTTCCGAATCAACCAGCAGGGTGGCCACCAGATCAATTACTACGCTCGCGCATTCCCCCACACCGATGGCAACACCGTATTGTTCGTCCTGTCCCCAGTCAACAAAGTCCTCGGGCTTTAAGGTACTGGTATCGGCCAGGGGCTTAAGCAGTTCGTAAAAATATTCCTTACCCTGCCGGTCGTAGTAATCGTTGAAATACTCCCCGTCATGCGAATTGGCTTCGTAGTCCCGGAGTACAAAACGCAATACATCGGGCCCACGTTTGCTGGGCACCTTGATCACCCGCTCGGCCGTGCGGCCTACCCCGTCTCCCACAATGCCGCCGCCCAACAGCACCTGAAGCGCCGGATATACCTTGCCGCCCGCTTTCGCTGAGCTTCCGTGGAATCCGATACTGGCAATGCCGTGCTGACCGCAGGAGTTCATGCACCCGCTTATCTTGATCTTGATATCGTTGTTGAAAATAAGTTCCGGGAATTCTTCGGTGATTACCCGTTCGAATACCCGGGTTACATTCATGCTGTCGGAGATACCCAGGTTACAGGTGTCGGTACCCGGGCAGGTGGTCACATCCGCTACGCTGTCGAATCCGGGCTGAGCCAGTCCCAATTTGTCGAGTTCGGTGAACAGGTAGGGAAGCGCCTCGGGGCGGACGAACTTTAGGATCAGTCCCTGGGTGGGGGCTACCCGGATGTCATCGGCCACATAATCCCGCACTGCGCTGACCATTTTCCGGGCGATGTCCGTGCTGATATCCCCTGTCTGCACCTTGATGGTTACCTTATAGAATCCCTTCTGCTTCTGCTCGCTTACATTGGTCTTCAGCCAGTCCTCGTATTTCTTTGTATCGGCAATGGTAACTTCCGGGATGGGCCGCGCTGCAGGCGGTTGGGTTTCAGGCAATATGTGCCGGTTAATGGGATAGCTTTTGGATTTGTTGGCCACACGCTCCTCTTCGATCAGCCGGACCACTTCTTCTATACCCAGGTTCGCGATCAGGTATTTCATCCGGGCCTTGTTCCGGTTATTCCGCTCTCCGTACCGATCAAACACACGGATCACCGATTCGATGTACGGAATCACCTGATCTTCCGGCAGGAACTCATGCACCAGCTTGGAGGTCATGGGCTGCGCGCCCAGGCCACCGCCGATTACGACTTTGAAACCGCGGACTTCCTGACCATTCTCCTGGCGGACCTTGGGAATCAGACCCACGTCGTGGATAAAACTCCAGGCCGTATCTGCTTCGCTCGAGGAAAAAGCGATCTTGAACTTCCGACCCATATCCTGGCATATCGGATTCCGAAGGAAATAACGGAAAGTTTCGTAAGCATAGGGTGAAACGTCAAACGGCTCGTCGGGGTCAATACCCGCAATAGGCGAAGCGGTGACGTTTCTCACCGTGTTTCCGCAGGCTTCCCGGATGGTGACCTCGTCTTTATCGAGCTTGGCCCACAGCTCCGGGGTTCTGTCCAGGCTTACAAAATGGATCTGAATATCCTGACGTGTGGTCAGATGAAGGTTGCCGGTTGCATACTCATCCGACACATCGGCAATGGCGAGCAGCTTCTGAAAGGTAAGAAAGCCGAAAGGGATCTTGATTCGAACCATTTGAACACCTTTCTGACGCTGGCCGTAGATGCCCCTGGCAAGCCGTAGGCTACGAAATTTTGTTTCCGGAATACTGCCTTCGTGGAACCTCCTGATCTTTTCCGCCAGCTCAATAACCTCTCGTTCAACCACCGGATTCTCCAATTCAGACCTGAAGCTTTGCATAATACCTTGCTGTTTTGATTAAAAAAAAAGCCCTTTCAACTTTTTCGGTGGAAAGGGCCTGGATATTTCTTTATCTGATTTATGACACAGTCCTTCTTTTCCGCCGTCTTGCGAAGCCCATCATACAACAATCACACATCCGGAAAGCGCTAAAAGAATGATTCATTATTTCTTTCTTTCTTATAAGATGCAAATATATATATAATCTCTATGGAAATTATAGTCTTTGCCCGGGTTTTTTTTCAACGAGCTAGTTCAATCTGAAAATCAGGTGGTTATTTTTAAACTATCAATTAGCTCATTTTCCCGGTCCACGATATCGGCAATGCTTGTTTCGCTCAGGATCTTCAATGCCGCATCCCGCACATCGATGAATACGTTCCGTATCCCGCAGGTCACTTCGTCCCGGCATTCCTCACACCGTTCGTAGAAGTTCAGACTCACACAGGGAAGCAAGGCAATGGGGCCGTCGGTCACCCGCAGGATCTGCACCAGTTTCACCTCCGCGGGATCCTTCGCCATGTAGTATCCTCCCCCCGCTCCTTTTTTACTGTGCAATACCCCCGCATTCCGAAGCTCCAACAGGATCAGTTCAAGAAACTTTTTGGGTATCCGCTCGTCCTCTGCCAGCTTTGAGATCAATACCGGCACGCCCTTCTCACTCTTAGCCAAAGCCACCAATGCCTTGATCGCGTATTTCGTCTTTTTAGATAACATATTCTCCCCACTAAAATAGCAATTTCTTTTTTAACCCTCGCTATTTTTAAAACGATTACTATTTTTGCACGTTAACAGAACAGTTCCTGCCGGAACTTGTTTTATTCCGGGGACCGTTCGGTTTTTTCCTGCCCGATAGTATAATGGTAGTACGTCAGATTCTGGTTCTGATTGTCTAGGTTCGAATCCTGGTCGGGCAACAACCATCCAACAAAGAAGGTCCTGCGCTTTGGGCACAGGACCTTTCCGATGAATCCTATTTGCTTCTTAACTCTGTCTTTTAATAGCCCGGATTCTGATTCACAAGCGGATAGCTGTCAATCACGTATTGCGGAATGGGAAGCAAACCGTGGAATGGCAGGTATCCTTTGGGAGCCAGCACATCCATGGCCTGATCCCACCGCACCAGGTTCAAAAACCGGGACCCTTCCCGGGGCATTTCACTTTTCCACAAGCTCCACAGCCGGGCACGCAGTTCCTCCAGTGAGCCGTTTTGTGGAGGCGGGGCAGTTCCCTTGCGGTTGTTCAGCAAGGCCAGGATTTCCCATGCGTCGGTGTAGGCCCCCTCATTGATCAGGGCTTCTGCACGCATCAGGTAAATTTCGGTTATCCGCAGGTATGGGAAACGCGCGCGGCCAAAGAAAAACTCCTGGAATCCACCGGTGATCTCCTGCCGGGGATGCCAGATGAATTCTTTGCTGTCCGCTTCAAAAATTGCGGTACCTGTCTCCAGCTGATATTGCGCGCCTTGAATGATGTCACCTGTAATCTGCGCCACCAGGGCGTGATTTTTCTTCGCTAGGGCTACTTTCGCTTGCAGGGCTTTCACCGCGCCGGCGGTTAAGCGGGCAGGATCCCCCTGGGCGGGTACGCGCGATAAGGCTGCATCCAAATCAGCGGAAATGAAGTTCAGCAGACTCTCCCGATCGGCGCCGAAATCGTAATTTCCTTCTTCCGACACGATTCCATCGGCGTAAGGGACTTCTCCGAAATAATTCACCAGAACAAGGTAAACGAAAGCTCGAAGACCTTTTGCCTGGCCTAGAAGCGCCTGGTCATTCAGACTTCCGTTCTCAATTTCCCAAATGATCCGGTTCAGCCGGTAAATGGGCTCGAATCCATTGCGCCAGACATTGGCAAAGGCCGGATGGGTGGTTGAAAAGGAAAAATCATCGACTCCCTGAAACTGGGAACCGAACATAGCCGGAAGCTGCTCGGCGTCGTCACTCAGGAGGGCATCCAGCATCACCACATTCAATTGGTACCAGTTGCCGATCATGCCGGATACCTGATCAAGCAGGTCCTGCGCAACGGCCTGATCCAGCGGACCGTAAGCGGCGTTATTGATGTAGCCAATGTAAACGTTCAGCTCCAAAGCCGATCCGTCGCTGACCTCTGCCGACTCATACGGTACAGGTAAACGGTCCATCCCATTGATCTGGCCGTCGGCATTTACGTCCACAAAGCGAAAATTGCCAGGCAGCTGTCCCGCCGGAGTTTCGTTTTCCGACGCGTAAATGCCTTCGATGGCCAGCCCGGTGTAAACCCCGTCCTCGGTTACTTTCGACTTCAGAATGATGTTGCTTTTGTGATCCAGCTGCGCGTGCACATAATAGGTACCCGGCTCGATCTCATCAAAGACCGCGTTGCCGTCTTCCCCTGCCTGGGCCACATAGGCTGGGTTGGCCGCCGCAAAATCCTCCCGGGATTTGTAAAGCGCCACTTCAGCGCCTTCCGCCGGTACGCCGTCGGGCTGCGAGGGAGTCCATCCGCCCGCGTCCCAAACCACAACCGTCAGGCTGGTAATTTCCGGCCCGGGTTCGGGTTCGTCATTGGGCTCGGTACCGGTCAGACTCCGCTTGACCACAAAAACAGTATGCCCGCCTTCGGTCACGATCCCCTCTCCGCTCAGCTCCACGCCGTTCAGCCAGACCCGATTTTCTGTCCGCTTTACTTTCAGTTGTTTTCCGCTAAGGGTCGTGAGGATTTTTCCATCGGTCAGATCGGCCACCGTATAAACGCCTTTGACCACGTGGTCCTTCAGCACGGGGGATTCGCCGGCTTTCAAGGGAACGCCTGCGGATTTTGTCACCGGTCGCCCCGTTTGCGGAGCCGAAGCCTGCGCCTCCGTTTCGTTCAGCGGTGCGAATACGGTGATCCCTTCGGAAACTTCAGCCGCGGAAAGCTGAAGATTTTCCAGCGCCGCGACAAAGTTGCTGATGCTATCGGCCGACGCCAGCTTTCCGGTCAATTCGGAAATAACTTGCTCCGGAACCGGCTTTTCCTCTTCGTTTTCAAGTCCCGGGGTATCCTTTTTACAGGAAGTCGCCACACAGGATGCCATAAGAATTAACGTAAAAAATAATCTCATACAAATAGTTTAGTAAGAATTCCCGCAATGATAAAACAAAGCCCAGGCAATGCAAATACCCCCGGGAGGGTATATTGAGGACTCCGCCCCGCAGGTCTTTTCCGTCATTTTCATACTTTTGGCTTAAATTGCAGGTGGAAGTTTTAAAGAAAAACGATCTATGGGTCACTTACCCGACTTGATACGTGATTTGGCGCTTATTCTGATAGCAGGCGCGGCGATCACCCTTGTTTTCAGGAAAATAAAACAACCGCTTGTTCTGGGGTATATTCTTGCAGGCTTTTTGGTAGGACCCCATTTCAACCTGATACCCACCGTGGTAGATAATGCGAACGTAAAAACGCTCGCAGACATCGGCGTGATTTTTCTGTTATTCGGCCTTGGACTTGAGTTCAGTTTTAAAAAGTTGCTCCGCGTGGGCGGCGCGGCTTCGATTACGGCTTTTGTGGAAATCCTGTTCATCACCGTTTCCGGCTACCTGGCCGGCCGTTGGATGGGATGGACCACCATGGACAGCCTGTTTTTGGGGGGGATGCTGGCCAGTTCCTCCACAACCATCATTATCCGTGCCTTTGATGAGCTGGGCATGAAGACCAAACAATTCGCGCGGATCGTATTCGGGGTATTGGTGGTAGAGGATATTGTAGTCATCCTGCTGATGGTGCTGCTCTCGACGATGGCCGTCAGCCAGCAATTCGAAGGATCGGAAATGCTGTTCACCATTTTGAAACTGGTGTTCTTTCTTGCGGTCTGGTTTATATCGGGGATCTTTTTGCTTCCCACCCTGCTGAAAAAAGCGCGGAAACTATTGGATGAGGAAACCTTGCTGATCATGGCCATTGGGCTGTGCCTGGGCATGGTGGTGCTTGCCACCCAGGTGGGCTTTTCGGCGGAACTGGGTGCATTTATCATGGGGTCCATCATTGCCGAGACCACTTCGGCCGAAAAGGTGGAGCATCTTATCAAACCGGTGAAGGACCTTTTCGCTGCCGTGTTTTTCGTTTCGGTCGGGATGATGATCGATCCGCGGGCCATTGCAGAATACGGAGTGCCGGTGATGGTGGTTACCCTGCTCACGCTGGTGGGGAAACTATTCAGCACCACCCTGGGAGCCATGTTGTCGGGTCAGCCCTTGAAACAGTCGGTGCAGGTGGGAATGAGCATGGCCCAGATCGGGGAATTCGCGTTCATCGTGGCCACCTTGGGCTTGTCTTTGGGTGTGATTTCCGATTTTCTTTTTCCGGTCGCAGTAGGCGCTTCGGCAATCACTACGTTCACCACACCCTACCTGATCAAATTATCCGGGCCGGCATTCGATTACGTGGTGAAGCTGCTTCCGGAGAAATGGGTCACCGCGCTGAATGCCTATTCAACCAATACCCAAAAGATACAGGCTGAAAGTGAATGGAAAATTGTGCTGAAGGCCTATGCCCGCATTGTGGTGACCAACAGCATCATTGTGCTTGCCCTGATGCTGCTTTCTTTTAATTTTCTGATGCCTTTCCTTGCCCGGAATTTCGAAGACGACCTGATCCGGAGCGTCGTGGCACTGGTGATTTCACTGAGTGTCGCCGCGCCCTTCCTCTGGGCCCTGATGGCCCGGCGTCCGGATAACATCGCCTACAAGGAGCTGTGGATACACCGGAAATACAATCGCGGGCCGCTGCTGATCATCGAGATCCTGCGGAATGCCCTGGGTATTCTTTTGATCGGCTTCTGGGTAAACCGGCTATTTTCCACCCTGGTGGCGCTGCTGGTGGCCGTACCGGTCTTTATTCTGGTTTTGATTATTTTTTCGCAACGGATCCAGGCTTTTTACCGACGGCTGGAAGGGAGTTTTTTAAGCAATCTGAATGCCCGGGAGCGGGCTGCCCGCGAAAATCAGTCGCTTGCTACGGAAGTATTGCAACGGAACTCATCGCTGCAGCCGGCCCTGGACCCCTGGGATGCGCACATTGTGGATCTGGAAGTGGCGCAGCATGCGGCCTATGCGGGGGAAACCCTGAAAAATCTTCGGTGGCGGGAAAAGTACGGGATCAATGTGATTTATCTGAAACGGGGCGAAAAACTGATCCATGCCCCGGGCAGTGATCAGAAAGTATTGCCTTTTGATCATGTCGGGATTATTGCAACAGATGACCAGTTGCAGACCTTTATGCCCGTATTCAATGCAAGCGAAACCTCCGTCGGAGCCGATATTTCGACAGAAGACATTGCGCTTCAGAAGATCGTGATTGACGAGCACACCTCCCTGCGCGGGAAAACGCTGCGTGAATCAGGTATCCGGGAAAAGTTGAAAGGCCTGGTGGTAGGCGTGGAACGGGACGGCGAACGTATCCTGAATCCCGACGCGGGGATGGAATTCAAATGGGATGATGTGGTTTGGGTGGTAGGTGACCGGAAACTGATACAGCATTTGCGGGATAAATAGCATCCCGCTTCCGGCCCCCGGGTCCGGCCCCGGGCTAAAAAAGACGGGAGAACGTTTCTGCACGTTCTCCCGGTTTATCTATTGTCTTTGAAATTCACCGTCGGCTTTGATGGTCACTTCATCGCTGATCATCGGTGGGCCGAATTTGGGACCCACGCCAAAATCGGAACGCTTGATCGTTCCTGTCAGCTGAAAGCCGGCAGTGGCTGAATTATCCTTATCGTTTACATTGGTTCCCCGGTACCACAGGTCCATCGTAACCGGCTTGGTAACACCATGCAGGGTCAGATTACCCGTAAGTTTGTATCGGTTTTTTCCCGCCTTTTTGATCCCGGTACTTTTGTAGGTGATCTTCGGGAATTTTTCGACGTCGAAGAAATCGGCGCTCCGAAGGTGATCGTCCCGTTTCTGGATTTCCGTGTCAATGGACGAAACATCAATGCTAAGGTCAAAGACTGCGTCACTGAAATCTTCCTTGTCCGATACAATGCTGCACTCGAAGCTATTGAACAAGCCCGATACATCGGCAATGCCCATGTGTACCACGGAGAAAGCGATTTTTGAATGCGCGGGATCCGCCTTCCAGGTGGACTGCGCAAAAAGCACCGAGGTACCGAAGGTAACCAGGGCCAATAAGGATAATACTTTTTTCATATGTGTTCTTTTGTTTAAAGATATACAATAAAGGCTAAACAGCTTAGGCATTCAGTTGTTTTGCAAGCGAAACCAGCTTTTGCAGCAATTGGCCGATGAGCTCCCGGGCAGTCTCATCCTTCAGCTTTCCCTGCTCATCAAACTTCTCATGGGCGTCGGCAACCATTACCTCGGGCTGATTCACCACGTGCACATCCAAAAAGACAAACATCTGCCGAAGGTGATATTGCGCTCTGGCAGTTCCAATCGCTCCGATGGAAGCGCCCATCACGGCGGCGGCCTTTCCACTGAACGCATTGTCTCCGTAGGGCCTGGAGACCCAGTCAATCACGTTTTTCAAAACCCCGGGAACCGAGTAATTGTATTCCGGGGTAACAAATAACAGCGCGTCTGCCTGGCGGACCTGCTGTTTCAGTTCCACGATTTTTGGAGGCGGGTTCGTTTCTTCGTCCTGGTTGAACCCCGGGATACCGCCGTCCAGTTCAACTATTTCCAATACAACTCCTTTGGGTACCAACCGGGTGGCTTCCTGCAGCAGGGCGCGGTTAAAGGACTGTGCCCTTAAGCTTCCTGCCATGCCCAAGATACGAAATGTACGTTCCATGTTTTTTTTGTTTAGCCGGCGCAAAACCTATACCATTGTCTATTTTTGCGGGCATGTCTGCGATCGCACTATATGGGGAAGCAAATAAAACGATAAAACTGGCCAGTCCCATCATCCTGGGTGAACTTGCCCAAATGGCGTTGGGCCTGATTGACGCGGCCATGGTGGGAGCCATCAGCTACAAACAACTGGCCGCGGTTTCACTGGTGATGAGCGTGGTCAACATTCCCCTGATCTTTGGTATTGGCATGACCCTGTCCATATCACAGATGGTTTCCATGGCGCACGGCAGATACGACAGTCAACAGGTATCCCATTATTTTTTCAATGGGTTCTGGCTGAGCGTGATTACCGCCCTGTTGATCTTTCTGGGTCTGGAATGGGGTAAGAATATCCTGTTTCATCTGGATCAGGATCCGGACGTGGCACAGCTTGCCGTGCCGTTCCTGCGCATCACCAGCATTTCGATGGTCCCGATGCTTCTTTTCATGGCCCTGAAACAGTTCACCGACGGCCTGGAACAAACACGCACCGCCATGGTCCTTTCCCTTGTGGCGCTACCCCTGAATGCTTTTCTCAACTGGCTCCTGATCTTCGGCAATTGGGGATTTCCTCGCCTGGAGCTGGTGGGAGCCGCCTGGGGAACCTTGGTAACCCGTTCGCTTATTTTCCTGGTCCTGTTAGCGATCATCATCCGGGACCGGCGTTTCCGACGGTACGTTGCCGTGAGGAAAAACCAGTGGAAATTGAAATGGAAAACCATGAAGGACCTGTTGCGGATCGGCGTGCCCAGCAGTCTGCAGGCCGGAATGGAGGTCAGCGTTTTCGCCGTTTCCGGCATCCTGGTGGGCACCATTGGCGCAGTGGAACAGGCCGCCCATCAGATTGCCATGAATTGCGCGGCATTCACCTTCATGGTTTCCATGGGTCTGGCCCAAGGCAGCTCGATCCGAGTCAGCAACACCTTCGGCCGGCGCGACTGGACGAGGATCCGGCTGATCGGCAAAAGCAGCCTGCTTACCGCGCTGGTCTACGGGATGTTTTGCTGCCTGATTTTTATTACCTTCCGGGAACGTCTGCCGCTGTTGTTCAACGACAATGCCGAGGTGGTGGGTCTTGCCGCCACCCTGCTTTTGATTGCCTCCGTGTTCCAGATCTCGGACGCCACGCAAGCCATTAACGTCGGTCTCCTCCGGGGAATCAAGGACGTGAAGGTCCCTACGCTGTTGGTCGGCATCGCGTATTGGGTCGTGGGTGTGCCTTCCGGCTATCTTCTTGCCTTCCATTTCGGAATGGGCGCCACCGGCATCTGGACCGGATTGATCATCGGCCTGAGCCTGGTTTCCATTTCACTCACCTTCCGCTTCCTGAAACGGACGCGTTTCCCGGAAAGCCTATGACGGGTTGCCGCCGGGTTCCCCGCCGATGAAATACACGCTCCGGTTGACGAACGCGGTCAGTTCGGCCCCGGTCAGCATTCCGCGCGAAAGCAGGGCCAGATCAAGCGCCTGGCGGGCAAGCAGCGTTTGCTGCTCTTCGCTTTCATTCAAAATGCGTAAGGTCAGCGGATGGTTCCCGTTCACAACGACCTTGTATCGGTCGGGCAGGTTTCCGTAGAAGCTCATTCCTCCCGTTTTGGCCATTTCCTTCATGCGCTGGGTAAACTCATCGATTGTAACTGTTACGGGCGGCTCTTCCGGACTAAGCGAGGCAAGCTCGACACTCATTTCGGGCTTTTGCACCGCCTTACCGAACACCTCTCTCACCCGGTTCATCTGTTCTTCGCTCAATACGGTTTCGGTCTTGTCCCCTTTCGGAATGAGCTGATCGGCCACATCCGAATCCACCCGTTTCAGGGCGGTTTTCTCCAGTTTTTGTTCCAGGTGACTTACGAAATGGTTGTCCACCGGAGAATCCAGCAACAACACATCGTAGCCCTTTTTAGCCGCCGATTGAATGTAGGCGTCCTGAATTGCGGGATCGGTAGCATACAGATACACCAGCGTCCCGTCCTTATCGGTCTGCAACGGATTGATCCGGTCTTTGTATTCCTCCAGTGTATGGTATTCGTTTTTCACGTTTTTAAGGAGCGCGAAATCTTTCGCCCGGTCGTAAAATTTTTCGTCGGTAACCATGCCATACTTTACGAACAGGCTGATGTCGTCCCACTTTTCCTCGTAGCTTTTCCGGTCGCTTTTAAACAGTTCTCCAAGTTTGTCCGCTACTTTTTTACTGATGTAACTGTTTATTCTCCGCACACTGCTGTCGGCCTGAAGGAAACTTCTGGATACGTTGAGCGGAATATCGGGCGAATCGATGACCCCGTGGAGCAGCATCAGAAAATCGGGAACAATATCCTTAACCTCATCGGTAATAAACACTTGCCGCGAAAAAAGCTTGATCTTGTTCCGCTGAAACTCCAGCTCGTTCTTTACCTGGGGAAAATACAGGATACCGGTAAGATTGAAAGGATAATCCACGTTCAGATGGATCCAGAAAAGGGGATCGGGCGACATGGGATACAGCTCGCGGTAAAACGCCAGGTAATCCTCGTCCTTCAGGTCGGCGGGTTTGCGGGTCCAGGCCGGGGCGGTATTATTGATGATATGGTCCTTTTCTACCTCCTTGAATTTCGGTTTGCCTTCCTGATCCTCCCCATCGGGGACCTGTTCCTTGCGGGTTCCGAATTTAATGGGGACGGGCAGGAACTTACAGTATTTGTCCAGAATTTCCTGCAAACGGTACCGGTCCAGGAACTCCTTCGAGTCCTCGTTGACATGCAAGATGACATCCGTTCCGCGCGTTTTTCTTTTCCCCTTTTTTATTTCGAAGCTGGTGCTTCCGTCGCACTCCCAATGGACCGGTTCGGCGTTTTCCTGATAAGACAGGGTTTCAATCTCTACACGACTGGCCACCATGAAGGCGGAATAGAATCCCAGCCCGAATTTCCCGATGATCTCACCGGCATCTTTTGCTTTTTCGTATTTTTCAAGGAACTCCGTGGCACCGGAAAAAGCAATCTGGTTAATGTATTTTTTGACCTCCTCCGCGGTCATCCCGATCCCTTGGTCGGATATGGTAATGGTTTTTTTCTTTTCGTCAAATGCCACTTCCACCTGGGTTTCCCCAAGTGTCCCGGCGAACTGGCCCAGTGCGGAAAGCCGCCTGATTTTCTGCGTGGCATCCACCGCGTTGGAGACCAGCTCCCGGAGAAATATTTCGTTATCGGAGTATAAAAACTTCTTGATAATTGGAAAGATGTTCTCGGTGTGAATTGATATTGTTCCTTTTTCCTGCATAGCTCTGTGTTGTTAAACCATCAGCTTCTTATCAAGCGGTATTCCAAATCACCCAAAACCGTCAAATTGGCAGAAATTGGTATCTTCACACGCAAACAAAACGGAATGAACCTTGTTTTCAGCCATTTTTTTCATAAACCGGGCGTCCCTTCCCTGGCCGGGGCGCTGCTTTTTGCGGCAACTTTCCTGTGTTTCCCTTCCCTAGCGGGCGCGCAGGAGCTACACCTCATGAGTTATAACATGCATCACGGCGCCGATCGGGAGGAGAACCCCACCTTGGAGGAAATGGGCCGGTTTATCAACGCTTCGGGTGCCGATTTGGTTGGGTTACAGGAAGTGGACAGCCTATGCAATCGTTCCGGCCGGGTCGATCAGATGAAAACCCTGGCGGCCATTACCGGAATGCATTATGCGTTTGCGCGCCATTTTGCCTACGATGGCGGCGCGTACGGACTGGGCATCCTTTCCCGTTATCCGATCAGCGATATCCAAAACCACCGGATTACCTCCAAATCCGGCAACGGTTCCCTTGCCCTGCTCGCGGTGAAAGTGACCCTACCCGGCGGAAAACAGATCCGCTTTATGACGGTCCACTACGCGCTGGATAAACCCACCCGTTTGATCCAGTCGTCGGAAACGCTGGCCTTATCGGCCGGTTCGCTGCCGGTTATCCTCACCGGCGATCTCAATGCCGAGCCACAGCAGGAAGAAATTACGCAGTTGGGGAAGTTTTTTGCTTTCTGCGACCCTGCCGGAAAATTTACCTTCCCCGATCGCGATCCGGTTAAAAAGATCGATTACATTTTGGTAAGCAACCACCATTTGGACCAGACAGTGAAGACAACGGTTTGGGATGAGGTTCATTATTCGGATCACCTGCCCCTCTCGGCCACGGTAAAACTGAAGTAGTTGGCATCATTATGGGACGGGTTTGGTTATGCAATTCCTATCAGAAACCGATTTTACCCGATTGGCGTCCTATCGCGCGTCGCCGGCTGTTTCCATCTTCATCCCCACCCATCGTGCCGGGGTGGAAGTCAATGAACTCCAGGACGCCCAGTTGTTTAAAAGCCTGCTGCAGGAAACCCGCGCAGCGCTGGAAAAAAACGGAATGAGTCCCACGGAAGCCACTCTCCTAAGCAGACGCGGAACCGAGCTACTGGATTCCAGCGACTTTTGGAGAGACCAACTGGATGGATTGGGCGTATTTATGGGTGAAAACTTTTTTTTCACCCTGAAAATTCCCGAGAAGGTCCGGGAGAAGGTCTTTATTGGCCCGCATTTTTATATTGTCCCGCTATTTCCTCTTCTGCGATCCAAACCCTTTTTTCTGCTTGTTTTAAGTAAAGGGAATGCACGTTTTTTCAAAGGCGATCGATTCGGGCTGGAGGAGGTGGAAGTGCAGGGACTTCCCAATGGAATGGACGATGTGATCCGATACGAAGAAAAGGGAGGTCAGGAAACTTTCCGGCGGGCCGGTAATAAAGAAAAAGCGACTTTTCATGGTCACGGACCGGGCCTGGCCGATGAAGAGGAATATGTAGGGATGTACTTGAAGGAAATCGACCGGACCTTGTTGGGCGAAGTGCTTGCCCGTGAAAACGCGCCCCTGTTGCTGGCGGGCCCCGAACGCCTGATCAGTCAATACCGGGATGGATCACGGTACCCGCATCTTGCTAAACAGCATATTTCGGGTAATTACGAACATGAGCCAGCCCATGTGTTTTTCGAAAAGGCCTGCGCGGCGTTGGAGCCGTATTTTAGCCTGGATGCCGAACATGCGCTGGAATCCTTTTATAATCAATCGGCTACCCCGCGTTCTACAACCGACCCGTTTAAGGTACTCCCCGGTTGTTTCCAGGGAAAAATAGCCGACCTGTTCATTCGGGACGATTTGCACATCCGCGGGGAATTCAATCCCGAAACCGGACAGGTCCATTTCAAAGAGAATGCCTCGATGGAGACGGACTGCCTGGTCAATCAGGGCGCTGTACAGGCCTACCTGACCAATGGGAATGTCCATGTGCTCCGCGCAGAAAAAATGCCCGAAGGAAGTAAAGTAGCTGCTTTAATGCGTTGGTAAATCAGTAATATGCAAAAATCGGAGGATAAGAAACCGGTCCGGCCCGCACAGAAGCAGGGCAGGCAACCAGGGATTGAATCGGAAATGGTTCCCCGCCCGTCCTACGAAGGCGATCCAGCACGACATGCGGGGAAACTGGAAGGGAAAAAGGCGCTTATCACCGGCGGCGATAGCGGGATTGGGCGGGCAGTGGCCGTCGCATTTGCCCGCGAGGGCGCCGACGTGGCCATTGCTTACCTGGACGAACAGTCCGATGCGGTAGAAACAAAGGCTGCGGTGGAACGTCTGAACAAAACCTGTCTGTTGCTTCCCGGCGATCTCAGCCAGGAAGCGCATTGCCGGCATCTGGTCGAACGCACCTGGAAAGAACTGGGAGGCCTTGATATCGTGGTAAACAATGCGGCCGTCCAGTTTCCGAAGGAAAGCCTGGAGGAAATCTCCCCCGACCAACTGGAGCGCACCTTTCGCATCAATATCTTCGCGTATTTTTACATCACCCAAGCAGCGTTGCGTTACTTAAAGGAAGGCAGCAGCATCATCAACACCACCTCGGTGACGGCGTACCGGGGCAGCTCCCATTTGATTGATTACGCGGCAACCAAGGGCGCGATCGTTTCGTTTACCCGGTCCCTTGCTTCGGCACTGGCAGAAAAGAAAATCCGGGTGAATGGAGTCGCCCCAGGCCCGATCTGGACGCCGCTTATTCCAGCCAGCTTCCCCCCGGACCAGGTGGCGGAATTCGGATCCGATGTCCCGCTGAAACGCGCCGGGCAACCCGAAGAAGTGGCGCCCTGCTATGTGTTCCTGGCTTCGGAGGACGCCTCGTATATGACCGGCCAGGTACTCCACCCCAATGGGGGCGAAATAGTGAACGGATAAGGAATTCAGACAATGGCGGAAGAAGAAAACATTGAACCGGTCCGATCAACGCCTTCCCTTCATGAAGCCCTGCCATTGCAGCGCATGGCATGGAAGATCCAAAAGGTGTGCTGGGTGGTCATTGGTACGCTGATGGTGCTTATCGCGTTGGGTTTGTTCGGCAACGGACCCATCAGCAAGGTCCGGGAAACCAAACAGCACGTCACGATGGAGTATGAACGGTTCGCCCGGAGCAGATCGGCAGTAGTCACTTCGGTTTACATTTCCGGTTCCCCGGCGGAAGGCGGTTCCCCGGCCCAAGCGACGATCGGGATACCGCTTCCCTACCTCTCCGAATTTGAACTGGAAACGGTGGTTCCGGAAAGTTATGAGACCGAGATCGGGAACAATGCAATTTACTACCGGTTTGACGTGCCGGATAGCGCAGTCTTGACCGTCCGGTTTTTTTCCCATCCGCAAAACCAAGGTTCCGTGAAAGGAAATTGGACCGTTAACGGGATACCCTTCCCGGTCCATCATTTTATTTATCCCTAAGGCCGCATATTCTTAAGAAAATGAATCCACTGATCCGAGGTATTGTTGTTTATCTCTTCCTGCTTGTATTATTCCGCATACTTGGGAAAAGAAGCCTGGCCCAGATAACGACCTTTGACTTTGTGCTGCTACTTATTATTGGAGAGGTGACCCAACAAGCCCTGCTCGGAGAGGACTACTCCATCACCAATGCGTTGATCCTGATAGTTGTGCTGATCGGCACCGATGTTGTTCTTTCGAAATTGAAAAGCCGCTTCAAACTGCTGGACCGGATCATTGAAGGAGTTCCTCTGATTGTAGTGGAAAACGGAAAGCCGCTCAGACGCCGCATGAAAAAATCGGGTGTGGATGAAAGCGACATCCTGGAAGCAGCCCGCTTACGCTTCGGGTTAAGCAAAATGGAACAGATTAAATACGCGATCCTGGAACGCGACGGTGAGATTTCAATCATCCCTTCATAAGGCGCGGGCTGCGGCTTTTTCTACCCAATCGTCCCGGATTTATCGCAGGCACCTTTCCGCCGAACGTCCAATCCGGCCGTCTGTGCCGTCTTCCCAAAAACCAGCAAGGTTTTGGCTATATCAAAGAAAAACTTGGATCATGGACAGTACTCATCAACAAGCCGGCGGGCGTACCAACGCCATTCCCCCCATTGGCGGGACCAATGTCATCAACGTAGGAAAACTGGAACGATTGGCCTCCCTGGGGATGGGAACCGGACTCCTCTGCGTTGCCTTGCGCAGCAGAAGTTTTCTAAAGTATGCCGCCATCCTGGGAGCAGGCGGCTATCTGCTGTATCGCGGGGTGTCGGGAAATTGCCCGCTCTCTTCATCGTTGGGAGTCGGCAGCAGGCAGGGAAGCCGCCCGCATGGGAAAACCGCCTCCCTGATCGAGATCAAAAACACGCTCCAGGTAAAACGCCCCAAAGCCGAAGTGTATGAATTCTGGAGGAAACTGGAAAACCTCCCCCGGTTTATGTCGCATCTGGAAAACGTGGAAACGATCAGCGATACCCGCTCCCGCTGGACTGCGAAATTCCCCGGCGCCCCAAAACCCATTATCTGGGAGGCCGAGATCGTCCGCGACGACCAGGGCGCGTTGATTTCCTGGCGATCCCTCCCCGGATCCACCATTGAAAACGCGGGGGAAGTGGTATTCCGGAATGTGCCCGGCGGCGAGGACACCGAATTGGAAGTACATATCAGTTACCGCCCCCCGGCCGGGAACATTGGCGCCGGCGTAGCCAGGTTGCTGAATCCGGTGCTGGAAGAGCTGATCCGGGAAGATATCCGGAATTTCAAACGGTACGTTGAATCGGGAGAAATGCCTGCCTGACTAGCGCATGCTTAATGTAATCGGGCCACCATGCCTTCACTTCCACGGAGCCTGAAGCGGTGAGTGAGCTGCTTCCCTTCGGCATCGGAATGGGTCCCCAGGACGACGGTTGCCCGAAGGGCCGGGTCCGCTAAGCGGACTGTTGTACGCCGGGTCCCCAGATTCAATGCAATAAGCCAGCGCGCGTTTCCCTGCCGGCGAACATACACCAAGGCCGTCCCTTCGGTATCCAGGCGCCGGAAACTTCCCGAATGCAGGGCCGGCTGGGCATTGCGCAGGCGAATCAGTCTTTTATAGAAGCACAACATGGAGGTGTCGTCTGTCGCCTGCACCCCGGCATTGATCCGGCGATAAGTTCGCCCCACCGGAAGCCAGGGTGTTCCGGTAGTAAAGCCGGCATTCTTTTCTGCATTCCATAACATGGGGGTTCGCTCGGGATCCCTGCCCAGACCCAAACCTGGAATATTCTTTTCATGTGGATCCTGGACTTTTGAGGGCGGAATGACCACGTCTGTCATCCCCAGTTCGTCGCCGTAATATAGGGTGGGGGTGCCGCGCAGGGTGAGCAGTAACAAGGCGGCGATCTTCGCCTGTCGTATCCCCACGCGGCTGGCGATGCGGGACCGGTCGTGATTGCCCAGCACCCAGTTCGGCCAGGCGCCCTCCGGCAATGCGCCTTCGTATTGGTCTACGGCCGCTCCGATGGACGCGGCATCCCAGGGCAGGGTGATGAGCTGGAAATTGAACGGCAGATGCGCCTCGTCATTATTGCGTCCGTAATAGCTAACTAGGGATTTCACCGGCAGGTAGATTTCCCCGATCAGCACTCGCTCCGGGTAGCCGTCAAGTATTTTCCGCATCGCAGCTACAATGCCGTGCACTTCGGGCTGGTCCACCGAATAGTTAGGCCGGTAACGGAAGTAGGGCGACATGCCCGGTTTATAGTCGGGGTTGGGCGGATTATCCCTCAAGCGCTCGTCCTTGATCAGGTGCCACATCACATCCACCCGGAACCCGTCCACCCCCCGGTCCAACCAGAACCGCATGATGTCATGCATTTCCTCCTGCACGGCGGGATTCCGCCAATTGAGGTCGGGCTGTTCTTTAAGGTAGGAGTGGAAATAATATTGACCGGTGGCTTCATCCCACTCCCATCCCGAGCCGCCGAATGCGCTCAGCCAGTTATTTGGAGGACCGCCGCCCGGCGCTGGATCGTACCACAGGTACCAATCCCGTTTGGGATTGGCGCGCGAGGAACGCGACTCGAGGAACCAGGGATGCGCTTCCGAGGTATGATTGGGAACCAGATCGGTGATCAACTTCATTCCGCGCCGGTGAACCTCCTTTAGCAGCCGGTCGAAATCCTTCATCGTACCGAAGAGGGGATGAATTGCGCGGTAGTCCGAAATATCGTAGCCAAAATCCACCATGGGCGAAGGATTGACCGGCGAAAGCCAGATCCCGGTAACGCCCAGATCCTGCAGATAATCCAACCTTTGCCGCACGCCGTTCAGATCGCCCACGCCATCCCCATCAGAATCCATGAATGACCGCGGATACACCTGGTAAATTACGCCCGTATGCCACCATAACAAATTACCCATTGCCAAATCCTTTATGACAAAAACGAACTGTACCGGAACCACCGGTACCCGAACGGGTTTAGATGGATCTTCGTATCTCCATGAAAGGGCTCGTAAACCGCATCGCCGAACACGTCGATCAGGTGTTCGATCTCGGTATCCGAAAGGGTCTTGGTATCCAGTTCCACATCGCATTTGCGGGCCGAAAAATTATGGATAGCCAGGGAAAAACCCTCTTTCCATCGACTGCAAAGGATCAGCACCGCCGGATTGTCTGACGGAATGAGTTCCCAGGTTCCCCTTCCGAATTCGACGCATTCCTTGCGAACGCTGATCACCCGTTCGACCCATTCCAGAAAGGAGTCCTTTTCACGCATCTGCCGGTGGACATTCAAGGTGGGATACCCGTATTCGCCCTCCCGGATGGCTGGAAGGACCAGCTTATCGGGCGGAGCGCTGGAAAAACCTCCGTTTTCCTCATCGGACCATTGCATCACGGTCCGGACACTGTTCCGCTCTTTCAGCCGGAGGTCGTCTCCCATGCCGATTTCATCGCCGTAACGGAAAACAGGCGCCCCCGGAAGGGAAAAGAGCAGACTGTAGGCTAACTCGAGCCGATGCCGGTCGTTTCCCAGCATCGGCGGAAGGCGACGGCGGATACCCCGGCCATAAATGCGCATGTTCTCTTCCGGAGCAAAGGCATCGAAAACCTCCTGCCGTTCTTTGTTTTTCAGCCGTTCAAGATCCAGTTCATCGTGGTTGCGCAGGAAGGTGGCGTATTGTTCCCGTTCCGGAGGGCGGGGAAGTTTCTTCAGGGCGTTTATAACCGGGGTGGCTTCCTGCCGGGCGAATGCCAGAAAGAGGTAATTATTCAAATAAAAGTTGAACAGCATGTGCATCTGGTCCGAATCGCCGAAAAAATCCGCGTAGCGCTTCGGATCCGTATCTACTTCAGCCAGCAAAACCGCGTCTTTGCGTTGCTCCTCCACAAATTCCCTCCATTCCCGCAGCAGATTATGCGGGTCTTCCCCGAATTTTTCGTTTCCCTTTTCACGAAGCATGTGCGGAACCGCGTCCACCCGGAAACCCGCCACGCCCAGTTTCAACCAGAAACGCATGATCCACCGGATTTCTTCCCGGACATCGGGGTTGGTCAGGTTCAGGTCGGGCTGGTGCGGATAAAAGGTATGATAGTACCATGCCCCGGCTTGCGCGTCGTATTCCCAGTTACCCCCCTGCGCCTCCCCGAATACGGTATCGGGGCTGGATTGGCGCGGCTTTTTTTCACTCCATATATAATAAGAACGGTACTTAGAGCCAGCCTTTCTGCGGGACCGGAGGAACCAGGGATGCTGGTTGGAGGTGTGGTTTACCACCAGATCCACCAGGACGCGCATCCCCCGCTCCTTTGCCTTGTCCACAAATTCCACGAAGCTTCCCAGATTGCCCAAATCCGGGTCCACCCGGTAATAATCGGCAATGTCGTAGCCGTTATCCTTTTGCGGCGAAGGGAAGAAAGGATGCAGCCAGAGGCAGGTTACCCCCAAGCCTGCCAGGTAGTCAAGCCGGTGCTCCATTCCCCGGAAATCCCCCTGGCCATCGCCGTTGGAATCCATAAACGTTTTTACATCCAGTGAGTAGATAATGGCGTTTTTATACCAGTTACTGGCCATCTGATCAGGGTTTAAAAATCGGTAACACCTTTTCTCCGAATACTTCAATGAAACGCTCTTGCTCCCGGTTCACGTTATGCAGGATGATCAACTCGAATCCCAGCTTCGCATAGCGCTCAATCCACTCGGCATGAACGCCCGGTTCGGCGGAAATGTGCACGTAAGGATCCAGATCGTCCGGGCTTACAAAGGCCGCCGCCTGTTCAAACTGGGCCGGATGGCGCAGTTCGGTTAGCAGACTGCTGTTGAATATATTGGACTTCCATTGCGAAAACGCCCCATGCCGCGCCTTCTCTTCGTTCCGGTCAAAGGAAAGCTGGACCTTCAGGTAAAGGGGTTTGCCTGCGCCGCCTCCCTCCTGAAACGCCCGAACGACCTTTTCCAGCTCGGTCAACGGTTGCGAAACGGTGATCAAGCCATCGACCCATTCCCCCATCCAACGGGCGGTTTCGGCCGTAATCGCAGCACCGATAACCGGCGGCGGCTGAGCAGGCCGGGTATACAATCGCGCTTCCTCCACCCGGACCAGTCCGTTCCAGGTAACGGTTTCGCCCGCCCAAAGGGCGCGCATGATGTCCACGCATTCTTTCAGCCGGGCGTTCCGCGTGGCTTTGCCCGGCCATTTCCCACCGGTGATGGATTCGTTCAGCGCCTGCCCGCTCCCCTGCCCCAGCCAAAACCGGTTGGGATACATGTCACAAAGAGTTGCGGCCGCCTGGGCAATGATGGCCGGATGGTACCGCTGCCCCGGCGCGTTGACCACCCCGAAATCCAGCGAAGTAGCCTCGAGCGCGGATCCAAGCCAGGCCCAGGCAAATCCCGATTGCCCCTGCTCCTGATTCCACGGACAGAAATGATCGGAAGAAAGCGCGGCGTGAAAACCCGCCCGGCCTGCGAATGCGGCGTAATCCAGCAACTCCCCCGGGCGGAATTGCTCGTGGGAAACATGATATCCTATCTTTGGGTTGGCCGGCATAGCGAAAGATTGGAAAGAATCATGCCAAGGGCTGTTTCCATACCGGCATATTATCCATCTTTAAGGAAGAATACTCCATTTTGAAAAAAGGGGTTAACCGTAATTTAGACCGAAGAACCAATAATACGATGAACAAAACATATATCTGGCTTATTAGCATGGTGGCGGCGCTGGGAGGCTTGCTGTTTGGATTCGACATTGCCATATTTTCGGGGACCATCCCGTTTATACAACCGCTGTTCAATCTCGATGCCGCCGGGCTGGGATGGGTGGGCAGCAGCCTGTATGTGGGCTGCATGGCCGGCGCGTTGGTAACGGGCTGGCTGACCGATCGTTTTGGGCGGAAAAAGCCGCTGATCCTGGCCGCCCTTATCTTTGCGTTTTCCTCCGTCCTGATGGCGCTCGCGGGCAGCGCGGCTGAATTGGCCCTGTGGCGCATCGTAGCAGGTTTTGGGGTCGGAGCAGCATCCATGCTTTCCCCGCTGTATATTGCCGAGGTGAGCCCTCCTGCGGTCCGGGGGAAGATGGTATCGATAAACCAGTTGGCCATTGTGGTCGGCATTCTGCTGGCCTACCTGTCGAATTATTTTCTGGCCGGCTGGGAAAACAACTGGCGCTGGATGTTCGCTTCGGGCGCCCTACCATCCGCATTGTTCTTCTTCTTTGTTTTTCTGGTGCCGGAAAGTCCGCGCTGGCTGCTTGCCCGGAACCGGGAAGAACAGGCACGGAAGGTACTGGGCAGGCTTGTGGAACCCACGGAAATCGAACTGGAAATCCGCGCGGTCCGCAGCAGTCTTTCCGCCAAAACCCTCAAGGTGGGGTTCTCCGGGTTGTTCAAAGCGGGTATCCGCTTTATTGTGCTGCTGGGAATCGGCATCGCTGTTTTTCAGCAGATATCGGGTGCGAACGCGGTTTTCTTCTATGCTCCGGTGATCTTTGAGCAGGCCGGCATGCAGGTGAACGACCAGTTGTTCCAACAGATCCTGATCGGCATCATCAACCTGGCATATACCCTCCTTGCCATGCAACTGGTTGATAAGGTAGGCAGAAAGAAAATGATGCTGGCGGGTTCTTCTTTGATGGCCCTTTTCCTTGTACTCGTCGCGGCCTGTTTTTATTTCAACCTGCTGGAGGGTTACTGGCTCACGGTGGTAGTGCTTGCATTCATTGCCACCTACGCCACCACCCTTGCCCCGGTCACCTGGGTCCTGATTTCGGAGATATTCCCAAACCGGGTACGCGGCATGGCAGTTTCGGTGGCTACATTTGCTTTGTGGGCTGCCTGCTTTGCACTGGCCTACGCGTTTCCGGTGCTGATCCAGGCACTTGCACCGGTTCAGACCTTCCTCCTTTTCGCGGCAATCTGTTTCACCTATTTCCTGATCCTCTGGCGTTACGTACCCGAGACCAAAGGGAAGACCCTGGAAGAAATCGAGGCCACTTTCAGGAAACCGTACCGGCCGGCAGGTGAATTACTTCAGCCAGGGGATTGAACAGATAGGCCCGGCCTGAAGCAAGCTCGGTACAGCGGAAACGTTTCCGTAAGCGGGGACCTTTGCGGAACACCCTTGCGCCGGCGGTTGCGGGCTGAGAGGACGACGCCCTTCCCCTGCCTGCGGGGAGCGCGAAAACAGCGCCTTCGGGAAGCTGTTCCACAGCCACCTTGTCGGGCCTGCCCGGATCGTATTTCCGGAGCGTGCGCAGCAAGTTCAGGTCGGTGCAGCTGGCCGCCGCAGGATTCCGCAGGTAGCGTTCCAGCGCAATCCGGATGTCCGCCGGGAAAACATCCAGCTCGAAAAAAGGCTGCATCATCTTCCGGAAGTATCCCTTCCATTCCTTTCCATGTGACAAGGCCTTGCTTCCGTGGTGATTCCAGGTAACCAGGTGCGCAAATTCATGCACCAGCGTTACCAGGAAGGCATACGGATTCAGATCGTGATTGATCGATATCCGATGAGGGTATCCCTGCTGCGGCGGGCGGTAGTCGCCCAGTTTGGTCTGGCGGCTCCGGGTGATTCTCAGTTGAACCTGATACAGGTCAATCCAACGGGCAATTACCGGCGCGGCCGGTTCAGGTAAATAGTGGGCTAGTTGTCGCACTTTGTTCAACGCAGCAATTGATAGGTGATCAGGCTGGCCACATAGGCCATTCCGGTCATGTAGGCTAGCTGTACCAGGGGCCATTTCCAGCTCTTGGTCTCCCGCTGCACAATGGCCAGGGTACTCATGCACTGCATGGCAAAAGCGTAAAACACCATCAGGGAGAACGCGGTGGCAATGGTAAATACCGGAAGCCCGGTATGGGGATTGGTTGCCTGAAGCATTTTTTCCCGGACGGAATCCATGTGACTGTCATCCGCTTCCACGCTGTAGATGGTTGCCATGGTCCCCACGAACACCTCGCGGGCGGCAAAGGAAGTGATCAGAGCAATACCGATCTTCCAATCGAAACCAAGGGGCTTGATCACCGGTTCAATGGACTTCCCAAGGATGCCCACATAGGAATTCTCCAGTTTCTCAGACCCAAGATGATGCTCCAGTTCCTCGGGCGTATACCGCTGCTGCATTTCCGCCGTAGCGTATTTGGCATCCACCGCCTGCATCCGCTCCCTGGGTCCGTAGGTGGCCATTACCCAGAGAATGATGGAGACTGCAATAATTACCCGTCCGGCCTGCACGACAAACGCCAGCGCGCGGTCGTACATGGTCATCGCCACGTTGGACCAGCGGGGCATCCGGTAAATGGGCATTTCCATAAGCAGAAATGAGCGTTCCTTGGAGCCGATGATGAATTTCATCAGATAAGCCACTCCAATTGCGGCAAACAAACCAAGCAGGTACATGAACAGCAAGGCAAGACCCTGTAAATTGAAAATTCCGGCTACCCGCTCGTCGGGGACCACCAATGAGATCAGCAACACGTATACCGGCAGGCGGGCGGCGCAACTCATCAGGGGGGTAACCAAAATGGTAATCAGGCGGTCTTTCCAGTTTTCGATGGTCCGCGTGGCCATAATCGCCGGGACCGCGCAGGCGATCCCACTGATCAGCGGCACCACCGAACGGCCATTTAGGCCCACCTTCCGCATGATCCGGTCCATCAGAAAGATGACACGGGCCATGTATCCGGTATCTTCCAGCACGGCAATGAACGCAAAGAGAATGGCTATCTGCGGAACGAAGATTACCACGCCCCCCAGACCCGCCACAATACCGTTGACCAGCAGGTCGGTGAGCACACCCGGCGGCATGACCGAGATAAGCCATCCGCTGAAAGAGGCAAAACCCTCTTCGATAAGCGACATCGGATATTCCGCAAGCGAGAAAATGGATTGGAAAATGATGAAAAGTATCAACACGAAGATCAGCAGGCCGAATACCTTATGTGTTAATACCTTGTCGATCTTACTTGTAAATGTCTCGGCTGCCGGCGGGACTTCCTGGTGGACGCAGTCGCTCAGCAGTTCTTCGATGTAATTGTACCGCGCAGCCGTTTCAGCGAGCTGGATCTTGGCCGGCTGAAAATTATGCTTTCGGATCAGTTCTTCAATGACCGGCACGCTTCCCTCCTCCAGGTACAGCAGATTCTTATACTGATTGGCTACGTGCAGCGCCTCATAGGGCTCCTCAATGGACAGACGTTGTTGAACCTCACTCAGAAAGGCAGGTTCCAGGCTTGCCACGTCAATGGTTTTCTTCTGGGTGGGTACCGGGGATACCCGGGCGATGGCTGCTTTCAATTCCGCGATGCCCTGTTTGTTCCGGGCATTTAAGGGAATTACCGGCACGCCGAGTTTCCGGGAAAGTTTATCGATGTCGATTTTCAGTCCCGCTTTCTCCGCGACATCGATCATGTTCAATGCGAGGATCACCGGGATCTTCAGATCAGCCACCTGGGTGAACAGCAGCAAGTTCCGCTTTAGGTTGGACGCGTCGGCCACCACCACGGCGGCATCCGGATGGAGTTTGTTCTTCTTGTCGGCCAGCACCTCAAATGCGATCCGCTCGTCTTTCGCTTTGGGATAAAGGCTGTAAATTCCCGGAAGATCGATTATTTCCGCGACGTGGGTATCCGACAGGGTACAATGGCCGGTCTTCTTATCCACCGTCACCCCGGGGAAATTCCCTACCTTTTGGTGAAGACCGGTAAGACTATTGAATACAGTGGATTTGCCGGTATTGGGGTTGCCCAGGAGCGCAACCCGTATCAAGTTCTTCAATCTGTCGGAGTTAGGATAATGGTTGCCGCCTCACTTTTACGCATACTTAACTGATAACCCGCAACGGTTACCGCCATGGGATCCCCAAACGCAGCGATGTAATCCACGCGTACCGACTCTCCCGGCAAGCAACCCATTTCCATCAGTTTGACCGACATTTCTTCATCCGAAAAGGAGGAGATGGTGCCGCTCTGACCCTTCTGCAATTCCGATAAGTTCATAAAGCGTACTCTGAATTTAGCTCCGAATTGCAATAATACTCCTTATTTATAACTATTCCAAATTAGGTTGAACAGAGGTGGATACGCACTAAACAAAAAGCCCCGCCACAGGGGCAGGGCTTCTTTAAAACCGTTGTAGTAGTCCGGCCTAAATTAAAAAGTATAGGTAAGGCCTACTGCAATGTTGTTGTTCTTAACCTTCACGCCGGCTTCGTTTTCCTTCGTGATGTCGGAAAGACCGGTGTAGTACCGTGCAAAGACGCCAAGACCAATGGGAAGCTGGTAGCTCGCGCCCCCGGTGAGTCCGAAGTCAATGCTTTCGGTATCGTCTTTTACGTCTTCCTCGTAATCTTCGTCCGTTCCTTTCAATTCATTCTTGGAAGAAAGCAGCAATCCGACCTGAGGTCCCAATTCCAAACGGAATCCGTCGAAGAACTGGTACTGCGCCAAAACCGGCAGGCTGAGGTAGCTCGTCTTCAATTTAAAGGACGCGTCTCCCTCTTCGTACAGTTTGGAACCTACCGCCGAATAGAAAAGCTCCGGCTGAACGGAAAAGTTTTCCGCTAATTCGGTATTGATAAAAACACCGGCATGAAATCCGGTCAGGATGCTGGGATCGCTGTCTTCCACATCTTCGGAAAGATGTACGTTCGCGAAATTAACACCGGCTTTTACCCCGTAGTTCACCTGTGCGAAGGCCCCGCCCATTCCAACCAGGAATAAGCCGGCTATCAACATTGTTTTTTTCATATTCATTTTAATTTAATTGCCCATCTAGGACGAAAAGTATGCCAGATGGCATGCATTAAATGCAAAAAACCCGTTACTAAATGATAAATAACAGTTTATCAATTAATTGCTTTATTCCAGCGGGCCTGGCAGATGGGCTGCCAAATAAGGAAGAAAAAGCTGACAGAATGGTCGGGTTTTATTCTACTTCAACGATTTCCGAGCGGTTTCCGACCCCGTTTTCATTGAATGCCTCCACAGCGAAATAGTATTTTCGATCTACCGATAAACTCTTTAATTCCAATGAGTTTTCCCCGTAAACCAACCAGGAACTATAGAGTTTATCCGGCGCGATGCCCCAGCGGACCTGGTATCCCTGACAGTTGTCCTGCGCCTGCCACCGGATTATGGCATCGCGTCTGTCAGATTGGCGGGTCACCTGTACGCCGCGGGTTTTTCCCGGAATTTTTCCGTGTCCTCGTCCAAAAACCCGCAGATCGGAAATGGACAGATTCGGCGTGGGCACGTGTATGTTTTGATATCGGATATACCGGACCGTCTGGGGCCGGGCAAGTTCCACATAGTCGTTCGGGACATCTTCAAAACTCCCGCTTCGGTCCACCAGGACCTCCCATTGTTTCCTGTCGAGCGAACCTTCAATCACATACCGGTGATACAATCCTTCGATCCTCCCGTACATTCCCGATTCATGATCGTGGTAATTTACCTGGATTGCATGGACGGTACCGGGCTGGAGCAAATCAATCTCTACCCATTGCTTGTCGTTGTTCTCCGCAGCCACCCAGAAGCTTTTAATGTTTTCATCCACCAGGTTCGCGACCGGATAGCCTTCCAGGGAAGAGGAAGCGGATACCGGTTTATTATAGGAAAGCAGCATCCAGCCGGTAAACTGGCCCGCCTTGCCGGGAACGGCCGGGGCGTAATGCGGGTAATCCCCGAATGACGTATTTACATACATCAGCCCGTCCGGGTCAAACCCCGTGGGGAACATGCTGATGCGCCGTTCCCATCCGATATTTACGGCAACCGCGGCGGTCGCGAAATGCCAGTATTTATCCTGGGGACCCAGCACCGTACTTCCGTGCCCGGCTCCGTTTGCAAACCCGCCGGGTTTATAGGAAACCGGATTATTCGGTGCGTAAGAATACGGACCCAAGGGCGAGTCGCTTGTATAGACACCGTCCCCATAGACATCCCACTCGGTTCCGGGAGCAGCATATTGCATGTAATAGGTACCCTCGTGCTTGGTAAGCCAGGGTCCTTCGATGTATCCGCCCAATACGGTGTCGGAATGATTGTTCCCAAAGCGCTCCCAACCGTGCTTTTCCGGATCCAGGTTGAAGAGTTGTACTTCCTCTCCCGGACGGAAGCTCCGGTTTTTGTCCAGGGTTTTACCCCGGATGGGGAATTTGTTGGAAGAGCCCCAGAAAAGATAGGTCTGCCCGTCGTCATCAATGAACAGGGCAGGATCCTGCAGATTATTCAGAATGGACGGAACGGCTTTCCAATCGCCGGCAAGCGGATCGTCGGTGTACAGGATGCTCATGGAACCGGACGGATCGCCGGTCATGTACAACACCGAATCCCTGTAATTGAACGCGGCAGGCGCGTTGGAGCCCTGCAGATACCATTTTCCAGGCCGGATAAACCGCCAGTTCAGCAGATCCCTGGAATGCCAGTATCCCATGGAGCGGGTCACAAACAAGTAGTATTCGTTCCGGAATTCAACCACGGCCGGATCCGCGCCGGAACGGTAGGAAAGATCGTCGTTGGCATTGTAAATCATGTAGGTATAATCCAGGTTCAGCGGATTGCAATACGTGCTCATCCGGGTCGATTGTGCAAAGCCGTCCATCCGGCAAATGCTGAATCCTATACTGAACGCGGCAAGTAAGGCGATTGAAAAACGGTTCCGGCCCATTGCTTGAATTTAAACTATTACCAACTGGAAAAGCCCAGCTTTTCCAGCCCTTGCGTTACTTCGGGACAGGACATGAACAATTCCCACAGCAAACCCGAGCGATAATTCTCGATCATCACCACGATCGGCCCCTGGTCAATCGCCAGGTAGCGTTGCGGATACCAGTCTTCGGTTTGGCTGAATGCATCGTAAAAGCCGTATTTGCCCCAGATCCGGCCACCCAGTTGATAATAAAAATGATTCAGCGCCGCGCTGGATTGTTCCGGCGTGTAAGGAAATGACGACAGCGCCGCTGTGGGCGTGATCACGCCCAGGTCATTGGTAGGACTGTGGCCGGAGTACCCTTTTACCGAGTAACTGGCCGTGAGTCCCCAGCAGTCCGCTCCATATCCTTTAAAACCCTTGGGGTTCTCCACGCAGTACTGGTAATTGATCAATGTATGATTCCGGTTTTCCTCCCAATAATTGGCATACCGGTCCACCAGCTTTCTTGGATCAAGGCCCAGATAGGAGTAGTGGGACCAGAACAAAGGGCCTCCGTAGGTTTCGGCGCCGTTATGCTTCAGGGATAAGCGGTGACCGTAGGTGTTCACCTCGGTGTTGATGCCTCCCCCCCGGGCCCAGCCTTTGTGATAAGCATCGGCCGGAATACCGTGCGTGGGGGACGCGGCCGCCAGAATGTAGGTCACCAGGCATTCGTTGTATCCTTCCAATGGAAAATCCATTTCCCAACCATAATTGGGTGACCAGTGCCAGTAAAGCACATCCTGTCCGCCCTGGGTGTACCAGTCCCACTCCACGTCCTTCCAGATCCGGTCCAGCCGGGCAGCCAGTGCCTGCTCTTGCTCATTGCCGTCGGCAAAATATTGACGCACGCACAGCAAACCCTGTATCAGAAAAGCGGTTTCCACCAGATCGCCTCCGTCATCCTTCGTACTGAAGGCTTTTACCTTGCCCGTTTCCCCATTCCACCAGTGCGGGTAGGCCCCGTGAAAACGGTCCGCCTTTTCCAGAAAATCCGCTATTTTCAGAAACCGTTGAAACCCTTCCTGGCGCGTGATGAATCCCCGTTCAATTCCAACCAGGATCGCCATCATTCCAAAACCAGAGCCACCCGAGGTAACCACATGCTTGTCATTCTGGGGATACACCCCGTCCACATGGTAGCGTTCACGCGCCAGCCCGGAGTTTGGCTCTGCGCCCTCCCAGAAGTATTGAAAGGTCCGGTATTGCACGCTATCCAACAGTTGTTCCTCGCTTAAACTATCGGGCTGTCCGTTACGGCCGGAAGGATTCTCGTTCGCAGGTGAATTGCAGGCCGCCATTCCCGCCAGCCACAGTATTAACAGGCAATTTCTCATAGACTCAATCATCACATTTTATTATCAAACAGTGCCTTGACTTCAGCCGCGGCAAGCGGACGGGTATATACCCGGAATTCGTCCAGCATTCCGGTATAACGGAGCATCCAGGCGTCCGGCGCGTTTTGGATACCAATGTGCTGCTGAAAAGCCCCAATCACGAATTTGGAGGCGTTCTGGAACGACAGCGGGCCGAGGGGCTCCCCGTTTACTTCCGGATGGGCTACCGCCTCGGGTAGGGAAAGCGGCGCTCCATCCAGGTAAATTGCCAGTTCGGATGCTTCCTCATCGTAGGTAAAGGCCAGGTGCCGCCACTTACCGTACATGTCGGGAAGCCGGTCCAACCCGTTGTTTCCATTGAAATCCACCCAATTGGGACCGTATTTCAGTTTCAATTGCATGGAATTATCGTCCGGATTACCGTTCCCTTCAATGATCACGAACAGATTCCCCCAGAAATCTTCGGTATTGGGTAGCATAAACACGCTCTGGGCGCCGCCTTCGTGTTTTTCCGTATTCATCCAGAAAGCCACCGTAAAGCTGCTTATCTCCGCCAGCTTTCCGGCCGAGGCAAACTGAATCTGCCCGTTTTCGGACCCCTGATAAGCTTTGCCCCGCACCCCGTCTACGTAGCTGATGTTTTGGGCAATGCCCTCCTCGAAGTGGATGCTGTCCAAGGGCGAATCCTCAAATCCCAGGTAAAGCTGGAGCGGTCCGTTCAGCCGGGCGGTATCGTCGGGGATGATCACCATCTCCGGCCGGTACATATCCTGACAAGAGCTGAAGCTCAAAACGGCAAAGGCCGCCGCCAATATTAAATATCTTTTCATGGCTGTAAATTAATAGTCCTCATTCTGTTCAATTATTCCGCCGGACCGGTCAATCTCCTGCTGCGGAATGGGAAGATAACGATGCCGCGGCTGATAGCCGGTTTTGCCGGCTGCGTGCATCACTTCCTGCACGATGCCCCAACGTACCAGATCAAAAAAGCGCTCGTTTTCCATTCCCAGCTCTACCCGCCGCTCATGACGGATTGCCTCCCGGAGGGCGACCTGATCGGTCGTTGTTACCGGCGGCAGCACCGAATTATCGCTTCCCCGGGCGCGGGCGCGGACCATTTCCAGGTAATCCAGCGCCTTCTGCGTACTTCCCAGCTCGTTGGCAGCTTCGGCAGCCATCAATACCACATCGGCATAGCGGATCACGCGCATATTGAACCATTGTCCGGCCTGACTTCCCGTGGATCTGCGGATGGAGGGGTTGGTGTACACCTTCTTATTCCAGTAAGGCCTTGGAACATTCGCCGTGGCCGGAGGCACTTCTTCTCCGTAGGGGGTATTGACCTGGCCAGAATAAAGCAAGGTAGCGTCTTTCCGCGGATCGCCCGGCTCAAATGCCTGGGCAAGCAATTCAGTGGGCGTATTCCAGCCCCAACCCAGGTTCCACTCCCCGGCGCCCCGGACGCCCTGATGCGTTGCATAATTGATCCCGTATCCGGTTTGCCCCTGGGTGTAGAGTGCCTGGATTTCAAACACCGATTCCCGGCTGTTTTCATTTTCCTCCCGGAATATCGCCTCGTAGGGAAGGCTCAGATCATACATTCCGGTGTTCATCACGCCTTCGGCGGCGGCCAGGGCAGCAGCCCATTGATCCCGGTACAAAAAGGTTTTGGCCTGCAAAGCAAGTGCAGCCCCCCGGGTAATCCGGCCGGGGAAACCGGGCCAGTTCAGCGGAAGGACCGAAACGGCTTCTTCCAGATCGGCATCGATCAGTTCATAAATTTCGTTCACGCTTGACTTCGGCACATAGGCGTCTTCGGGTTCCACGATCCGGAAATCAATCAACGGCACTTCGCCGAAAGCGCGTACCAGATCAAAATAGGCGTATGCCCGGAGGAACTTGGCTTCCCCCACGTTAATTGCGGTAGCCGAGTCGGTTTCGAGGCTGTCGGCCGCGGTGATTACCGCATTGGCCAGGGCGATCAGATCGAAATGATGGGTCCAGTAATCGTTCAACAGCCAGAAATTGGTCACGTACTGAAAATTGTCAAAGAAGTTCTCCGCGTCGACCCCGTCCCCTACCGCGCTGCCTTTATCCGCATCGTCCGACCGGATACTATGCACCGCCAGGTAAGCCACCCCGGAAAAGCCATTTTGACGCAAACCGGCATAAGCCGCAAATACCTGACCTTCCAGGGAACCGGCGGGTATGTCGTCTTCGGTATACCGTCCCTGGGGCAAGCGTTCCAGCCAATCTTTCTTGCAGCCCGATCCTGTCCACACAATCAGCAGGAGCGACAACACCCATAAAATCCGTTTATATAATGCTTTCATGATCGTATTCAGTTTATATTAGAAATTCAGGTTTACGCCCAGAGTATAAATAGCCGGTACCGGATAGGTGCCGCCGTCCACTCCGAAGGAGGTGGCGCTTCCGCCGATCTCGGGAGTAAAGCCGGTGGCATTGGTAAACGTCCAGGGGTTCTGCGCGTTCAAGAAGATTCGCAGGGACTTCAAGCCCAGGCGTTCCAGCGTTTGCTGATTAAACCGGTAACCCAGCTGAATATTCCGCACCCGGAAAAAACTGCCGTCCTCAATATAGTACGAGGAAACCAGTCGGTTATTCGCGCGGGAGCTGATGATGGGCTCCCAGTTGGACGTACCCACCCCATGCCAGCGGTCCAACTGATGCTTCTGAAAGTTGAACTGGGAGAACGAGCCCCTGTTCCAGTCGCGGAAAATCTCGTTTCCGTACACCCCGGTGAGGTCAACCCCCAGGTCAAACCCGCGGTAGTTCAGGTTCAGGGAAATTCCATAGATGAAATCCGGGGTCGGGTTTCCGATCATGGTACGGTCATCCTGGGTAATCCGGCCGTCTCCGTTGATATCCCGGTACTTGATGTCGCCCGGTTTTACCTCGTTGATTTCGTTTACGGGCGATTGCCTGATTTCCGTATCGGTCTGGTAGATCCCGTCGGAAACAAAACCGTAAAAGTAACCGATCGGATATCCTTTGGTGGTCCGGGATATTCCATTGAAGATGTCGTGTCCTTCCCGGACCAAATGCAATACCTCGTTGTGGATGGTGGTGATGTTTCCGCCCACGGAAAAGGTCAGATCGTCATTCAGACGCTGCGACCAGGTAGCGGCAAATTCCAATCCCTTATTGGCAATGGTGCCTTCATTCGACAATCCGGGACGGGCGCCCAGGGAGCCCGGCACAATGGCCATGATGTCCTCGGTCTTCTTGTTATACCAGGCTGCCTCCACCGAAAGGCGATTCTGGAAAGCCTGCAATTCAAATCCGGCTTCCCAGGCATACACACGTTCCCAATGCAGATTTGGATCGGCAATGTACTCGGGTTCATAGGCGGGGATCAACTGATCGCCGAATACCGCCGAATTCCCGGTAACCAGTACCGGATAGGCGGGGTAACGGTATTGATCTCCCGTGTTCTGGTTGCCCAGTACGCCCCAGGAACCTTTTATCTTAAGGTAATCAATGGCGCTTTGCGAGCGCATGAAATCCTCTTCGCTAACGACCCAGGCTCCCCCCACGGAAGCGAAGTTCTGCCAGCGGTCCGGATTGTCGGGCAAAAAGCCCGAACTGCCGTCGCGTCGGTACGATACGTTCAGCAGGTATTTGTACTTATAATTATACAGCACCCGCGAAAGGAAGGAAAGCGTGGCTCTTTCCCAGCCCGATCCGCCTCCGGTCTGTGTATCGCTGGCCCCGATATCCACATACCAGAACCGGGGATCGTTGGGAATGGGGTCGCCGCCTCCCTGGGTCCGCCGGCCGTTGGTCCCTTCAAAGGAATTGTAATAGGATGTCCAACCGGCGGTGGCCGTCAGGTTATGATCGTTGAAACTATTTTTATAGGTCAGCAGCCAGTCGGTCTGCACTTTGGTAAAAATGTCCTGGTTTTGGGAAACCGAGGTAACCTCTACCAGGCGGTCAATGCCGTCCCCTCCAATGTCGGGATTATACACATTGATCAGCGGGCTGTAGCTCCGGCTTTGGTTAAAGCCATAGTCCGCAAGCAGCGTGGTCCGGAATGTAAAATGATCCAGGAAGTTGATTTCCCCGAATACACTTCCCACCGCCCGGTACTGCCGGCCGATGTAGGTGTTTTTACGCAGTTCCACATCCACCATCGGAGACCAGATCTGCGCCCGTTGGAAATCCGGCAGCGTATAATACATGCCTGCCTCTTCATTGAAGACCGGTGCGATCGGCGCTGCGCGGATGGCGGCCGCCACATTCCGTTCCTGCGGCATTTCCGCCCGATACCCATTGAAATTTATTCCGACTTTCAGGTTGTCGTTCAATTGGAGCTCATCGTTCAGGGAAAGGGTGATCCGATTGTGCTTTTCGTGTTTGATCATCCCCTGTTCGGTCGTGTAACCCAACCCCATGTAGAATTTATTCTTTTCCGAGGCGCCGCTGACACTGAGGTTATTGTAGTTCAGCATTCCCCGTTGAAAGATCTGATCCTGCCAGTTGGTATTGCCCGTCCAATTGGAATAGTCATAGGGCTGCGCGCCGTCGTTTACCAATTGTTCATCATACAACATTTTAAAACCGTCCGCGTCCACCATATCCATCGGATCGGCAACTTCCTTGAACCCGACCGTACTATTGAAATTAAAGTTCAGCTCCCCGGCCCTGGCTTGTTTGGTGGTGATGATGATGACCCCGTTTGCGCCCCGCACACCAAAAATTGCCAGGGAAGAGGGATCTTTCAACACCTCAATGGATTCAATATCCGAGGGATTCAGGAAGTTGATGTTGTCATTCAGGATTCCGTCCACCACATACAATGGGCCGGTTCCATAGATATTATTGGTACCCCGGATGCGGATGTCGGGAGTGGCTCCCGGGCGTCCGGAGTTGGTGATCTGCACCCCGGCCACTTTTCCCTGAAGGGATGACACGGGATTGGTGGACGGCTTGTCGGCCACCTCGGAACCGTCAATGGATACAATGGACCCGGTGAGATCCCTTTTCTGGGCCGTACCGTATCCGATTACCACCACTTCCTCCAGTTCGGCAGCATCGGGCTGCATCTCCACGTTAATGACCTGGCGATCGCCAACCGCCTCCTGTACGGAGCTCATTCCTAAAAAGCTGAAAATAAGGACCGCGTCGTTCCCCGGAACCTTAATGGTATAATTTCCATCCAGGTCGCTGGCTGTTCCAATGCTGGTGCCTTCCACGGTGACCGAAACCCCGGGGATGGGCAGGCCGTCTTCGGCCCCAACCACCTTCCCGCTTACGGTCCGTTCCTGCGCATAGGCCTGCAGGGACACCAAGCATGAAAACATGAGTGCTGTAAGTAGTTTTCTCATAGTACAATCGGTTTGTGAATGTCTGCAACGAAGTTAGCCGTTCGAATCTCACGGCTCGAATTTCCACCCTCAACTTTACCACAACAAGCGGACCACAATAGCACATAAACACCTCAACATTACTACATCAACTAATACCTTTTGCGCAGATTATCAGAAATTTAGCATGTTGTACAAAATTTCCCATCTGGCAACGCGTGGGGGTCGCCCTGGGGTGGGGCTGCCAAGGGATTGCAATAAATTACGCTCCTTTTCCAGGGCTATAAGGCCATCATGTATTCCACCAGATTGTCGTCGTGTTCCAGATTCAATTTCTTCCGTAAGCGATACCGGCGGATTTCCACCCCACGAACCGAAATATTCAGCAGGGGCGCAATTTCTTTGGAGGAAATATTCATTTTCAGGTAGGCGCATAAACGCAGGTCATTCGGGGTCAGTTCCGGGTGGCGGTGTTTCAGTTCCCGGAAGAAATCCTCGTGTGCCCGGTTGAAACTCTGCTCAAAAATGCGCCAGTCATCGTCGTTGCTGATGTTGGCATCTATTATCCTTCGAAGTTTATGAAAGTCGGTGGTGGACAAACCATTACCCTGTTGTTTTTCCAGATGCGATAATTTTTCCTTGATCGCGATGAGCACTTCATTTTTCTTGATGATGGCCATGGTCGAATTCGCCAGTTCGTTGCTTTTGGCGGCAATCTCCGCCTGGAGTTTTTCGTTCTCCAATTCCACCACCCGCTGTTGATTCAAATACCGCTCTTCCTTTAGCTGTTCTTCTTTTTCGTGCCGGAGCCGTTGCATGGCTTCTTCGTGCTTCCGTTGGATCTTCTGTCGATAGCGTCTTCGGAAAAATGCCACCAGAAAAACAAGGGCAATCAAATAAACCAGGCCGGCCGGCCAGGACGCGTACCAGGGGGGCAGGACCTGGAAGACAAACGCATCCTGTTCCCCCGCCCGGTCCCGCTGACCGGCCACACGGACGCGGAAGGTATATGTGCCCGAGGGCAGATTCGTATACTCTTTGTAATTCAGGGAAGATGGCTCGGACCATTGCTGATCAAAACCTTCTAGTTTCACCTGAAATTTCCGATCAGGGTATCCGTAGGAAGGGGAAGCGAACCGAATTATAAGGTTGCTCTTGTTGTACCTGACCTTTGGCGCATCCGCGGTACGAAAAGGCAGCAGTCTGATGCTATCGGAAAGCTGGGTGACCGACCGGATAAAAACACCCGGGGGTGGTTTGCTGCCGTCCCCATGAAGGGACGTATCCCGAAGGATGGCAAAACCATCGTCCAGGCAGAACAGATAGGAGGTATCATTCAGCAGCACAATGTTCTGGTATTCAAAGACCATTTGGGATAGAAAGCGGGAAAAAGGAACGTGCAGCAGTTTTTGCACCCGATAATCCTCCAAGGTGATCAATCCGATGACCCGTGAGCTGATAAACCAGTACTTGTTCCGTCCGGCGGGAAGGATGCGGTGGGCCTCCTGCAGAATTCCCAGGTCCTCGTTCAGGCGCGTAAAGGGAACGATTCGCCCTTTCAGTTCGTCGTATGTATAAAGGCGCGTCCCGGTGGCAAAGACCAGCTGACTGCCTATTCTGAATACGTTGATGTTGAAATCGGACGGAAAACCGGACGCGCTGTCGAAGTAGTCGATCTTCCGGGCTTCGCGCAGGTCGTCGGTAAGCCGGATCCGGTACACGCCCTCGTATGCCCTGCTGACCCAGATGGCCCCTTCGTGGTCAAACTCGATATACCGCGCGGGCTGGCTAAATCCGGCGATCCGGTGGCTATACTCCCAGCGGCCCTGCACCTTTCGGAAGACGACCAGTCCGGTGTAGGTGCCCTGTACAAACAAATCGGGCTTTCCCGGTACCCTTCTTTGCACCCAGCCGCCGGTCACCTTCGAAATTTTCCGGAGATTCCCATCCCCTTCATCGACGCGGAACGTGCCTTCGTTATGGCCGCAGATAAGCTGCCCGTCCAGCACATCCAGCGTCCAGACCTGTCCATGGGATCCGGCCACAAACGTAAAAGGAGTCTGGCTTTCCGAATCCTTACGGCGCCGGAATAAGCCGTGATTGGTGCCCAGGTACAGCCAGTCGCCGAAGTACTCCGCGTCATACAGCGAGCCAAGCAATCCCGGGCCGTCCCGGTAATAATCGAACTGCTCACTCATTTCCACATAGTCAATTCCGTTATCCAGGCCGAGCCATAGATTACGTTGCCGATCCTCGAAAAGGCTTAACACGGTATTGTTCTGCAATCCGTTTTCCCGGTTGAGATGACGCACGATGTGTCCCTGATCATCCATCAGGATTACGCCGTTCTGGATGGTGCCGAAGAGATAACCCGAATGGGCTCGGATGCCGTTGTTGAGCTGGTAATTTCTGAGAAATCCGCTAGCCGGCGTATCCCAGGGGGTAAAGGAGGTTCCGTCGTACAGATACAGGCCTCGGGTTGCCGTACCGATCAGCAGCCGGTCGCCGGGGAAGGGAAGAATGGTCAGGACCGGAACCCCGGCAAACAGCTCGCTTCCCCGCCAGAAGCTGAACTCACCGTCTTTCAGGATGTAAAGACCTTTATTTAGCCCCTGCACGATAATCTGGTCATTCACCCGGAACGAGTACAGGGTAACGTCGGGGGTCTTAAGATCCCGTACTTTTCCCTTCTGGTACAGAAATAGTTTATTGGAGAACGCCTGGAAATAAACCCGGTCCCCATCCACGATGATCTTCCAGATTTCCTCGTTGCTGAAGGGGTAGTCTCCCAGCAGATCGCTAAGTGAGGTATAGGTGAACACGCCCTGGGCATCCTCTTCCCAATAACCGAACTCCTGGTAGGAACCGGTATAGATCCGACCGCGCTCATCAATGGCAACCGAGCGGACAATCGTGCCCTTGGGAAGCTCCCTCAGCGTCCATTCCGAGCCGTCAAACTCAAGCAAGCCTTCGGAATTGGCGAAATACAGGATGCCGTTGGGGGCCTGGGCGACGCTCCAATTCTGATTCGCCGCATGGTATTCCCGTTTGGAATAATTGGTAATAAACGGGGTAGCCGGATTGGCCAGCACGCGGGTTGCCCAACCCGCAAGCAGCATCCAGGCAAGTGATACGTAAAGACAGCTTCTTCTTAGGCGCATCGTTTAATTTCAAGCTAAAATATACAAAATTTAGCTTGAAAAGACCCCCTCAAGCCGCCGCTGCCGTTTCTACTTCAGCCGACGGTAGGTGAATTCGTCATCGGCCGTTTTTCCCGGGATGACCAGACTTACCAGCCAACCCACAGCAAAGCAGGTGAGCATGCCCGTGGCGGCATAAAGGAAAAAGTGTACCTGGGTGTAGGTCTGAATGACGAACAACACTACGCCGCTGGTAAAGAACCCGACGATGATCGCCGCTGCATGAATCCTGCGGGTAAACACGCCGGCCAGAAACATTCCCGCCAATCCGCCGCCGAACAAGCCGACCACTTTCAGGTACTGGTCCCACATGGATGCGTTTTCCAGCATGGCCATGTATACGGCCGTGGAAATACCGATCAGGCCCAGCACCAGGGTAGTGTACCGCGCCACTTTCAGGTGCTGCTTGTCGGTGGCATCCGGTTTCAATCGTTTATAGAAGTCGGTGGTGATCACAGCCGACATGGAATTCATGCTGGAATCCAGCGTGGACATGGCTGCCGCGAACACGCCGGCAATCACCAGTCCGGATACCCCCGGTGGAAGCTGCTGGGCAATAAACCAGGGGAAGATATCGTCCGACTGGCTCATCGGGTCGAGCAGCTCCGGCCGCGTCTTGTAGAATACCCAGAGCGCCGTCCCCACGCTGAAGAAAATAAGGGTGGCGGGGACGGTTAGAATGGCGTTCGTCCAGATGGATTTCCTGGCCTTCCGGGTTGTCTCGGTGGTCAGATAGCGCTGCACCACGGCCTGGTCGGAGGTATAGGAAACCAGATTCCCAAAGAAACTTCCAATGACCACGACCCAGAGTGCATCGGTGGTGATATCCCAGGTGAGATTCGCCAGTTTGAATTTGCCTGCTTCCATCCCGGTGGAGACGATGGTGCCCAGCCCTCCGTCTACCTGGTTGGCAATCAGGATCAGGCTCAGCAGGGCACCGCCCAAAAGCAGCACGACCTGGAACACGTCGTTCCAGATATCGGCTTCAATCCCGCCCATGAACGTATAGGTCATGGACAGGCCGCCGATCAACACGATGCACAGGAAAATATTGATATCCAGCACGGCATTCAGGGCCAGGGAAGGCAGAAAGATGACAATCCCCATCCGGCCGAACTGGAACAGCAAAAAGGCCAGTCCCCCCAGCAGACGGACCGTAAGACTGAAGCGCTTCTCCAGGTATTCGTATGCGCTGGTGATATTCAGTTTACGGAAAAACGGTAAATACCGGTAAATGATAATGGGCGCTACCGCCACGATGGTCATATTCACCAGAAAGAACACCCAATTGCTTTGGTAAGTCTTAGCCGGAATGGATAAGAACGTGATGGCGCTGAGCTGAGTACCGAAAATACTCAGGCCGGCCGCCCACCAGGGAATGCGGTTGCCCCCGAGGAAATAATCGTTGGTACTCCGTTCGCGCCGGGCGTAGTAAACCCCGATCCCGATTAAAACCAAGAAGTAAACCACCAGAATGGCGATGTCAATGATGGCGAATCCGGCTTTTTTTTCCAAGGGCGTGGCCGACAGCACGTTCGCAGTCCGGACACCCGGACGTATTTCGCCGCTGGGGATGATAAGCCGTCCATTCCAGCGGGCCGTTACCGTGGTTACCGCCGCATCGCCGCCTTCCATCTTGTCCATGACAACCCAGGTATCGGTTACCGTATGATAAGCCAGGATATCGCGCCTGAATCCGGGATGATCCCCTTTCAGCTCCTGTTGCCGGAAAAAATTACTTCCGTCGTCCCCCCCGAATACCAGCAGGTGAGCCTGACCGGAGTTAACCGCCGGGCTGGGCGCGGCAACCACCGCGTGTGGAAGTTCCGCAAGGGTTGTCCAGGTTTCCCCCTCGGGATCGAAGCGGTAGGCGTCGGTCAGAAATTCGCGCTGTGGGCGGCCGTTCTCATCCGGTACCAGATTCGCTCCGCTGATCAGAAAAAAGTCGTCTTCCTGTGTTCCAGCGACCGAAAGCATGCGCGGCGCTCCGGGCCAGGCAGGCAGCTCCCGCCACGCCATCTGTTCAGCCGGCGCCCCCAGGTCCAATACCCAGAACGTCTTCAGCGGTTCGGCCGCGTCCGGCGATTCGAGTCCGCCGGCTACGTAGACTTTCGTGCCGATCTGCACGCCGCTTCCATAGGCCATCGGCCGGGGAAGGGACGGCATTTCTTCGGTCTTCAGACTGCCGTTTTCCCATTTCAGCAGAAATACGTCGCGATAATGGCTTTCGGCATCCCCGCCGCCGATGCAAAGCAAACCCCGGTTGGTACTTACCGAAACCCCGTAAGCGAGCGAACGGGACAAGGTGCCGGCCCGCTGCCACTCCTGGTCCGGAGAAGGCAGCACATACACCGCATCGTGCCAGGTTTTGATCCCGCCGTCCCACGGCATCCCGGCGGGAAAATTCGCGCCACCGGCCAGGACGAGCGCGCCGCCGGATACGCCCCCATAAGGACCAGCCAGTCCCACCGAATCGGGAATGGATGGCAGCTGCTCCCATTTGAACAGTTGCTGCCGGGAACCTTTTCCACTTTCCAATTGGGAAAAGGCCGGCAGGTGGTGGCTTATCAGCAGGAATAACAGGGGAATTATCCGGATTATCGTACGTCGCATGTTGTTTTTCCTTAATGTGGCTGTACGTCCAGCTTACTGGCCCATTCAAAAAAGCCGGTGCGCTGCAAGTCGCTTTCCATGTCCTTCAATTCTTGTCCTTTGATTAACTGCAAAGGCAATCGTACCGGGCCGCAGTCCATGCCGATCAGATTCATCATCGCCTTTTGCGCACGCAACCCGCCGTATTTGTTGATCACCCGGACGATTTCCACCGAACGCATCTGCAGATCCTGTGCTATTTCCAGGTCTCCTGCCTGAAATGAGCTGATCAGGTCGTGATACAGGGGGGCGATGAAATTATAGGTGCTTCCGATAAAGCCTTTCGCGCCGGTAGCCAGCGCCGAGAGCAGCATTTCATCGCTTCCGTAGAGCACATCGTATTTTTTACCGTCGTAGTTAAGACAGGCCTGGTATTCGTACACAAAGGGCGCCGTGTATTTGATCCCCGAGAGCGTGGGCATTTTCTCACCGGCCTTTTCCAGAAAGTCCACCATGTCCAGCCCCACCCCGGTGAGGGAAGGAATATGGTAATAATACAAAGGCAGTCCCGGTGCGGCAGATGCAATGGAAACCAGGCTCTGCACCAGCATTTCCGTGGTGGAGATCTTAAAATAGGCCGGCGGAGTGGCTGAAATAAAATCTGCCCCCGTCTGTTCGGCATGCCGCGCCAGCTCCATCGCATCCTCCAGACTATTATGCCCCACGTGGACAAAAACCTTCAGTCGCTTGGCAGCGGCCGCTACAAATGCTTCAGCCAATTCCTTTCGCTCGGAAACAGTCAGCGAGGGGCCCTCCCCCGTGCTGCCGCAGATAAATATTCCTTTGATTCCATTATTCACCAGTAAATCCACCATCGCGGGAATTCTACCAGTATCAATCGCACCGCCGGGGTGCATTGGGGTGAACGGCGCTGCAAGCAATCCGCTTATCTTCTCTGTCATCTTATATGTTGATTATTACTTTAGCAAGTCGTTGGGATCCAGTTTCTGAAAAATGATGCGTTCATACGGCCTTTTTTCACCGGCTTCGTACAGACACACAATGGTGCCGTCGGGAAGCTTTCCAAGGCTTGAATAGGCCGACGGCCCGGTATACAGCGTTTGAATGACCGGCCATGTTTTTCCTTCATCGAAACTTGCCCGAATGGCCATGTTATGACGTTTGGATGTACTGGCGGGGTTAAGGAAGAGTAGCACGCTCTTCTGCCCGCGCCGGTCTGCTTTCCGGGACCATCTCCGATTCGGGTCCGGCCCGGCCGAAGGCCAGGAGTAACGCAGTATGGCGGCCTGGCAAACCGGTTCAACCAATGGGGGTGCGTCTTCGGGCGCCGTCCAGGTAATGCCGCCATCGAAACTGGTCGCATGGGTCCGGAAACCCCGGTTGAAGTAAGATCGCATGTTCATAAGCAGGGTTCCGTTCCCGTCGGCCAGCTCAACCACCTGGCATTCATTTACTTTTGGCCGGATCGGTTCGCCTAGCTTCCAGGTCTCCCCGTGATCATCGCTGTAAATCGCGTGGGCGCCGTATTCGTAGGGGCCGCCGCGCACATTCCCCTTTGGATCATCGTAACTATGGTCACAGGGAATTACCAGCCGGCCTTTGTACGGTCCGTGCTTGATCTGCACTCCTACTCCCGGCCCGGTCGCGTACCAGCCCCATTCTTTTTTCTTGGTCGTGGAAGTGATATTCCGGGGCTTGGTCCAGCTGCGTCCGTCGTCGCTGCTTTTGGCCACCCATACCGTGCGGGTAGACTCGGCCGTCCCTTTGATGATATCCGACTCGTGATCCTTTCCCAGGTTGTGAGTCATCAGAAGAAAGATATCGCCTGTTTCCTCATCCACTACCGGACAGGGGTTTCCGCAGGTGTTCGGTCCGTCGTCCCAGATAAGCTGTTGGGCACTCCAGGTTTCCCCACCGTCTTCGGAACGTTTCACCAAAATGTCAATGTCTCCGGCATCTCCTCCATGATCTTTCCGCCCTTCGCAAAAAGCAAGCAGCGTACCGTCTTTGGTTGTCACAATAGCGGGGATGCGGTAGGTATTGTATCCATCCTCGCCCGAGCGGAACAGTTCGGTCTGCCGGAAACCGGATCCCTCCCGGGTATCGGTCTGTGCGGCCGTGTCGGCAACCGGGATCAAAAACGCCATTACGCCCAACAGGCAAACTGCAACCGCCGGTTTCATCCGACGATTTAGCCCAGTTTGTTTTATTTTAGTCCTCATGTAGTACATAACTGCAAATATGTTAAATATTCGTGAAACCCCGAAATCAAACCGGGCTTTCGAAAAATTCCGGGAGGATTTTCCTTGCCCGTGCCCGCACGCGGTCTAAGTGGGATTCGGGAACCCACTTATAGGGCCACCGCAGGCGGGGAGTAAGGGGCGCCCAGGCGCCTAGCGCCGCCATGAATTTATCCACTGCCTGGTTGGAATATCCGTCCTGCCGGATATAGGGTGCGATGCATTCCTCCATAAATTGCTGAATGCGCTTTTCCATCTCCAGCGCGTTGGCTATATCGGTTCTTATTAATTCATACCATCGTTGCGCGGCGCCCGGATGCAGGCAGGCCACGTTGGAATAAGCTCCTGCCGCTCCCTGCGTGTAGCCGGTGGCGAGGGTGTGGCCGGGAACGAACAGGGACATTTCCCCAGCTTGTTCCTTCATTGAACGATACCAGCGCTCATCGCCCCCGGCTACTTTACAGCCAGCCAGGGCCACCCCGCCCCTCCGGATCGTGCCGAAGTTTTCGGGTGAAAGTTGCTTCTTCGCATGGGGCGGATTATACAACACCAGTCCGCAGGGAAACGCCGCTTCAGCCATCACTTTAAGGTAGTCAATAATCTCGGACATTTCAGGCGGGAACCAATCCGGAAGGATCACTTGAACGGCTGAAGGAGCCAATGGGACTACCCGTTGCAGGCGCTCCAGCGAGAGTTGCGGACTCATATGGGAGACACCCAGCTGGAAAGGCATGCCGGCGGCATTGCATTTTTCAGCTAAGAGGGAACTCACCCGGTCGAATTCGCGTTCAGTCTGATTATAAAACTCCCCGGCCGTCCCGTTGGAATAGATCCCGTTCACTTTCATGGAAATAAGCACATCGATCTCCTCGGCGAGCGCGCCATAATCAATGCTGTTATTGGCGTTGACAGGTAGCAGCAACGTGGCCCAATTCCCATAAATCTCTTCGCTGCGCAGTGGTCTCATCGGCTCATTGGTTTTTCACCGGAAACCGGGCATTTACACGGCGGAGTTCCTCCAACAGGTTCTTTTCCATACGACGTACTTTCCCGGCCATCCGCAGGGCAAGATCCTGGGTTTCACCGGGATCGGTAGCCAGATCGTATAACTCGGAACGCTCCTCTTCGTAGAAATAAATCAGCTTATGGTTCCCCAGCCGGATGGCCGACTGCGGTTTTGTGTTTACAAAATCCGGATGATAATAAGGGAAATGCCAGTACAATGTGTTCCGTTCCCAGCCGGTTCCGGCCGGATTTCGGAACAAAGGGTTCAGGTCCACGCCGTCCTGCTTCAGCGGCCGCGCCGGGACGGCACCGCTGAGTTTCACAAGGGTTGGAAAAAGATCCATGCCAATCACCGGAATGGAGCAAACCGAGCCGGGTTGAATCACCTTGGGCCAACGGACAATCATGGGCACCCGTACCCCGCCTTCATAAAGGGTCCATTTGCTTCCCCTTAGCGGCCCATTGTCGGCGTAGCCGGGGTGCCCGCCATTATCGGAAAGAAAAATGACCACCGTATTTTCCCGCTGTCCGGTTTCCTCCAAGACCTGGAGGATCTGTCCGACGTACACATCCATGGTTTCGATAAATGCTGCATAATGGATCTGCTTCCCGCTTGCGTCCGGGCCAAACAGCCTGCGGTATTTCTCGTACAGCCACTTGCATCGGGTGCGGACCGGCGTATGGACATAGTACATGGAATAATAAAGTAAAAAAGGGCGGTTTCCGGTGGATTTCAGAAAGGCGATCGCCTCCTCGGTCAGCCGATCTGCGGGGTATTCACCTTCGGAATAGGTTCCGAAGGTATTCTGTTCCGCCTTGCCGAAGCCATAGGGATGACTTCCCCTAGATTCCGAACCCTGATCGAAACCCTGCTGCAGCGGCCCGAAACGATCCCCCCACCCTAAATAGCGGTCGTTCTCCTGGGTGAGATGCCATTTACCGAAAAAGCCGCTGGTGTAAACGGGAGGCAACATTTCAGCCAGGCTGACCTCCTTCAGGGGAAGATCGCGCGGAAAGGGCGGTTGCACTAGAACGGTTCCATTAGGCGCTTTGCTGCCGGAGGGTTTGCTCACAAATTCGAATTGAAGCCGGGCCGGTGATTTTCCCGTTAAAAAAGCCGCCCTGGAAGGCGAACAGATCGGCGCCGGGGCGTACGCGTCCGTAAACAGCATGCCCTCGCCAGCCAGCCGGTCCAGGTGAGGGGTCGATACGGTCCGGTTGCCGTAACATCCAAGATCGGCCCAGCCCAGATCATCGGCAAGGATGACCAGGATGTTCGGATGCTGCGCCTTCAGAACCGAGGGCAGTGCAAAAAGACAGATGAGCGCAAGATAATACCTATTTCTTCCCGGCGTGGCCATAAAATCACTTCAGTTCCCAATCATCGGTACGGAACGGCGATGCAGGCAAGCCGGCCGTATTGTAGAGATTCCCGTTTGCATCGTCCTTGAAGGCATACCGGGCAGCCACCGGATGTGCTACCTGATCGCTGTGCAGCAAGACCCCATCGCTGGAAAGGGTGGCCACCGCGGGATGGAAGACCCGATCGGCTCCAGCCACTTCAAAGGACGTCAGTTGCTTTCCGAAGGAACTGAGGCCGCGCGGGGCATGCTTAAACCGGATCAACAGCTTGTTCCCTTTAACTTCCAGCGATTCGAATTCCGGACTCCGGAACGCAATTCCTTCCATGTGGTACTCGTTCGCCAGCGCCCAGTACAGCAGGCGACGGGCGATGGTCGATTTATCCGGCGGGTGAATGGTCTCGCTGCTCCCTACATCCACACTCACCACCATGCCCGAACAAGGGATCCGTTCCATGGCCTTGAGCTGTGCCTCCCGGAGATAAGGAACCGTTGCGGCATGGGAGGGATAATCATAGGGTGCTATCTGGACATAATAAAAAGGCAGCTGGTCATTACCCCATTTTTTCCGCCAGCCACGCACCATGGCTTCCATCAAATCGGTGTATTGTTCCGGTCGGGCCCGGTTTGCTTCGCCCTGGTACCACAGAAAACCCTTAATACCGTAGCCGGCCAGGGGCGCGATCATTCCGTTATATAGGCAGGTGGCTACCAGCCGGCCGGCCTCCACGCTGTCGGAGGGAAAGGGATAGGCTAACTCCGGAAAGCCCGCAAGGCTTTCCCGGTTGGTCCAGGCCTCAATGGGCGTTCCGCCCCAGGTACTTTGAATAATGCCTACCGGAACCTGCAGGATTTCCTGAAGCCTCCGGGCAAACTGATAGCCCACGGCGCTGAAGCCGGCGACCGATCCGGGAGAGGA
>JAJUHF010000007.1 GCA_029268045.1 Anseongella ginsenosidimutans
CCGCAATGTTTTCACGTCCGGACCACTTGCAGGATCATTCTATCGAATTGCCGCGCCGCGCCCTATTCCTTTGAGGTCAGAAGGACCCGGGCACGCGGTGAGAGCGGAAAATTTATTCCATATTTTATTCGAGGGTATGTTTGCTCTATGAATATGATGTGAACTATCCGATAGCTATCGCGATTTATTGCAGTGGTCTGGCATGAGAAGCCGGTCAGCCCGGAGCCAGATATCTTTTCACTCCCGGGAAAGCCTATGCTTGGCGACCATTGACTTACCAATCAATTAAACCGATAAAATGAAGTGGAAAATCTTCTTACTGGCATTGCTATGGCCTTCACCGGCCGTTCTAGCCCAAACGCAACCGCAAGCGGAGCTGAAAAGCCTTGAAATAGGCGATCAAATACCGAAAGAAATCTGGGAACAGCCCTTTAAGGTTATTAATCATCCCGATGGAAAAGAAATCATCCGTCTAAGTGATTACAGTGGCAAGCTGATCATTTTGGATTTCTGGGCAACATGGTGTGGGAGCTGTATTGAATACATGCCGAAAATGTACCGACTTCAGGTAAATTTTGATGAAGCGGTACAGATTCTTCCAGTTACTTATCAGGATTCCGACAAAATTCGTTCGTTTTGGAAGGGAAACACTATCCTAAATGACCTGGAATTGCATTCCATTGTAGAGGATTCTTCACTCCGATGGCTGTTCCCCCACCGGATGATTCCTCACTTAGTGTGGATTAATCAGGAGGGAGAATATTTAGGCGCTACCTCATCTTACGATGCCAAGCCTGAGACAGTTCGAAGATTACTCGATGATCAAACGGTTCGGTTTGCTAGTCCAAAACGTGATCAATTACAATACAACCGAAGCAAACCACTTTTTATCGATGGAAACGGGAGCACGAATGAAAAGTACTTGTATCGTTCAATTATAACGCCGGCCCTGGATGGAATCCCTGTCCGCGCAGGTACGGACACCGCAGAAGGAATGGCACGAATTATAGCAACCAATCAACCAGTTCCCGATTTATACAAGCTAGCACTTGGAATTTCAATGTGGTGGCCCGCAAACAGGATCCGTTTTGAGGGAATAGATAAACAAGAGTATGTTATAAACGACTGGTATAAAGAAAAAGACAAGAAAGCATTCTGCTACGAATTGCTCATGCCAGCAAAAAGAGCGCAGGAAAGTCGCCACATCATGCTTCAAGATCTAAACCGATTCTTTCAGCTAAACGCTTACGTAGAAAAAAGAACGATTCCCTGCTTCGTTTTAAAGAAAATCACAGATCAACGATTATCTCCCTCTGCGGGAAAAGAGCGGACAAATAATTACCTAAGCGGTGTGTCAAGTCTAAAGTATCAACAAAATCAACCTATTTCGGTGCTCGTTGGGGCATTAAACCGGCTATCCGATTCGCTGATTGTATTGGACGAAACAAATTACGATGAACCGATTGACCTCGCTCTAACCGAAGACCTCTCCGATTTCAAAGCATTAGACAAGGCATTGACCCGCTATGGATTCAAGTTGGAAAAAGACCTAAGAGAGGTTGAACTACTAATTATCGCAAAGGAAGATTGACCATTCGGTCTTATAACTTTTACCATTCGTTAAAAACATGAAAGATCTATATTTTACGATATTATTCATTCTCATTCTCCCGCTATCCGTGATCTCTCAGGTCCGCATTAGCGGAAAGGTGGTCTCAGCCTCCGACAATAATCCAATTGCAGGTGCAAGTATAAGACTTAAGGGTACTAACCAAGTTTCGGTTTCCTCGGAAGGCGGCCTCTTTAACCTGATTCTGCCAGATAGCACCGTTACTTTGATTGTAACGTCAATTGGTTTTCACCCCAGCGAATTAAAATCGCCCCTACCGTCACCTCTTATCATTGAATTGGAGGAAGAGATTGGACAACTCGAAACCGTGATGGTATCTACGGGATACGAAATAATACCAAAAGAACGAGCTACGGGTTCTTTCACTCACATTGATAACGAACTTTTCAATCGTAGTGCTGATAACAATATCTTAAATCGACTCAAAGGAATTACCAATGGGCTGTCTTTTGATGAGCGTCGCCCCCACAGTCCTCGGATTCACATAAGAGGATTAAGCACAATCTACGCGGACCAATCTCCGCTAATCGTTGTAAACAATTTCCCATATGAAGGGAACATAGCCAATATTAACCCAAATGATGTAGAAAACATTACGGTATTAAAAGACGCTGCCGCTGCCTCCATATGGGGCGTGAGGGCCGCGAACGGTGTGATTGTGATCACAACGAAACAGGGAAACTTAAACCAGACAGAACAAATTTCTTTCAATTCAAGTGTTGCCATCACCTCCAAACCAAACCTGGATTACCTTCCTTTTATGTCTTCTCGGGAATTCATCGAGGTTGAAGAGTTTCTTTTTAAAAAGGGATTCTACACCGCTCAGGAGGCAAATCCCAATCATCCTCCGTTAAGCCCGGTTGTTGAACTACTGATTCAGGAGCGGGACGGAAATATTTCTGCCGACCAATTACGGGACAAAATTGACCGACTAAAAAACGTTAACGTTAAGGATGATTTCGAAAAATTCCTTTATCAACCCGCAATCAACCAGCAGTATCTACTTAATCTGCAAGGAGGGAGTTCAAAATTGGCCTATTACCTCTCTGCGGGCTACGATCGCGGCGTTAGTAATCTCGATGATCAAGTCAGCAGACTAAGTTTAAGGTCAAGTAATACGTTTTCGCCTAACGAGAAACTTCAAATCCATGCAGACCTCGCGTATATACAAAGTAAGCACACAACAGGACGACCTGGTTTTTCAGATATTACGACGGGCGCTGGAAAACTTCTTTATCCCTACGCACAGCTAGCTGACGAAACCGATACTCCATTACCTATCGTAAAAGATTACCGACACTCCTTTGCTTTGCAAGGTCCGGAAAATGGATTACTTAACTGGGAATACGTTCCACTCCAGGATTACCTTCATTCAGATAATTCGACCTACGACCGGGAGATATTATTAAATGTAGGTGTGGATTTACACATAACTGATTATCTCACCTTTCAAAGTAAATATCGATATAATCAAAGCTTAGGGAAAACACTGAATGGGTATGGAATGGATTCCTACTATACCCGGGATCTGATTAATCGTTTCACTCAAGTTGCCGCAGACGCGTCGCTTGCATATCCTGTTCCCGTAGGGAGCATTCTGGACGAATCGTCGTCTGAGTCAACCTCCCAAGCGCTTAGAGGACAACTAAGGTATCATAAAAGCTGGCATGATCACAGACTTGATGCAATCGCAGGCGGAGAATTAAGAGAGCATGATTACACCAGTAATGCCCATCGCACTTACGGCTACGATGAAAACGTGCTTACCAGTTCGGTAGTGAATTACCTTGTTGAATACCCCATGTATTATAACCAAAATCAAACTGCCACAATCCCTTATCGAACCGACTACTCGGGCAAGCTTGATCGATATACGTCCCTTTATGCGAACGGTGCCTATACTTATAGGAACCGCTATACCGTTTCGGGTAGCATGCGAAAAGATGCTTCAAATTTATTTGGAGTAAACACAAATCAGCGGGGCGTTCCGTTATGGTCGGCAGGTATAAGCTGGAGCATCCATCGTGAATCGTTCTACCGTTTGTCGTGGATGGATTATTTAAAACTGCGATTGACTTACGGGTACAATGGGAATCTCGACCAGAACACAACAGCTGTTACCACTATTTTGCAATTGACTGATTACCAAACTAACAGGCCCTATGCAAGAGTAAGAACCTATCCCAACCCAGATCTCAGATGGGAAAAGGTAAAAACCGTCAACATTGGGTTGGATTTTAGTTTGGGAGGCAGAATCGATGGAAGTCTTGAATATTATATCAAGGACGGCATGGACTTGCTCGGCGACGCCCCGATCGATCCTACGGTAGGCTTGATAAGTGGTGTAATCAGACGAAACCTTGCAAGTACAAGCGGACAAGGCGTCGATTTAGAGATCACTTCCGCCAATATTGACCGCCTTTTCAAATGGCATACTACTCTGATATTCAACTACAATACTAGCAAGGTAACCAACCTGGATAGTATCAGCACGAATGGCAGTTACTATGTAAACTCCGGCTTAAATATTATTCCTATTAAAGGCAAACCCCTTTATAATGTCTTCAGCTATCAATGGAAAGGACTGGATCACGAAACCGGCGATCCAATTGGTTATGTTAACAATCAGTCAACTACAGACTACCGCTCCATTGTCAGGGATACGCCAGTGAGCGATCTCGTATTTCATGGTCCCGCACTTCCTACAGGTTCCGGCGCGCTAATAAACACACTTACATACAAGGGTTTTATGTTGTCAACTAATCTTACTTATCGTTTCGGGTACTATTTTCGCCGTTCTTCAATTTCCTATGGGAATATGTTTAACCTCTGGAATGGCCATAGTGACTTTACTAATCGTTGGCAAAAGCCAGGAGATGAGAATAGAACATCAGTGCCATCTATGGTTTACCCTAATAATGGCCGCCGAGATGAATTCTACACCAATTCAGCTGAACTGGTTGAAAAAGGCGATCATATTCGGTTACAGGATGTCAATCTAAGTTACACAATAGATAGGGGACATCAGGCTGGATTGCCGGTTCGGAAACTGCGTATTTTTTTGAATGGGCAAAATTTAGGCATTTTATGGAGGGCAAATAAACACAATCTGGATCCAGATTATGCGAGCGGGTTTTTACCTCCTTCTTTTTCGTTGTCTTTCGGTTTGCAGGCTAACTTTTAAAACGATTATGAAACCATCATTATTCTACATTACACTGTTCTGGATCGGGTTCCTAACAAGCTCTTGTGAAGATTTCCTTGACGTTAAATCGAATAAATCATTAGCTGTTGCTTCCGATAAACTCGCTAATTTGCAGCTGCTCCTGGACAACGTGTCAGACATCAACAGCGGATATCCTTCCATCGGGATTTTAGCATCAGATGACGTCTATATGTTATCGGAAAATTGGGAAGCGTTATCACAATTTCAGCCTACTTCAAGCAACGCATACATCTGGAATCCCGATGTGTTTAATGATGCGGATGCGAATGGATGGACCATACCTTATCACATTGTTTTTCAAGCCAATGTGGTATTGGAAGGAACAGAGAAACTTACACCCTCAGCCCATGAATCAGCAAGTTGGCGCAACATTCGGGGCTCAGCATTGTTTTACAGAGCCTACGCCTTCGCGACATTACTGGAACAGTTTTCAAAGCCGTATAACACAAACGACGCGCCCAAGAATCCCGGGATCGTCCTCCGTCTAAATCCAGATATTGACGAAAAGTCAACCCGGGCTACTCAGCAAGAAAGCTATGAACAAGTTTTCAGGGATCTGAAAACGGCAGCGTCGTTGTTGCCGATAACTCCGAAATACAAAACCAGGCCTTCCAAACCGGCAGCATACGGACTTCTATCGCGTATATACCTCTCCATAGAAGACTATGATCAAGCTTCGGTTTACGCGGATTCATGCTTAAGCATATATGATAAACTCATTGACTATAACTTGTTAGATACAGGCAGTCAACGCCCCCTTCAGCGTTACAACGATGAAGTAATTTTCCACAACACATTGTTTAGCTACGCCGGTTTTGTTTATCCTTATGGAAGGATTGATACCACGTTGTATGAATCATATCGTGATAACGATCTCCGAAGAGCGGTGTTCTTTACTAAACATGGCGAGGGAGACATTGCTTACAAAGCCGGTTACGACGGAGGAAGTTCGCCGCTATTTGGAGGAATCGCAACTGATGAAATTCTTTTGATCAAAGCTGAGTGCTTAGCACGTGCCGGAGAATTGAAGGCGTTGGATGGTTTGAACAGGCTTTTACAAAATCGCTATAGTATGGACTCATTTGTACCTATTACATCTGAAAATCCAGAAGATGCGCTCGCTCTGATACTCGAAGAGCGTAGGAAGGAACTTGTTTTCAGAGGCCTCAGATGGAGTGATTTAAGGCGACTGAATGGGGATTCCCGTTTCAAAAAAACGATTGTTCGAAGAATCAATAATAGCCTCTATGAATTAAATCCGGATGATAAACGGTATACGTTCCCTATTCCAAAAAAGGTTGTTGAGGCAAGCGGAATCCCACAAAATGAATGATGGTTATTAAGGAAGAAGACGAAGGCACTACTGCCTCCATCTTCTTCTCAAGTTATCCGATTAGGGTTTACGGAGTTATTGGGGTAGAACGCTCTTCCGTGTTCATCGGATTGTCAACACCTTCTTGCGTAGGATGTCCTGGGTTAGCCAAATCTTCTTCGGCTCGTATTGCACAAAGAAATTGGCCACCGTCGCATCCGGTTGGGGTGGTAACTTTCTGATAGTTATCGGGATTTTCTTCGGCATCACCGTGAACATCACCTAGGTACTGAAACCATTCAATGTTTAGATTTTCCGCGCCGACAGGATCTGGACTGTCGAAAGCAAGAAATGCGGTTACAGAGAAACTAACCAATGCCACGATGGCTATTTTTACTTTATTTAGAACCATAATGCGAACTTTTTTCTAACACATCGAAAAAAAGGGTACCAAAAAATGTTTAGCTTTAAACTGAATTAGTTGTAAGGCTGCTTGTCGAATCGCAGCGGACGGAAATGGCTCTTTCTCCCGGGAAAGGGCCGTTTCGGTTTTTTAGCAGTACCCAAGCCCTGAAGCGGGCTTTCGGCGGAATTTGTTTCTACCGCCGAAGTTGGAAATACGCGGTACGATCCCGTTCAATCTCACCGTTGGGGTGATTAACCGGCTTGTTATTAAATAGATCGTGTTCATGAACGTCAATTAAAAACCGGGCTTTCCCTTTCGGTGCAGCCCGGCATAATGATAAACACATGTGCGTGTTTCTCATGTAAATCGCCGCCGATTACGTTATAGGGTAAAACTAAAACGAGTGTTCTGAATTCATCCTGACATATGTCAGAAAATAAACTGACAAATGTCAGCAAATACTCCTGCTCTAAGAGATCAACGACGCCTTAATCGGCTAAGGGATGTAGGAGCGATACCTAGAAAGGATGCGAGGATATATACCGGAAAATTCTGCACGATGCGGGGATGTTTTTCCAGCAACGTCCGATACCGGGCTTCTGCTTTCATGGTTCGTATGTTATCCAAACGCTGGCGGTAATACTTGGTCTGTTCCACCACAACGGACCGTGTAAGCAACAGGACCTCGGGAAATAATTGTGCGGTTTCTTCCAGGTCCGCATAGCTGGCCGATATCACCTCCCCTTCCCACACCTGAAGAAAAGTTTCCGATGGCTGCTGGAGGTAGAAACTCTCTGCATCCAGCACGAATGCGGGGGCTTCCCACAGAAAGTCGGTGAGTTCATCGCCGGATCGGTCATCGTACTTGTATGCACGGGCTAATCCTTGATTCAGGAAATACATCTCGTTCGCCCGATGTCCGGCACTTAGCAGAATTTCCGGATGATCGTAACGTTTGAATTCCACCAGGCTGTCTACATGTTTTCTGAATCGGACACCGTATTCCGTATCAGGCCGGAGTGCATCGGGAAAATCCGGTAGTTGATACAGCGCGTGAAGGAGTGGATCTGTCCTCATAAATACCTGTATTGGTTCTCAAAAGGGAGAATCCGGCACCCGAAATGTGGTTAGATGCCTTCATCCTGGATGCATCTGCAGCTGGGGCAGAATTATGATCGCCAAGTTAATGAAACTTAATCATAGGTTCAAGCCTCCGGGTTGGTCTTCTGTGTTCAAGCGCATTTCCACCAGATGCTTTGAAAAGCCCAGCTTCTCATACGCTTTGATTGCAGGACCGTTTTCCACGTACACATCCAGTCTCAGTTCGTGGATACTTTGTGAACGGGCCCACTCAATCAGGTATTCGATGATCAATCGATTTATGCCTTTTCCGCGATGCGCCGGATCGACAAACATAAAACCCAGGTACGCATGCTGTTCATGCTTGAGGTAAGGCTTGGCGGGTTCCAATCGGGCGTAACCGGAAGCCACCAGTTCGCCCTGATGCTCGGCTACCGCAAGTATTGCCTGGTTGCTTGCCATCAGGCCGGGAAGGTCGTAATAGGTTATGTGACCGTCTTTCAAGGTGGGGTCGAAGGGTCGTTCAGCCTCGATGACCCCTTGCTCAAAAGTCAATAATTTTTCGATGTCCTGCTCGGTGGCTTCTCTGATTCGTATTTCCATAACAGACTTTCAGCAAGATACGTACCCTTTGTTCGCATTTCCCCCCTTTAATTGTCCCATTCGCACCGTAAAGGTATGCGTCTTCTTTTCGAGCTTTGAATTTATGAGAAAAATAACTGTTTTATCCATGATTTCATTGGATGGAGTCATGCAAGGACCGGGTGGACCGGAAGAAGATACCTCCGGCGGCTTTCAGTACGGAGGCTGGGTGGCGCCGTATGACGACGAAGTGTACGATCAGGTTGTGCAACAGGAGCTGCAGCCGGCCGAATACCTTCTGGGTAGAAAAACCTTTCAGATCTGGGAAAATTACTGGCCCCACCACGAGAGTTTTTGGCCGGGCATCAACACGGGCACGAAATACGTTCTGTCAAATACCCGGGACCGGTCTGAGTGGAAGAACACCGTGTTCCTGAACGACCTTGCCGCCATAGGAAAGCTTAAAGATTCCCCAGGGCCGGATTTGCAGGTTTGGGGCAGCAGTGAACTGGTCCACCTCCTGCTTCGGCATGATCTGGTAGATGAAATACGCTTGAAGATCCACCCGCTCATCCTTGGTCGGGGGAAAAAGCTTTTCAACCGCGATGCCCTCCCCTCGTCTTTCCATTTAACCGGCCATGTCGTTACGCCCACCGGCGTAATCGTCGCCAGCTATCGGCGTGCGGGAGAAGTCCGGACCGGTATCGCAGGGGAGAAAGACTGAGAAATCAGATAATCTTCGTAATTTGGGCTGTCAGTTAGGTGTTTCCCAGACGATGAAGAAAAAAATCTATTACCTCTCCACCTGCTCCACCTGCGCACGCATTATGGAAGCGCTTGAGATCAATGAGCGGAATGGCTTTGAATTGCAGGACATCCGGAGCCGGAAAATCACCCCGGAGCAACTCGATGAAATGCATGACCTGGCCGGGAGCCACGTATCCTTATTCAGCAAAAGGTCACTGAAATACAAAGAGCTCGGCCTGAAAAACAAAATTCTTACCGAAGCCGATTACCGGGAATTCATCCTCCAATACGATACCTTCCTGAAAAGACCGGTGGTGATTATCGGGGACCAGATCTTCATTGGTAGTCAAAAGAAAACCATCGAAGCGTTGAAAGCCGCCTTGGAAAGCTAGTCCCGTTTCGGCACGCTAGTACAGGGGAATATTCTCGCTTTCCGCTGTTGATTCAGGAACCGCTGCAAGTTCCTCCTTTTCCTTCTTTTGCCGATGCAATACCTTCCAGGCAATAACGATGCTGACCACCATAAACAGGGCACCCAATAAAAACGGCGCGCCCGGCAAGTGGATTAGGGAGTCTTCGCGGGTAGTATAGGTGAAAAGGCTGGTCATGATCAGGGGACCAAAAACCGCGGTCAAACTCATCAGACTGGTTAAGCTGCCCTGCAACTGCCCCTGTTCGTTAGCCGGTACATGTTTCGTGATAATGGATTGCAAGGCTGGTCCGGCTATCCCGCCGAGGCAGTAGGGGATCAGAAAAACATACATCATCCAGCTTTCGGTGGCGAACGCGAAGAGTGTCAACCCCACCGCATACAGGAACAGGCCCAGATACGTGGTCTTTTCGTCGCCAAGTTTGGGGTTAATGAACCGGATGAGACCTCCCTGCACGGCACCCACCAGCACGCCCACGATGGCTAAAGACAGACCCACTTGCTTTTCCGACCAGTTAAATACGTACATGGTAAAGTAATTCCAGTTGCTCTGCACCGCGTGAGCAGCCAGATAAATAAACACGAATGACAGCACAAGACCCGATAAGGTTTTGTGAGTACCCAAGAATTTCAGGGAGCCAACCGGATTTGCCTTCCTCCAATCGAAAGCCCGCCGGTTCTCCTCCTTCAGCGATTCGGGAAGCACAAAATACCCGTAAATAAAATTGAGAAAACAAAGTACCGCCGCCGCATAAAAGGGAGCCCGAAGTCCCCAGCTGGCCAGCAATCCTCCCAACGCGGGACCCAGCACAAAACCCAACCCGAAGGCTGCGCCGATCAAACCGAAATTCTTCGCCCGGTTCTCGTCGGTACTGATGTCGGCGATATAGGCGCTGGCCACGGTAAAGCTGGCTCCGGTTATACCGGACAGCACCCGGCCTATAAAAAGGAGCACATAATTGTGAGCCAGGGCCAGGATAAGATAATCCACGCAGAACCCCAGCAGCGATATCAGAATAACGGGTCTTCTTCCAAATCGGTCACTCAGGTTGCCTATCAGCGGCGCAAACAAAAACTGCATGGCTGCAAAAACCGCTACGAGATAACCGCCCCATCGGCTGGTTTCATTCAGTGGAATATGCTTAAGCTCAACCAGAAGTTCCGGCATCACGGGAATGATCACCCCCCAGCCGATCACATCTATGGTCAGGGTTATAAAGATAAACCCAATGGCAGCTTTCCGGGACGCTTTCATCCGAAAAATTTATAGGGATGCAAAGATGCGAAAAAATACTTTCCATTCACCCGCAGTTTTGCGGTAGAGCGAAAAATTTTTCATCGAAGAAAAATGATGCATATTTGCAGGAATAGTAAACATAAATCGCATCATGCTAAAACAAGAGTTGATGAATGAATTTCTCCACGAAGGAGAAAATACGAGGAGATTGCTAAACGCCGTAACCGACTCGGTCCTGAACTGGCGACCGGCAGAGAAGAACTGGACAACTGCTGAGCTGGCCTCGCACATTGCGGCCATGTACGATTGGTATCCTGCTGTGCTCAACCAAAATGAACTTGTTTTGGATGCCTATCAATATGAGAGGGAAGACTTAACGCGGGCCGCCAATATCGTAGCCAAATTCGAAGAGAATTTCGCCAAAGCCCAAAAAGCCATCGAATCATTCGATGAGTCGAAGGCCATGGAAAACTGGAGCCTCATCAAAGGCGGCCAGGCGGCGATCCCGCCCACCCCGAGAGCTGCGATTATCCGCACCTTGTTGTGCAATCACATTTATCACCACCGGGGGCAGCTGGTAACTTACCTGCGCGCCAATGGATTGAGCGTACCCGGACTTTACGGACCCACAGCGGAAGGTACCCGATAAAACTATTTCATCACTGTTTCCACCGCGATCTCGCCGGTCAGGATCTTATGCAATGGACAGGCATTGGCAACAGCCAGCAAGCGTTGCCTTTGCTCTTCGTCCAGGTTGCCCTGGAATGTGACACTCCTGTGCAACGTTGTTTTACCGTCTGATTGCTCCAGTTCAACCTCCACCAATACATTTTCCAGGTCCCATTCCTTTCGCCGGGCAAACATCCGGACTGTCACATTGGTACAGGTAGCCAAGGCTGATGCCAGCAATTCCTTCGGTGAAAATCCATTGTCCTTGCCTCCCAACGCAAGCGGCTCATCTGCTATCACCTTGTTCCCGGTACGGGAAGTAAGTTCAACCAGATAATCTTCATTGCCATTATTGGCCGTTATTTTTATCATAATATTAAAGATACCAATTTCAATGCCTTATCTTTAACGTAATTCTAAATCACTGGACCGAAAGCCATGCGGGAAGAAATCAAATCGTATCACCAGGCGCAGTCAGACGAAGACAGACGTATTTGCGATCTCCTCTTTACGGAAATATGCAAGGGCCTCCCCGAAGCAGAATACAAGATCTGGCACGGGCATCCTGTTTGGTTTCTGGATGGGAATCCCACGGTTGGGTACCATAAGCTTAAAGACAGTGTGCGTCTGATGTTCTGGAGCGGTGCGGATTTCGATGAAGAATCCTTGAAGCCCGGTACCGGAAAATTCAAAGATGCCTCGGCACATTACACCAATTGCGAACAGATCCATACCAAAGACCTGAGACGATGGTTGGAAAAATCGAAACAGATTCAGTGGGATTATAAAAACCTGGTCAAGCGAAAGGGCAAACTGGTACCGCTGACGGGTATTTAAAGTTCTGAAAATTAATCCTATCTTGATCCAGGAAAAGATAATTACAAATACGCCAACATCATTTATAGACCCTTGCCACAGCGCGATCAGGAAATTCACCTGGTTTCCCTGGATAGTTTGGGGCGATTTAATACGACGTTCCACCTGCTGAATCCCCAGGAGATCATGTTCAAATTCGGAAATTCGCTGGTAGGTTTTTTCGCCGTGCCAGGAAGCAAGGATGGACGCACGGATCAGGTACTCGGCCGCCGATGACCTGATGCGGTATCGCTGGCTACGCGAGGTATCTCTTTCAGCCGATTACATGAAGTTTCTGGATCTTATCCCAATAAATAATCCACTTGGCCTATTGACATCCAACTACTCAGCTTTTCTGCAGGAGTACCTGAGTTATGGCCAGTCCGTTTCAGGAAATACCAAGATAAGCCATTCCCTCCGGGAAGTGTTGGCCCGGGCCCGGGCGGACGGAGCGACGCTGGATCTCGGAGATGAAGAGAAATTTTTATCCTTTGAAACCCTTTACAAAACCGATTCGGTAGCCGCCATCGAACTGTTTGAAAAATACCGGGGCATTTTTGAGAATGCCTCGACTAGTTTGAGTATGGATGCGTCGGAAGAACGGTTGCGGCAATTTGCTTCGGGGCTGAGGCCAGGAACTGGCCAGGACGTATTATTCGGCATCATCGCAACCGACCTGATGGAACGGGTCCGGAAGCCCTTAAGTGAGGAAAAGCTGGCGTTTTACCGGAATCAAATTTCAACGCCCGCGATATATAGCGAGATTGAAAGGATAAACTCCGAGCTCGCACAGAAACTCGCGGAGCCGCTTTCCTCGGATGCGTCTGTAATACCCGCATTACAATCTGAACAAAGCGAGGTATTTAAAGCGCTGACAGAACCCTACCTGGGAAACGTAGTATACATCGATTTCTGGGCGCCCTGGTGCGGTCCGTGCATGGCAAATATGCCGGCTGCAAAATCCCTGAAGGAAGACATGGCAGGAAAAAATGTTGTTTTCCTCTACCTGGGCGTGCTTTGTTCCGAAGAAAGCTGGGAAAACACGATCAAGTCCGAAGAAATAGCAGGCAAACATTACCTGTTGAGCAAAGACGAATACGCCCTGTTGAGTAGCCGTTTCAATATTGATGGAATTCCCCGCTATATGCTGGTCGATAAAGAAGGCAATCTGATCGATGACGATGCCGAGGCGCCCTATTCAGAACAAATCCGATTCGCGATCCAGACACTCTTGGACTAACTATTCCTCCATCTCATAAACACCAAATGGAACAAAAGAAAACCCCCATCGGCTCCATTGTCTCAACCGACATTACGGCGGATGCACAGGAGCAACTAATCCAATTCTACAAAGAAGTTATTCGTCTGCCAATCGGGACGGTTCTTTGCAATATGCGATAATCAGTGATCCGCAGGGAGCTATTCTTGCCTTGACGAAAGAAGCAAATTAGCACTTGTTTTGCCGCAAATGCCCCGTCATTCCGTCGCACCGCCCCCTTTCTCTAGCGCTGAAGTTCTTTATCTTCACATCGTATTAGAAATTAAAATTTGACAATCATGGGAAAGCTCATTATGTGGAACATCATGACGCTCGACGGTTATTTCGAAGGCGAAACCAATTGGGACCTATGGTTTCATGAAACCATCTGGGGCAAAGAACTGGAGACCCTATCTCTTGAGCAGTTACATCAGGCCGACTACCTGGTCTTTGGCAGAGTAACCTATGAAGGAATGGCTGCCCACTGGCAGACCGCAACCGGGGAAATCGCGGATTTAATGAACGCGCTTCCAAAAATTGTCTGTTCCCGGACATTGGACCAGGCCACCTGGAACAACACCACGCTCATCAGGGAAAATGTTTCCGAAGAGATTGCGAAACGGAAAGCCTCCGGGAGCAAGGACATGTATGTCTTTGGCAGCGCCAAGTTATCGGAAACCCTGTTTCAGGATGATGTCATCGACCTGTTGCGGATCGGTATCGCACCGGTAATAGCCGGCAAGGGCCGACCCTTATTCGCGTCCGGATTACCGAAGAAAAACCTGGCTTTGGCAACGACCCAGCCGCTGGCAAATGGCGGGGTGGTGCTGACTTATAGGAGTTAGTCCTTGCCGGTCGGGAGGATTCAACGTCCGTCTTCGGTCGTAAAATGGAGCTCCCGCCGATTATCGGTATAATAAAACGGGATACCGGCGATGGCTTTCATGTTGTCCAGAAACACCTCGAGGGGCTGGTTCTTGTCCAGCATACCGGCAAACCGGCGGTTTCGGATGGACGGGTTATCGATGACCACCACAATTCCGAACCAGCGGGTGATTACACCAGCGATTTCTTCCAGCGAGGTATCGTAGAAGTAGAAAACACCCTGTCGCCAGCCCAGCACCTGGTCGGGATCGAAGGCGCTTGTTGTCCATCCCGAACCGGGATTGAACACGGCCTGGGTTCCGGGTGTCAGCGAGGTGGTAGCGGTGCCCGCGGTAAGACGGACCGAACCTTCAACCAGCGCAATCCGGTCGGTTGCATGCTGATACGTATTCACATTGAATTCGGTACCGGTCACGAGGACATCGCTCTTGGGCAGATGGACGATAAAAGGCTGGAGGGAATTTTCTGCAACTTTCAAATAGGCCTCCCCTTCAATGCTTATCTCCCGGGTGCTGCCGGAAAATTCAAAGGGGAACCTTAAGGTGGTCATGGAATTGAGCCAAACGCGGGTGCTGTCGGCCAGCTGAATGCTGTACGTGGCGCCCGCCGGGACCCTCAGGGTATTCAGTCCGGCAAGCGATCCGGCAGGACGGTAGGTCAGGGTTTCCTCGTTACGGGTTAACCTGATTCCGTCCATGACCAGGCTGTCCTGCATCTGGGAAAGGTCCACTTTCTTACCGGTGGCCAGTTCGAGCTGAATGTGTTCGAGATCTCCGGGACGCGAGACCAATTCCCCGGCAGGGTTCCCGGACCCTGCCCTGTCTTGGAAAAGCAGCCAACCCGCCACCGCCAGCAGCGCGATGGCCGCCGCGGCTCCCACAAACCTTTTCCAAGCCAGATTGCGGGCCCGCAGGGGCACGGTTTTACCGGCCAGCAGTTCCCCGGCTGTAGCAGGCCAGCTTCGCAGCCTTTCGGCGCTTTTTTCGGCGCCGGATGGCATACAGGCCTGCTGAAGCGCTTCCCACTTCTGACGTAATACCGGATCACGCTCGATTAATTCATCAAGATAATGTTCGTCGGTGGCGCTGATGACAGCCGCTAATTTTTCCGTCATCAATTGGTGTATGTGATCCGGCCTGGTCTTCATATTTCCTGATTAAGAACAGATATTCTGTATCCGAGGGTTATAGGTTTTCGATTTTTTTGAGAATTCGACGAAGAGTTTTCAATGCAAGCGCTATCTGCTTTTTCACGGTCTCCTCCGATATATCCATCTCCCGGGCAATTTCCCGGCGGGATTTGTGGGATAGATAAGCCAGTTTGAATACCTGTGCCTGCCGCGGAGGAAGCCGCTCCATGGCCGCCTCGAGCTGAAGGCGCAGTTCTTTGTTCTCCAAATCATTGGGCATAACCGGATGGGTATCGGGAATGAAAAAGGACAGGTAGCGCTTATTCCGGGTCCGGTCCTTTGCCAGCCGGTTCAGGCAGCGGTTGCGAAGGCTTACATACAGGAAATTCTTCAATGAATTGCCGTGGTGCGCGACAATCCCCTGATACAGTTCTTCCTCCCAGATGTCGATCAGGAATTCCTGGGTTATTTCTTCCGCCTCGGCTTCGTCCTGTAAAAAACTGACTGCAACCAGAAACAACCAATGTCGATATTCGAGATAGAGCCGGTCGAAAGCACCCGGACGCCGCTCCTGCAATTGCATTAACAAGTCGATATCATTCATTGGCTGCCCGCTAATGTCGGTTTTTACCCAATTAATAAAAAATTTACGAAACCTATTACCCGACCGGCGGGATTTCCGGTTTTAAGTACGAGAAAGACATGGAACAGTTGATCACCCGGTCAACTGCTTGCCTAAATTAATTTAAAACTTAAATGAAGCAAAACGTGAGATGTATCAGTCGCTGGGGCAGCATGCTCGTGGTCGTATTCTGCGCCCTGGGCGTGAAGGCCGAACCCCGGGCATTCTATCAGCGGGGAAAAATTACGGTTGCGGTAAGTAATGCGCCGCTAAAAGCAGTGTTTGACGCGATAGAACGTCAGGCAAAGGTTCGGTTCATGTACGATATGATGGTCGTGGACGACAAACAGAAGGTGAGCATCCAGGCCAAAGAAGTAAGTCTGGAATACATCCTGAATCAATTACTGGAAGGCAAACCCCTGAAATGGAGCCAGGAAAAACGGGTAATACGGATCGAGCCGGCACCGCTCGGTACGCAAGCTTTACCCGCCCATACCCCGTCGGCGCAGGACACGCTGATTTCGGTCACCGGCCTGGTAAGCGATACCGCGGGCGCGCCGTTGCCGGGCGTGTCCGTCCTGCTCAAAGGTATGAACAGGGGAACCGCCACCGACCTGGAGGGGCGTTTCAGCCTGGAGAACATCAACCCCAACGGGGTACTGGTGCTGAGCTTTCTGGGCTACCGAAACCTGGAGATCCCCCTGGAAGGCCGCACCGCAATCCAGGCGGTGATGAAGGCCGATGTGGCCGGGCTGGATGAGGTGGTGGTCGTGGGCTATGGTACGACCCGGAAAAGCGATCTCACCGGAAGCGTTGCCTCCATCAAAGGCGAAGACATCGCACAGAATTCAATGGGCAGCTTCGAGTCCCTGCTGCAGGGCCGGGTTTCCGGTCTGCAGATCATGAACCGGAATAACGATAATCCCCAGGGAGGAACCACGGTACGGATCCGGGGAGTCAGTTCCATCAACGGGTCCAATGCCCCGCTGGTGGTGGTGGACGGGATTCCACTGGGTACGGCAGGCGGCATCAATGCGGTCAATCCCGCGATCATTTCGTCCATCGAGGTCCTGAAAGACGCGTCGGCTACCGCGATTTACGGTTCCCGGGGGGCCAACGGCGTAATCATGATCACTACCAAACGGGGTGAAACTGGAAGAGCGAGCATCTGGTTAAACCAAAAAACGAACTTCACCTCCTTCAGTGATAACCTCGATTACTGGCGGGATGTGAATAAAATGGTTTTGCTGTCGGACGAAGGCCGGGAAAATGCAGGACTCGATCCGCTGTATATCGGCCAGCGTGACCCCTCCGGTACGTATTACCCTTCCCGGGCCGACATTCAAAGCGGGGCCTGGCCGTATCATACCAATTGGCCGGATTATGTTTTCAGAGACGTCGCCATTACCTCCGATGTCAGCGCAGGAGTACAGGGCGGCAGCGACAAGAGCCAGTATTTCGTCAGCCTGGGACACTACCAGGGACAAGGTATGCAACGGGAAGACGATTACAATAAAACCTCCCTCGATCTGTCCTATGAACACCAGATTGCCCATGGGCTCACCGTCCTGACCAAATCCGGGATCTGGCGCGCAAAGCGGAATATCAATTACGGAATGGACTACAACCGGAACCCGCTCTATCCCGTGTACAACGGGGACGGCACCTATTATAAACTCAACCCCCAGGATTACGGCAATCCGGTGGCCATGACCAACGAGCGTGTCAACAAGGCGGGTAATCTGGATGGATACGCCACCCTGCAGTTCAACTGGGACATCGCCTCGCCGCTGCAGATGGTCGTCCGTGGAAACGTACGCGCGGGTTCGGGCGAATCGAATTTCTTCAATCCGCCGGTCTATACCCAAGGGGGCGATCTTTACAATGGGGAAGGCGGCCGGGCGGCCTCCAACTATACCAACCTGACACTGGATGGCTACTTAACCTATACAAAAAACATCAATCCGGATCACAACCTCACGGCCATGGTCGGAGCCAACTACGAAAACTCCACGAGCAAGTCGCTGAATACAGTGGGTCGCGGATTCCCGAATGATATTCTAAAGGACGAAAACATGGCGGGTGCCGAAACGCAGTTCATCAGTAACGCGCGCACCGAAACGGTGCTGGCTTCCGGCTTCGCCCGGGTGAATTACAGCTATAAAAACCGTTACCTGGCGACCTTCACCGCCCGGGCCGACGGGAGTTCGAAGTTCGGGGATAATAACAAATGGGGTTTCTTTCCCTCGGGGGCCGTCAGCTGGCGGCTGTCCGAAGAGGAGTTTCTGAAAGATTCCCGGTTGGTTGACCACCTGAAGCTCCGGGCCAGCTGGGGAATCTCCGGTAATCAGGGTATCGCCCCCTATCAGACCATTTCCCAGTTTGGGCAGGACTACTACTACCTGGGCGATGAAGAATACATCATTTACGGGGTAGGCCGCGAAATCGGACGGGAAGGGATTGGCAACCGCTACGTGCAGTGGGGCGGGATGGCGAATAAGAATCTGCGCTGGGAGAAGACCGCGCAATTCGATATCGGCATGGATTTGTCCATGCTGCAGAACCGGCTGGATGTAACCTTCGACTATTATTACAAACGGACGTCGGATCTGCTGCGTCAGCAATTCCTGAACCCAAGTACGGGTTTTGACCGGGTCTGGACCAACGACGGCAAGATCGAGAACCGGGGAATCGAACTGGCTGTGGACGGACGCATTGTCACCCAGGGCAAACTCCGCTTCGACGCGGGGCTGATCTTTAACCTCAACCGCAACAAGGTTCTGGATATCGGAAGCCAGAAAAGTTCCGGCTACCTGGTGGACGCGAACGGAGTACGTTACGAGCCCTACGGCGAAGGCATCCTAAACGACGCTTACCTGAATGTGCTTGCCATCGGACATCCCATCAATTCCTTCTACGGTTACGAGGTCAACGGGATCATTCAGGAAATGCCGGAAAACCCCACCAAGAATACCCGTCCGGGTGAATTCAACTACGTAGGGCTCAATCCGGACGGCACCCTGGATCCTGACGCCCGGGTAATCATCGGCGACCCGAATCCCGATTTCACCACGAGTCTGAATCTGCGGTTCTACCACCAAAGCGGGTTTGATTTATCGGTCCTGCTCTACTCCGTTTACGGAAACGATATTTTCTCCCTGAGGAAGCTCGAAAGTCCTTCGCTTCAGGAAGGAAGATGGACGGCTGTGAACCAGAACAACAAACGCCCCAGCCTGCGGGCGGACCGGCAATATTTTGCCTCTTCCTGGTTCGTGGAAGACGGTTCGTTTCTGCGCATCCAGCACGTTACCCTGGGCTATACCCTGCCGGAGCTGAGTTTTCTCACCGCAGGAAGAGTGTTCCTGAACGCAGCGAACCCGCTTACATTTTCGCGCACCAGTGAATACGATGCCGAGGTTGGCGAGAACGGCCGGGGCGGGACTCCCTATCCTCGGGTCATGGTACTGACCGCCGGCTTGGAATTAAAGTTTTAACTCTAACTAAAAGGCATGAAAAAATTGATCATCGCCCTGCTTTCCTTCGTGTGCCTTGTGGGCACTGCATGCGAAGACATGCTGAAGGAAACACCGTTTGGCGTTTATTCGAACGAGAATTATTATAATACGGAGAACGACGCGCTGCATGCATTGCTGTATGCTTACGATCCGATAAACAACATCGAATACGGCGCGCGCTTCCTATTCAACCTGACCGATATCCCCACCAACCAGTATAAGTCCTATAACAAAGGATTGGAAACCAGCTTGTACACCTGGGATGTAACGCCCAACACCGAAGAGTTTCTGTATTTCTTCAAATACGCATACCTAAGCATCAGCCGTGCGAACTCGGTACTGGAGAACGTCAGCAAAATGACCAATATCTCTGGCCAGCTCAAGCAGCAGTTTCTGGGCGAGGCCCATTTTCTGCGCGCTTTCAATTACTTCATGCTGGTGCGCACCTTCGGAAGCGTTCCCCTGCACGAGAAAGTCGTGGAAAGTGTGAACCAGGGCCAGGTCCGTTATGCAAGCATCGAAGAGCTCTACGCGTTCATTATCGCCGACTTGGAACAGGCGATCGCCATGATGGAGGTCAAAAAACAGCAGGGCCGCGCCGACAAAGTGGCCGCCCAGTCGCTGCTGGCCAAGGTATATCTTACCCTGGCTTCATCCCGCATGACAGGCGCTCCTGGTTATGAATGGGTGCAGGATTACGAAAACATGTACAGCAAAGCAGCCCAGCTAGCCGGTACCGTGCTGAACGGCCAGAGCGTGTACGGATTGGATCCCGATCTGGCCAGGGTGTATGACGTCCGCCATCAGGGGGACGGCATCGAACACATCTTCATCACCTCCATGTCCCGCGAAGGGAAAGGGCAGGAAGGAAATTACTCCCAGCTTCCGCAGATGTTCGGATTGGGACTGCCCACCGTATACATTTCCTCTTCCCTTCAGGGCGACGGCGGAGTGCAGACCATCATTCAACCCGGGCAGACCTGCTGGCAATATTACCGGGTGGACAATGATTTTTATCATCGGTTTGACGACGACGATCTGCGCAAACGCCTGATGGTGACCACCATTTACAATGCCGACGGAAGCCTGCTTGCCGAGTGGTCGGAAGACAACCTCAGCAGTACCAATCCGACCCTGTTCGCATTCTATTATCCCTTCTGCCGGAAATACGCCGACCCGTATTCAAACGGCCACCGGACTTCGGCGAATCTTTACCTGATCCGCTTTGCAGAGGTGGCGCTTGCTTACGCAGAAGCGGCAGGACCTACCGCGGAAGGCTACTATTGGGTCAACCAGGTGCGGAACCGGGCAGGGCTCGACGATCTTCCTCCCGGCCTATCACCCGCCGAATTCCGGGAGGCGGTTTGGAATGAATTAACCTTTGAGCTGGCGTTCGAAGGCCACGGCCTGTTTGAACTGCGGCGGATCAATCGCGTCCTGGAAGGAATTACCAATAAAACGGTTAAGGAGGAATACGCCTATTTCTTTCCGATCCCCCAACGTGAAATTGACCTGAACCCTAAAACCGAATAAAAATGAACCGAATACATCGATTTTTTTGGCTGTTCGCCGTCCCGTTTATACTCCTGTTTAAAGGGTGTTCCGAGCCGGAGAACGAATTGACGGCCGGCAGCAAGCATACACTCACCAGCCAGGCCGAAGTAGCCGCATTCCGTGGCGGCGATCAAGTTCACTCGGTGATTATCCGCGGTGAAAACATCACCGATCTTTCCGTGCTGAACCTGCAGAAAGTCACCGAACTGATCATCGAGGATACCGGGATCGAGTTCCTGGACATTCCCCGCCTCAATGCCGTCACCGCTGCGCTCACCATCCGGGACAACAAACATCTGAAGGCGATCAGGGACCTTGGGAACCTGTATTTTATGAACGGAACCCTGACCATTACGCGGAATCCGCAGCTCACCGATATTTCCGGACTGCTGGGATTGAAGCTGTTCAAAGGTACGCTTGCCCTGACCGACAACGTAACCCTGGGGGAGAACGAACCCTGCGCTTCGAACGACATCGGTTTCTGCGTGATCAAATACCTCATGCAGAGCGGAATCATCGATGGCCAGGTGCTGCTGTCGGGAAACGCGCCCGGCTCGGTAAACGATCCCGCCCTCATCGGGGAGATGCCCGGCAGCGATATCATCAGCTACGTCATCGCTTCAGCCAGCGATGTTGAAAATTTCAGTCCCCTATCGGATACGGTCATGAATCTGCGGATTACCGGATCTGCCATCACCGATCAGCTACTGAAAACAATCGCTTCCCGGATTTCCTGGGCCAAGGGGACGGTGACCATCGAAAATACAGGCATCACCAATACCGAAGGTTTCTTTGACCAGGTTACCTGCGAAGGCAGCATTGTCCTCCGGAATAACCTGCAGCTGACCAATCCGAACGGTTTCAAAGCCTACACCGCCATTCAGGGCGATCTGATCATCGAAAACTGCCCGAATCTGTTCTTCTGGGCTAGTCCCGATGGAAACGCCGGCTTTTCGGCAATTGCCCGCATCGAAGGGAGCCTGCGGATCAACCCGGCAACCAGCATGGATTCAGGCGGAGGCGGTCTGGGGAAACTCACCTATGTGGGCGGCGACCTGGAAATTACCGGCGACCGCACCAAAGGAGAGATATGGAACCTGGATACCTGGTATGCCTGGAGCGGCGGAATCCGCCACATCGGCGGTGACCTGATCTTCAAAAATCATTATAAGGTAAACGGGCTCAGCGGATTCCAGGCGCTCGAACACATCGGGGGCAATGTATATATTCTGGATAACGGCGGTCCGGACGGTGTAATCCCCATTGCTTCCACCCCCAACCAAATTGGTTTCTGTCTTATCAAAGACCTCCTTGACAAGGGCGTGATAAAGAATGAGGAAGCGATTATCGAACTCCGCCAGGCGCCGGGAGAGCCGCTACTGAACGTAAACGAATTGCCTGCATGTCCCTAAAAGCAGCTCAAATGACAAACATGATGAAGAAATTATTTATTGCAATCCTACTGATCGTAACGGCCGCCTGCCGGAAGAGCGAGGTGACTGAAAACGAGATCGTTCGGCCTGCCGAAAGAAGTTATGAATTCAGCGACGGGGTCATTCCCCGGAATGTATTGGAAAGCTACCTGTCCAGAAGCATCACGCAGGCCGAATTTCTGGTGAGCGAAGGATTCTTCAACGACGGTCCTTATCCGTATCGCGAGGACGATGTACGCATGCTGAAAAACGTCGGCGCAAAATTCATCGGACGGGCCATCTATTCGTGGAATGTCCCCGAGCATTTCAACAATCCGGATTTCCTCGGAAAAGCGAAAGCCCGGGTGGAGGAAATGCACGCCTTCGATCCGGAAATCGTATTTCAGGCCTCGATCTTCGAGATTGTTTCCACCAAGGTCAATGTGGTGCCGGTTCCTGCCTGGGTATTCGAAGCATTCGATCTGCCAGTGGAAAACCGGAACTTCTCCTACGAGCAAATGCTCAATCCTCAGGGATTGCTGGTCAATTTCTGGCATACGGGAGCCAGCGTCCCCGATATTTCCCAGGTCGAAACGCGCATGTTCTTTTATTACATGGCGCGCCGGTACATGGAAGCCGGCATTGAAGCGATTCATTTCGGGCAGGCCGAACTGATGTCCATGACCGACCGGGATAACGGATACGCGGGTTGGCGCGACCTGCTGGAAAAGGTAAGAAGCGCTGCCAGAAGTGTTGCCCGACGCGGCACCGTGCTGTGCGACGCGCACCTGCCTGGCGGAGGCATTGCCGTGGAGGGTAAACTGCTGTTCGATTTCGTTTCCTTCCCACTCCGCTTAAAGGAAATCCCCGGCGATCCCATGAAATCGGAGTTGAAAATCTATTATCTGGACGCCATTTACGGTCGGACCAAAGGGGGGATCACCCCGAGCGGGTGGAGTTGCGACAAAAGTCCGTTCCTGGTGGAATTCGACAATTTCGGCGTAAGCGATCATCCCGGAGTATATAATCTGAATGATCATTTTACCTGGGGATACGATGAAATATCCTGGTTGTCCATCCAGCCCGAAGATTACCGGAATCAGTTTCTTCGGTATGCTTCCGACTGGATTCCGCGTGCAGATCCCAACGGATTCCTTCAAATGCCGGGAAGCCGCGTAATTTCCGGCGTGGAGGGCAATCGCTATCGGGCAAACACGCCCGGGGATGCATGTCCGGACGGAAAGGGCCAGGAAGAAACGATCAAGGCCCTATGGGCTGAATAATCCTGCGCAAGAAGCGAAGGCGTATATTCTGGTGGGGCCCCCGCGGCCCCACTTCGCCTTTCGCCGGGGTGGATTTTGTAAATTTACCGGAGCTTAGGTTCCAAACACCACCCCAATGAAAATTATAAAACTCAACGCGGATGACTTGTCCTGCCTTCGGGACCTGATCCGGCTTTATGCACTGGTTTTTAACGAAAAGGTCAGTTTGCCTTCCGACGCGTATCTGCAGAAGCTGCTCGAACAGCCCTCGGTGTTCTTTTTTGTAGCCCAAAAAGATGGCCGGGTGGTTGGAGGTCTTACCGCACACGTACTTCCCTCGGTGTATTTTTCTTCCAATGAGGTGTATGTTTACGATCTGGCTGTAGAAACCGCGCTCCAGCGTCAGGGTATCGGCGCTGCGTTAATGAAGGAGTTGCAGCATTATTGCCGAAGTCAGGGTTTCAGGGAAGTATTCCTGCAGGCCGATACGGTGGACGATTATGCCCTGCGATTCTACGGGAAGATAGGTGGCCGGCGCGAGGATGTGGTCCATTACACGTTCCCGCTCTGAAAGCTTTCAGGCACGACGCGCTTCCCCAGCCGCGTGACCTCGCCGATCACCACGAGCCCCTGCGCGCCCAGACGATGCTGCCTTGTGGTTCCGGCAAGTTCCCCGACGGTTGTGAAAACAAGCTTCTCCCGCGCCGTGAAAAAGTTCTGGATTACGGCCGCAGGCGTATTTTCTTTCCCGAAGAAGCGGTACAGCTTCGCAATTTCCTCTACATAGGGCACGGCCTGGTAAATCACCACGGTGGAATTTGTCTGCAGGGCCAGAGCCAGTTCCGTCTGCAGCGCCGTGCCGGCACTTCCGGCGCGGATCGTCAGAATGCCTTCACTCAACCCGCGGTGAGTCAGCGGGATATGGTAACATCCCATGGCCTGCATGGTAGTGATCCCGGGGAGATAGGTTGTTTCGAAGCCAAATTCCCGCGCTAGGGCGAGTTCCACCCTTTCAGACTCCAAAAGAAAGGGTTCTCCGCTCTTTAAACGGATCACTTGCCTATTTTTACTGATTTTTTCTACCTCACGGATGGAATTTCGGGAAAAATTGCCCTGCGTACCGACCTTTTCACACGAATCGGGAATAAAATCAAGAATTGAAGCACTAATTCCCTCGTCAAAAAGAACTATTTCGGCAGAATTTAAAATCCGTGCAGCTTTTAACGTCAAAAATTCAGGATTTCCAGGCCCGGACCCAAGCAATGTCCAAAATTTGGTTCTATTTTTTGCCATAATTGATGCAATTATCCAATTTTTTTTACGATTTCAGAATTTTTGTATCAAAAATGACTCGAATTTTTAAATAATTGATTTATTTTTACGGCATAATCTAATATATCTACAAAATGACGCGATTTTTTATGTAGATTTTTGATAAACATCTCAGATAATGGTAAAAAATAAGGTTATAGTGGTCGGAAATGGCATGGTTAGCCATAAATTCTGCGAAAAATTGAGCGAAAAGTCTAAAAATTTTGCAATTTCTGTTTTCGGAGAAGAAAAACACCCTGCTTACGACCGGGTAAATCTCAGTAAATACCTGGATGGGGTCGCCGCCGAAGCGCTTTATCTGGATGAGGAGTCCTGGTATGGGGAGCAGGGCATTCGTTTGCATCTGAATAAGCGGATTACCCACATCGATCTGGAAAATAAATTGGTTTACACCCAGCGTGGTGAAACAGCTGCCTACGACTATTTAATCCTTGCGACCGGTTCCTCACCTTTTGTACCCGAAATACAGGGCAGGGAAAAGAACGGGGTTTTGGTTTATCGGACCTTCGACGATCTGGATAAGCTTCGAATGTTCGCCTCGCGTGCCCGGCATGCGATGGTATTGGGTGGCGGGCTGCTGGGGCTCGAAGCGGCAAAAGGGCTACTGGACCTTGGAGTTGAGGCGCCCGGCGTATTGGAGTTCGCGCCCCGGCTGATGCCCAGACAGATTGACTCGGCCGGAAGCCGGGTTCTGGCAGAAAAACTCGAGGCCATGGGCATGAAGGTGCACCTGGGCAAACAAGCGGTGGAGATCACGGGAAAAGACCGGATCGATGGGGTGCGTTTCGCAGACGGAAGCTGGCTGCCGGCCGATATGCTGGTGGTTTCGGCCGGTATCCAGCCCCGCGATGAACTGGCCCGCCAGGCTGGATTGCAGGTAGGCCCGCGGGGCGGAATCGTGGTCAATGAATTCATGCAAACCAGTCACCCCGATGTGTACGCCATCGGAGAATGTGCGCTTTTCGAAAACACCGTCTTCGGCCTGGTAGCGCCGGGATACGACATGGCCGGCGTGGCGGCCGCGAATCTTTGCGGTGAGAAAAAAGCATTTTCCGGCGCCGACAGCAGCAGCAAACTAAAGCTGGCCGGGGTTGAACTGGCAAGCTTCGGCAACCCCTTTGGCAGCCGGTCGGTTGTTTTCGAAGACGGTAACCGCGGTATTTATAAACGAATCAACCTGAGTGCCGATGGAACCAAACTGACCGGCGGCATTCTGGTGGGCGATGCTTCGCAATACAATATGCTGCTTCAGACCGTTGCGAACGCCTTACCCGTTCCCGAAAACCCGGAAGAACTGATCCTCGGCAGCAAGGGAACCAAAGCCGCATCCCAGGCCGCGGGACTGGACATGCTTCCGGAAAGCGCGATCATCTGCAGTTGCGAGGGGGTAACAAAAGGTCGGCTGATCGAGGCCATCGGCGAAGGATGTGAAACCTTCGATGCCTTGAAAACCTGTACCAAAGCAGGGACCGGTTGCAGCGGGTGTGTACCCCTGGTGAAGGACATCCTGGCGGACACCATGAAAAAACAGGGAAAATACATTCGCAAATCGGTGTGTGAGCATTTCCCCTATAGCCGGCAGGAATTGTACGATCTGATCAAGATCCATGAGATCAAAAGTTACGATGAGGTACTGGATTCCTTCGGGAAAGGCGAGGGCTGCGAAATATGCAAACCGATAATCGCCTCGATCCTGGCCAGCTTATGGAACGAAATGGTGCTGCAGCGTGGCAACGACATCGCCCAGGACAGCAATGACCGCTTTTTGGCCAATATCCAACGGGGCGGCACCTATTCGGTTGTGCCGCGCATTCCGGGAGGGGAAATCACCCCGGAAAAATTGATCGTCATCGGAAAAATCGCCCGAAAATACGATCTGTACACCAAAATAACCGGAGCCCAGCGCATTGACCTGTTCGGGGCGCACCTGAATGACCTTCCCCTGATCTGGGAAGAGCTGATCGCCGCCGGATTCGAAAGCGGACACGCTTACGGAAAGGCCCTCCGCACGGTAAAAAGCTGCGTGGGCAGTACCTGGTGCCGTTTCGGATTGCAGGACAGCGTGAGCTTCGCGCTGGAAGTGGAAAACCGATACAAGGGACTGAGGGCGCCGCATAAAATAAAATCGGCAGTCAGCGGCTGCGCGCGTGAATGTGCCGAAGCCCAGAGCAAAGATTTCGGGATCATCGCCACCGAGCGGGGATGGAACCTCTTCGTATGCGGAAACGGCGGACTGAAACCCCAGCACGCGCAATTGCTGGCTACCGATCTGGACAGCGAAACCTGCATCCGGTACATCGATCGCTTTCTCATGTTTTACATCCAAACCGCCGACCCACTGACCCGTACCGCCACCTGGCTCAACAAAATGGATGGGGGCATCGACTACCTTCGAAACGTGGTGGTAAATGACAGTTTGGGAATGGCGGCTGAATGGGAAAAGGAAATGGAATGCCTGCTGGGGGCCTATCGCTGCGAATGGAAAACTGCGGTGGAAACCCCTGAAATCCGGCGGCGGTTTGTCCACTTTGTGAATTCACCGGAAGAAAAAGATCCGAGCGTGGCGTTTCAGCCGCTGCGTGAACAGAAGATGGCGGGCGCATGGCCGGATCAGAACGACAGGTAACAGACTATCAGATTATACAACACATTAGCAAGTTCAGATTATGGAAACACTCATGGAAACAGTAACGGAAACCTCCTGGTTTCTGGCATGCCGGGTTGAAGACACCATTCCCAATGGCGGCGTATGTGTAAAACGGGACGACGAGCAAATCGCGCTGTTCTATTTTTCAAGACAGGACAGGTGGTATGCCGTGCAGAACGAATGCCCGCACCGAAGGCAAATGGCATTGAGTCGGGGCATGGTGGGCACCGCGGGAGAAGAACCGAAAGTGGCTTGCCCTTTCCACAAAATGCAATTTTCCCTTGCTTCGGGCGAGTGCCTCAGCGGCGGCGAATGCAGGCTGAAAACCTATCGGGTAAAAGTGGCAGACGGGAACGTGTTTATCTCAAAAAATTAACCCATCGAACATGGACTATGTAAATCCAAAAGAAGTGGCCGACAGCATGCTGAAGAGCGCGCTGACCAAGTCCGGTCTCGGCGCAATGGACATTCTGGTCCGCGGCGCCCTGTCCGGAGCCTTGCTGGGCATCTCCGTCGCGCTGGCCTGCCTGGCCATTACCCAGACCGGCTACGGGATCGTCGGAGCCCTGGTATTCCCGGTGGGGTTCGCCATTATCGTGATCCTGGGCCTGGAGCTGGTTACCGGAAGTTTTGCCTTGGTTCCCTTGGCGTTTTTTGAACGGCGCATCAAGGGAATTCAGATGGTCCGGACACTTTCACTTGCCTTTGCAGGCAATCTGCTGGGAAGCTTGCTATTCGGCCTGCTATTCTGGTTGGCATCGGCAAGCGGGGACGGACCGCAGGCACTGAGTTCCATCGAACAGATGCTGGTCAACCTGGCTGAAAAAAAGACCATCGGATACGCGCAATACGGTACCGCCGGTTTGGCAACGGCCTTCGTGAAGGGCATCCTATGCAACTGGATGGTCTGCATGGGCGTGGTCATGGCCATGACCTCCCAGTCCACCGTGGGAAAGATCATGGCCTGCGCAATGCCTGTATTCATGTTCTTCGCACTGGGGTACGAGCATGCCGTGGTGAATATGTTTGTCATCCCTACCGGCATGCTGCTGGGGGCGAACGTAAGCTTTTCGGATTGGTGGCTCAGCAACCAATTGATCGTGACGGCCGGCAACATCGTCGGTGGACTGCTTTTCACCGGCCTGCCCCTGTACTATTCGCTCAGGAAAACCGCGCCGACCGCTAATTAGCATCCGCCGGACAAACCAGCATCAGGGCCGGAATGCCGGAGGCATCGTAGCAACTCACCGCTTCCGAAGCGCTGACCTTCCGGTTGTAATTCTTGGAGGTCAATCCCCGGTCCCGATCCCGGTTCTGCCAACCGCGGTTGATGTTCTTTTGGAGCCAGGGCAGGTATTCGGGCTTATTTCCGTCTTCGATAAGCCGAATGATGTATTGCGCGAAAATAGCGGTATAAACGCCCTGCTCCTCACCCGGCCGGAAAGGCAGGATTCCCTCCTGGTCGCACATTTGATCCTTCACATAATCCGCTGCCCGGACCGCGTCGCGAAGGTAGCGCTCCTCTCCGGTTTCCTTATACAGGAGCACGGCCGCCCCAATGCAGGTCCCCTGATTATACACATGCATTTTCCAGTGGGGTTCCCCGCTGCCGTGTTTGGAATCGGCAACCGCCCCGGTTTGCTTATTAAAGAGGTTTGACGAGGCCCAGTCGTAAATTTCCTTCGCCCGGTCGAGGTATTGGGTGTTCTGCGTATTATTATACAGCGTCATCGCGGCAATGACGGTCGGATAGTTTATGCATGCCATTTTGCCATCGCCTTTTTTGGACGCGGGCGGATTTTTCTGATTCCATTGCCAGTACATTCCGCCTTCCACCGGATCGTAGGATCCTCCATCTTTTACCACCGGAGAACCCGACCAGACCCGCTCGAAACCGGTTTCGGATAGTTTCAGGTAATCCGCATTGCCCGTCAACTCGTACCCTCTGGCCAGCGATATGACCCACCACATGATGTCGTCGTAGATGAACCAGACTTTTCCATTGTCCCAATTGAACCGATCGTAATGGGCATAGTTCCCCTCGAATATATCCGTGATCAATTGTTTGTGCTGGGCCGACCCCGTTCTTTTGTACGCGTTCATGGCCATATCCCAGTAAATGGCCTGGGTCCAGATTGCCCCCACGTCCGTATCGGCCTCCGTATCGCGCATGTACAGTTTCCGTCTGGGGTGCAGCAGGTGTTTATTAAATGCCTCATAGGCCTGGAGGACATCCGCCTCGGTATAGCCGGCCTGTCCGCCTTCATGTCCGCCGGCATTCCGGTCGGTGATGCAGGACGGATTCGGGGTTACTGTAACAAGACCCAAAAAAGTAAGAATGACAAGTTTGAAAATACTCACAAAAGCCTCCGTTTTGGTATACAAAAATTTCAAATATACATCGTCTGCGCAAAAAAGCCACAAAGAATTAACTTTGATTCATGAAAACTCGAAAACACCTCAGATTTGCGGCTTGCCTCCTTTTGCTAAGCACCGCGGCCGGCCAATCGCCGGTCCTGGCCCAGCGCACAGCCGACGCCGATTCATCGCTCGATTCGGAGATCGCCTCGATCATGGACGCATACCAGGCCATCGGCGTGGCTGTGGCGGTAGTCAAAGACAACCGGCTACAGTATAGTCAGGCGTTTGGCTGGAAAGATACCGCCGCCCGGGAGCGCTTGGCCTCCACGGACATTTTCCGCATCGCCTCCATTTCGAAATCGTTCACCGCCACCGGTATCCTGCAACTGGTGGAGGCCGGAAAACTTTCGCTGGATGATGACGTGGGTGAACTGGTCGGCTTTCCGGTGCGCAATCCGGCCTTCCCCGATTCGGTGATCACCCTGGAAATGATCCTGTCGCACAGGTCGAGCATCAACGATAAGAACGGTTATTTTACATTGGACGCATTCAATCCGGCGAAAAATCACGAGTGGGCAAAATCCTATAACCCCTACGCTCCGGGAACCGATTATCAGTACTGTAATCTCAATTATAATCTGGCCGGGGCCATTCTGGAAAAATATGCTAAACGGCGGTTCGACCGCTACGTGCGCCGCCATATCCTGCAACCGCTGGGTCTCTATGGCGGTTATGACGTGGACCAGCTGGACAGCTCGCGTTTTGTTACCCTGTATGCCTATGACGGAACGAACGGCCGTTTCGAGGCTTCACCCGCCGCGTATGAGTCACGGGCGGAAGCATTGCAGCACTATCAACTCGGTTACAGCGCCCCGGTCTTATCCCCCACCGGCGGAATGAAGATGTCGGCGGAGGACCTGGCGCGTTACATGATCATGCATATGAACTACGGACGGTCTGGCAAGGTCCGCATTCTGTCGGAAGCCAGCAGCCGGTCTATGCAGCGTGTGCGGACTGAAAAATCGGGATACGGCATGGCCTTAAGGACGCTGGACTATCTTATCCCAGGCAAACAAATGGTAGGCCATGAAGGAGTGGCTTACGGACTTTACAGTGCGATGTACTTTCAGCCAAGGGAGAAATTCGGCATCGTCGTGATCACCAACGGCTGCAAGACCGCGTATTCAAACGGAGATGTGATCAACGATTTCCTGCTGGACATGTACGAATGCCTATACCGGCATCTCATCCGCTAGCTCAGGCCATGTTGCCCTGGATGGTATCCGGTTGGGTAACAACCCCATCTCCGGAAGAAGCATCCGCTACAGAAGCAACCCCTTCATGACTTGCGGCAAGCGTTTCCGTAGCAGGAACGGCCTGCTGTTCACCGGCCGGCGAAACTCCCCGCTGTTTGAGGTACTCTTCCCGGACAACCTTCGCTGTTTTATGTTCACCCGTATGACTCCAACCCGGCGGCATGATCAGGTACAGCAATTTGTTTTTAAGACCGGGGGCGTAGTAAACGTCCTTCGCCAGACAATAAATTTCACCGAAATAGGCGTCCAGAAAGCTGTTCTTTTTCATGGGACGGGTAATGCCGTACTCAATCTTCACATCCTCCCGCTCCGGCTGGAACGTACCGAAGACCTTATCCCAGATGTTCAGCAGATTACAGAAGTTGGTATCCATATACAAGGGATTCCGCGCATGGTGGACCCGGTGATGGGACGGCGTCAAAATAATGCGGTTCAGCGGTCCAAGCCGGCCGTCCTTCAGCACGTCTTCGCCTATATGGATGAAGGAACCCCAGAAACCGTCCACAAACATGATTAGGAAAAGCAGGGGCGGATTCACACCCATCAAAATACAAATCGACGTGCGGATCACATCCGCGTAAGGCGCTTCCAGGAAGAAATGGGCATAGGTAACCGAGAGGTTCATGTATTCGGGCGCGTGGTGGGTAGAATGCAGACACCAGAACAACCGTACTTTGTGGCCCAGGTAATGATATACAAAATGGGCGAACTCCCAGATCACATAACCGTAGATAAACCAATACCAGGTGAATTCGGTTTTAAACAGGGCAATCGGTTCGAACAAACCAATACAGAAGGCCACTGCCGCAATGGAGATAAACCGGGAGACAAAACGGTTTAGCACATAGGTAAAAAACGAGACCTTGTATTCCGAAAAAGTCAATTTCCTGTAAAAAAGACTTCGGATGATCTCAATTACCAGCAATACCGGGATAAACGGCGCCAAGGTGGCACGGATGCCGTCCAGGGTAAGCATGCGGCCGTAATCGCCCGACTTCACAATTTCCAGCAAGCCGTGGAAACTGAAAAAACCAATTATTTCCTGGTATACGGTCTTCAAAAATTCCATTTCAACACTTTATGACTTAACAATCATAAAGATACGAAAACAATATAAAAGGCCAACAAACCGGGGTTAAGCCCCGGCGCCTACACCTCAAAACCTTTCCGGTAGGTCCGGCCAACAAACTGATTGGCTTCTTCCAGGTTGGTGATCCGCATGTTCTCCCCATCCCAAAGCAGTTTCCGCCGGCCGAAAAACTCCATCTGATCCTTTTCGTTCTTGCGGCGGAGCAAATAACTGCGGATGGCCAGGTTGCCCATCAGTACGGTTTCGGTCATCGGTCCCGCGTAGTCGAAAGACGAGGTCAGGGCCTTGTGTTCCGGGCTGTTGAAGCCGGCTTTGCAGGCATCCACCCATTTGCGTTGATGACCGTATTCGGGTTCGTCGTCCTTTTTCGGATCCGGCGGGGTTTCCATTGTCCCGTCGTTGAGGTAAAGCTTCGGCATCAGAGGCGAACTGTCGTTGATATTGGTGGAAATGATCCCTTTTTCGCCAATGATCAGTACGCCGTTGGCACTGTCAGCTCCTCCGATATCGTGGTCGGCCGGAATGATATCGGGATGGGCCGGCCGGATCCCGCCGTCGCTCCAGGTCATTTCCACGGGCGATTTGCTTTTGGCTGTAGCGGCAAAATGAAGCGTGATAAAAGAAGACGCGGGACATCCTTCCGGGTGATAATCCGGTGTCCACATTTGTGAATATACCGACCCTACGCTGCATTCGGCATCGGTGGGGTATTTCAAGCCCAGGGTACGGAAAGGTATGTCAATGAGGTGGCAACCCACATCGCCCAATGCCCCGGTTCCGTAATCCCACCAGCCCCTCCAGTTAAAGGGATGCAGGTTCGGCGTAAAGGGTATTTCGGGAGCAGGCCCCAGCCAGAGATCCCAGTTCAGCGCATCGGGTTTTTCTCCGGGCGCGGGCTTGGGGAAGGGGCCTCCCTGCGGCCAGACGGGGCGGTTGGTCCATATCTGGACTTTGGCCACCTTTCCGATCCGGTCGCTGTCGATCCATTCCTGAACGACCTTCAACAGGGGGTTGGATGCGCCCTGATTGCCCATCTGGGTAACGACCTTCTGGTCACGCGCCATTTGGGTGAGAATCCTTGCCTCGCGGATATTATGGGTCATGGGTTTTTGCACATAGACGTGCTTGCCCCGTTCCATGGCGTAGCGGGCAGCCGGCCCGTGCACGTGATCGGGAGTCGAGATGGTTACCGCGTCAATGCTTTTTTCCTTATCCAGCATTTCCCGGAAATCGGCGTACAGTTTGGCTTTCGGGAACCGTTCAACCGATGCTTTCGCGGATCCTTTGAAATCCACATCGCATAATGCCACCACGCGCTCCCGCCCGTTGACCGAGGCGTTCCGGATGTCGCTGGCGCCTTTGCCCCCGGCTCCGATTGCCGCCAGATTGAGTTGATCACTTGGCGCAATGAAGCCGGCTCCACCCAGCACATGCCTGGGCACAATAAAAACAGACGATGCCACGGCGGCATTTCTGATAAATTTCCTACGCGACCTGCCAGCCGCATCCTTACCGGGATTTTTCATATGATCTTAAATTGGGTTAGAAAGTCTATGCTAAAGTTAAGTGATTATTTCCCCATTCGGAAAAATTATTCTACCGACCCAACACCAGTCGGGTCTGTGCTTTCCCGTCGACCAGCCGGACCGACAGCGGCGCGTGCCCGCGCGCATTCCGGTCGATGGCCAGCGTAATCCGGTGCATTCCCTGTGACAGGGTCGCCACCATTTTCCCATCCTGAATGGGCACTTCCCCTTCATCCGCCCAGCTGCGGATCCCGCCCGGATCACTGAAATGGATGGTTACCTCACCCGGGGTAAGCACTTCGACCTGGAATTTCACGAAACTGTGCCGGGCATGGGGCCCTGTTTCGTGAACCGGCAACTCACTTACCGGCAGCGCCCCCGATACCGTACTGTAATGGGGCTGGAAATGCAGGTTTTCGTTGGCAGAGATCACGTCAATTCCGCCCTTCTGAATCTTTTCCGCCAATTGTTCGCCAGGCTGAATAACCTCCCAACGCCGCACGTAGCGCTCAGTAGGCACGCGGAAGGAACCACTTTCACCCAGCGATGAGAGGAAACTGACCAGATCAAGAAACTCCTGCCTGTCCAGACCTGCCGTCAGTCCGGGTGGCATCAGCGACCCCGGGATCTTTTCGCGGCTTTCGACCTGATCCTTGGGAATCGCGATCTCCTGGCCCCCGGCGTCCCGCATGATAAGTTCGTTCGGCCGGTCGCTGACCAGGTAGCCGACAATATCGCTAAGCTCTTTTCGTGTAACCCGCTGCAGTTCATATCCTTCCTTAATGGACCGGGTTGGGTAGATGAGGGACTCGATGATGGTTTCGGTAGGAGAGCTCGTACCCAGGCTGCTTAAATCGGGGCCAATGAGCCCTCCGGCACCTCCCAGCGCGTGGCAGTTTAAGCAAGCCAGTTCCTGCCGGCGGAAAACCGCTTCACCTTTCACTGGGTTGCCTGCTTCCTTGGCTTCAGCTGCCAGGGCGGCGATCTGCTCCGCGTCCAGATCCTGGGCCATTTTTTCCGGAGCAAGCGTTCCGCCAGAGGCCTCGAGACCTTTGATCAATGATTTGATTTCGGCTTCTTCACGACGGTTCCAGGGAACGGCATTCTGAAGATGCTGACGGGCTTCCATGGCAACGGCCTCGGGGATCCGGGTTTCGCCCAGTTTCTCAGCAAGCGCCTTTACCCGGCCGCGATCCGGCAGGAAGGCGTCGATCACGACGCGTACCTGTTTGGGATCCTCCAGCTCCTTGAACAGCGCCACCCCTGTTTCGGCGGCTTCCGGTGCATGGATGGCAGCGAGCTGGGCCACAGCCAGCAACCGCAGATCCAGCGGCTGGTCAGACGCGGTCAAGCTTTTGATCAGGGACTTCGCGCGGTCTGGATTCATCGACGTGAGGGCGCCCATTGCCGTCCGGGCGTAATTCCGGTTTTCATGGGTTACAAAGGATCGCAATTGCGGTTCCAGCGCGTTTACCCGGAGCGCGCCTGCGACCCGCATCGCAGCCAGGGCAGACGGTTCCCCGCCCCCTTGGATAATGTCACCCAGCCGGGAAAGCTGTTTATTGGCAGCCACATTCCGTTGCAATACAGCGGTTTCGATTGCATTAAGCTCCGCGGAAACGTCCTGCCCCTCTTCCCGGAAGCGCGTTATTGCGATATCCAGAATATCGTTGAGGTCCTGCACATCTCCGCGCTTTGCAATGGCCGACAAGGCATCCGGACGGTATTGGGCAGGGACCCGGCCTTCGCTGTATAGGCCGGTCAGCAAACGGATGGCCTCGGAACTTTGGGCCGATTTTAACGCGTAGGCGGCATTCGCCGGATCGCCCAGAAAATCGGGATTGGCTTGCAGGCTGGCCATCCAGCGCGGTTCGAGCTGACGCATGGTTTGCCACAGGGCAAAATCCAGGAACTCATCCATGGGTTGATCCAGGACAGCCAGCGCGGTTTTTGCCGCACCGGCGTTATCCAGATCCCGGAGGGCGATCACCGCCTCCAGGCGCACCTGAGGATGAGGATCCCCCGCAGCCCGTTGCAGAATCGCTTCGAGGTTATCTGTTTTTTCGGACCAGAGCTGCAGCGCCCTCACAGCGCCCGCTCTGACCTGAGGGCTTTTTGCATTCAGAAGACTTTCCAGCAGGGGTCCGTTGTAGGTATCAATGGATTGCCAGACCCACAGGGCTTCGAGCTTCAGCCGTTCGGCCTCCTGATTGGTCTGATCCAATGCGGCCGTCCACTTCCGAAGCGCCGGTGCCACTTCCTCCGCTCCTTTTTCCTTCAGTAGGCGGCGGGCCTGCGAACGGGTCCAGGATTCCGGGGCTTTCAGGTACTCCAAAAGGTCTTCAACGGAAGCGTTGATCAGATCGGGCCGGGGCACCAGTTTTCTGTTTTTAGCCGTAATGCGCCAGATTCGGCCCCGCTCCTGATCCCTGCGGGGATCGTGAAAGTCCACCTCGCCGTGTTGTATAATGGGATTGTACCAGTCTGCGATGTAAATTGCCCCGTCCGGTCCGATGCTAATGTCCACGGGCCGGAACGCGGTATGATCGGTCCATAGCAGATCGGGCATTTGCCGGGACACGTATCCGCTTCCCTGTTCTTCCAACTGAAAACGGTTTATCCGATTGGCACGGAAATCATTGGTGATCAGGCTTCCTGCCCATGAATCAGGCAGGTGCCGCCCCGAAACGATGTCCAGGCCGCAATGTTTCGGTTGGCCGGGATTCAATCCGCGAAGGATCCTTTCTGCGCCCGGCGAGGTCACAAAAGTGGCTCCGGGAAAGGCATAATTAATGCCTTCTCCGCCCGCCCCGTCGGTAAGGAAGGACTGGCCGTATTGATCAAAACGTAATCCCCAGGGATTGATAAGGCCTTTGGCGTATACTTCCAGTTCCAGCGTATGCGGCTGCAACTTCCAGACGCCGCCCCCCTCCAGCCGCCGGACCCCCCAGGGCGTTTCCACGTGGCTGTGGATGTAGATCGACTGGTTAAAATACATCCGTCCCTCGGGCCCCCAGCGGAAGGTATGGATCAGATGGTGGGCATCGGCCGTGCCGAAACCGTCCAGCACTTTCCTCCGGGTATCGGCCTTGCCGTCGCCGTCGGTATCCGACAAATGAAGGATCTCGGTGGCGTTTGCCACATACACGCCTCCGTCTCCAGGCAAAACCCCGGTTGGCATGGTGAGTCCCTCGGCAAATACGGTGGACTTATCGGCTACGCCGTCGCCGTCGGTATCTTCCAGGATGTACACCTTGTCGTTGGCTTCCTGTCCGGTTTTCAGGTGTGGATAGGCGGTGCTGCTGACGACCCATAGCCGGCCCTGGGCGTCCCAATTCATTTGTACGGGCTTGGCAACGAGCGGTTCGGCTGCAAAAAGCGTGACTTCAAACCCTTCGGCTATTTCAAATGAGGCCAGTTGCTTTTCCGGATGATCCTCCGGCAGCCCTTCAAGTCGGGCTTTTTGGTTGCCTGAACAGGAGGCCAGCAAGGCCGTGGACAGGACAACGCCTAGCAAGGGAAGCGTCCGCGCATTTCGTCTATGGATGGATTTCATGTTACCAGATTTCATTTTGCAGGGATAAGTTCATAGGTTTTCTTTACCGGGGCAATCTGTTCCCGGATATGCGCTTCCAGCTGATCAATGAATTTATCCAGCTCCTGAAGCCCTTGTTTGTGTCTGCCTTGTTCGTATTCCCGGAAACCCAGGATATAGGTTCGGTTCATCGGACGGTATTGCTGGAAAAAGAAATTGTTTTTTTTCGCGATCGAATCGGCAAGGCGTGCTGCCTGTGACTGCGAGACGGTGCTGATCAACGCGATCCCTTTTTCCAATTCCCCGGAAGATACCGTGCGCAGCTCGTTTCCGTTCTCGGCCAGCAGATACCGCCCGGCGGGGAGACCGCTTACGCGAAGTTGCACCGAAATGACCGGATCGGCTTCACCCGAAGGCGGGATAGGCAAGGGCAGCAGGTTTTCCTGAACGCTGAACTTCCAGCGGTTTCCCTCACGGGTCAGGGGAGGCGCTCCGGGTTCTCCTTGCGGCGCATTCCCTTCGCCGGCGCTGAGGTTGATTGTTTCACCGCGGGAGGGCCATCCGAATGCTTCTTCAAGGAGCCGGGCCACGTAATAATATCCTTTAGCATTCAGATGGATCCCATTGTATGCATAAATGGGGGCTTTACTCTGTGAAACCGGAGTATAGAGATCGACGAACCGCTTTTTCCGTTTTGAAGCGATCCGCGCAATCGCGTCCCGGTAGAGCTGAAGGTTTTTGTTAAGATTCAGGGTGTTCTCCTGGGTGCCCGCCAATCTGACCGGAATGGTTGAGAGCAGGATGGTCTGGGCGCCCAGCGCGTCCACCGAATCAATGATCACCTCCAGTCCCCGCGTGAATTCTTCAACTCCGGCCTCCCCTTTTTGGGCTTCAACCGTGCCGTAGGCGATGAGTACGTAATCGGGCCGGGTACTGCGGATCTGCTGAAAAAGCTGCTGGTACGGCGTGGGCGGGGTAGTGAAAGTACTGCGTGCCTCAGCATACACATTATCGCCTGTCCAACCCAAATTCCTGAACGTAAGCGCGCGATCGGGCCAGCGCGACGTGAAAGCGAACTCAAGGTAGCAGTCCTCCAATTCGTTCTCGAAAAAGGATCCTCCCAGAAAAACAATCCGTGCTCCGTGTTTAAACTCCAGGGGCGGAAAGTTGCCCTGTTGAGCGACAACCGGCAGGCTGCCTACCCAAAAAAACCAGGCAAAAACCATAGCCCGTGATAACCGGCGTTGAATGACCATAGTGTGTTCAGGTGTAGTTTATGCAATGGACAAATATAAAAAGTTGCCGCAGTATAAAAAGCCGCTCCCCTTAACTTATAGGCGATGCTGCTCCATAAAAAAGCGGATGGATCTGCTCACGTGTGCTTCCCAATAGGACCATTCGTGCCCGCCCGGAAATTCTTCGTAGCAATGGGGTATGCGCTGCTCGCTCAGCCGGCGATGCAATTCCCGGTTGTATTCGATCAGCAGGTCGGATGTGCCGCAGTCAAAACGCAGGGAAGGAAGTTGTGCGCGATTTTGCAGGCAGGTCTGAAATAAGTCTTCATCGACTTCCATGGGCTGTCGATAGTGGCGGAGATCTTCCTCCACAAAAAGTTTCATCTGCTCGAGACTGGTAATGGCCGAATGCGCCGAAACCGCCCGGAACCTGGATCCATGCCGTGCGCCGATGCGCAAGGCGCCGAAGCCGCCCATCGAAAGGCCCGCAATAAAAAGCGGACTGTCTGCGGTCGCCCCGGGAATACATTCGGCTACCGCGGCCGGGACATCCAGCGCAATCCATTTCTCAAAATCGTATCCATTGTGCGGAAGGTATGCCGAGCCGTCGCCCCACAAGCCGTCGGAGGGCATGGCAATGACCACGGGCGGGATCTCCCCGGATTCGATCAGCTGTATGGCCTGACGATGCACCCCGGCGCCGTAAGCCCAGCTCCAGGCGCTCCCGTAGACCCCATGCAGCAGGACAATGACCGGCAGGGTTTCGTCCCGGCCGATGCCCGGAGGACTGAATACGCAGATGTCGCCCCGCCCTTTCAGGTTTTCGCTTTTTACCGTGATAAACCGCAGATGGTCGGATTCAAACCGCGGGTTCGACAATTCGATCGTTCTGAATTTTTCTGACATATCGTATGGTTTTTCGGATTGTCCTTAGAACACGATGGCGCCTTTCGCGTTCCGCCCTGCCAACAGGTCGTCAAAGGCCTTTCCGAGATCTTCCAAAGTATAGGTCCGGGTAATCATTTCCTCCAGCATGAATTGTCCCCGCTCATACAAATCCACGATACGGGGAAAATCGATCTGCGGCCGGCATTGGCCGTATAAAGGGTTAATGTACCGTTTGTCCCATTCAAACAGGTTCATGTCGAAACTGATTTCCTGTTCAATTCCACTGACCTGTACGGCAGTACCCGCATTGCGGACCATCGCCAGAGGTGCCGCTCCCAGTTCGGGAACCGCCGTGCATTCAAAGGAATAATCCGCTCCCCTGCCCGCGGTCAGTGCCTTTACCTGGCGGGCTGCCTGGGCAAGTCCCCGATCGCTTTTGCTGGCCAGGATCGTGTGCGTGGCACCGAAACCGCGTGCTCTTTCCAGCCGTTCTTCCTGAATATCCACGGCAATGATCCGCGTAGCGCCCGAAATCCGGGCAGCCTGGATTACGTTCAGGCCAACGCCACCGGCACCCAACACCGCCACGGACGAGCCCGGCTGTACCTTCGCAGCGTTCACTACCGATCCGTAACCGGTCATGACCCCGCATCCGATGATGCTTGCGGCGGGAAAGGGCATATCCCGGGAAGGATTTTTGACGACAGCAAGGATTTTCACCAAGGCGTATTCTGAAAAGGTTCCCAAATTAAAGGACCGCTCCACCGGCGTTCCCTGCAGGGTAGTACCCGCAAGGTGCGCATGTCCAGGCGTATAACCGTTCCCGCCGGCGGCTACCGGGGAGTTGTTTTCACAAAGATGCTGGTTACCCTCCTGGCATTGGAAGCACGTTCCACAGGGAGTGGCCCAGTTGAGTATCACGGGATCGCCGGGAGCGACACCCTGCACATCCCGGCCAATCCGGTACACTTCACCAGCGCCTTCGTGACCCATCACGATGGGTTTCCCCCAGGAAAGGGAATCGTAGTCGGTATGGCAAATGCCAGCCGCTTTTATCCGAACGATTACTTCATCGGCCTGTGGCTCGGCGATTTCGATTTCTTCAATGGCAAACCCGCCTTTTCCATCGGCGATTGCTGCTTTACATTTCAGAGACATCCTTTTCGGTTTAAAGGCAAGGCCCGGCCGTCTCCTAGGAAACGACCGGGCAAATGCCCCTGAAAAGATAGGTATTTTTTACCGCCTTACATCCGCTCAATAGCCGGGATTCTGATAGGCCGCCTTTTCCGCCTCGGTCATTTCCAGTCCGTCTAGCTGGCCTTGCGGAATGGGTCGGAGGTAATGATGGGGCTGGATATCGCGGGTGAAGGTCTCCGGGGTGTGGTCCCCGAAATTGCTCCCTGCAATTTCGTAGGTAGAGGCGAGGTCGGTCCATTTTTGTGTGCGGATCAAATCATACCAGCGGTATCCTTCGGCGTAGTATTCCCGGGAACGCTCGTCCAGAATGTAATCAATCGTTATGGTGGCCGGGGTAGCGGCCATCATCGCGGCGCTGTGGTCTTCCACCTTGGCCGCGTTCCCATTGTTATCCCAGCGCCACTTGCCGGCCCGGGCCCGGATTACATTGATCAACTCCCTGGCGCTTTTCCCGCCCTGGGTAGCGGCTCCCTTAACGGCGGCTTCGGCCGCGATAAAATACAGCTCCGAAAATTTGGCGATGTTGAACGGACGGGTACTGGCCGCATTGGGCTGCCCTAACCCATCTCCGTTGTCGGTGCGGTAAACGCCCAGCTTCCAGAGACCCGGATAGACGATCCTGCTGATGCCCCGCGGCGAGATCACAAAATCGGCTCTTCCCGGGAGCACACCGGCGCCAATATTACTTTTATAGATGGAATTAGAGTAGTCAATGGGGGTCGCGGGCTCTTCGTCAAGAAAGGTTAAAATGGGTTCGCCGGGATAGACCTTCATGTTGTTCGCGTTGTACACGAATTCTTCCTCCGCGCCTCCCTTAGGCCAGTTTCCACGGTAAACGGTGGTAAAGGTTCCGTCGTAACGGGAATCGTTGGTTTTGTCCCCGAAGGTGTCCTCAATGACGCCGATTGGCGGAGCCATGCGGGTCCAGGGACGGCCCAGGTGCTGGGATGCTTCGCGCTGCACGGAGCTGATCACCCGGTTCCAGTCCGGATCAGCCGCACTTTGGATGGTGGTATAATTCCAGGTCATCATCCAAACGGCAAAGTTGTCCGGAGCACCTCCACTGCCGTAGGTAAGGCTTCCCCCATTATAAAATTCGCTTGCTTCGGTATGATCCGCATACAGCAGTATTTCGTTGTTCCGGTCATTCTGGGCGAGGTTTACATCGTAATACGTATCCTGCAATGCAAACGGTCCGGGGTTATCAATGGCCTCGGCGGCCACATCGTAGGCCTGCTGAAAATACCACTGAGCGTCGTGGCCATCGGGGTCGGTCCGGGAGGTTTCCGGATAGGTAGGTATGTTATTCGGATTTTCCAGCCACCAGGCGTAGGTCAAATAGGCCTTCGCCAGATAAAGCCGCGCCAGGGTTTTGGTAACGCCCCCGGTTACCCGTCCGGTTTCCGGCAGATCATTTACCGCGGTCAGCAGGTCGGGAAAGATCGCCTTGGTGTAAACCTCCGGTACCGTATTGCGCGTGGAGGTTCTCACCGGATTCGTGTTGAAGCGAAGTTCACCCGCGCCCAAATCCAGGGGCACCCCGCCGAAAGTCTGTACCAGCAAAAAGTAGTCAAAGGCACGGAAAAACCGGGCTTCGGCGATCAGGGAATTGGAAATCGTGCCGATCGCGGTCGCGTTTTCAATAATTCCGCTGGCTGTGTTGATGTTGGAAAAAGCCGTTCCCCACAATACGTCGGCCCGGCTGCTGGTGGAAGTGATTTCCCCCTGCCCGGTCAGGTCCATGACTTTGAAGTTCTGGTCGGCGCTTTGCGCGTAGGTGGCTTCGTCGGTACCGGTCAGGCAGGTATTGTAGTAGTAGGCCTGGCCGTAAATGTAGCGCAAATGCGCATAAAGGGATGTAATTCCTCCGTCAATGCCCTTTTCGGTCGCGAAAAACCCGGGCTCGTAAATGCTGCGGGGTTCTTCATCCAATATGTTGTTGCAGCCAACAAGGAACAGGGTCAGGACAATTGCTCCCAGGAAAGTGTCTTTATATCTCCGTTTCATCTGATTCGTTCTAAGTGTCAACTAAAATGTCAGGTTGATTCCAAGCAGGAAATTCCGGGTGGCCGGCGAATTGGTACCCAGCGTAAGCAAGCGGCTCTGGTAGGCGGTAGTTACCGCCGCGTTTTCGTCTCCGTAGGAATTGGTCTCGGGGTCCAGCCCGGTTTCGCTATGGAAGGGCGAAAACAGAACAAAGGGATTTTGTACCGTAAAATAAAGCCGGCATTGGTCAATCCCGGTGTTCCGGAACCATTCGCTGTTGCGGAAATCATAGCCAAGGGATAAGGCGCGTACTTTCAGATACGATGCCTTGAAATAACCCAGCGTGTTGGCGTATTTCGGGTTGTCCCCGCTGGTGATGCCTCCGGGTTTCGGATAGTCGGCATCGGTGTTTTCCGGGGTCCAGTAATTCACTTTGACATTTCCCCGGCGTCCGCTCAACATGTTGAGGTAACCCGATCCGGAGTAAAGCGTGCTGATCAGAATTCCTCCGCTTTTGAAGACAGTTACGGCGCTGAAATCAAAGCCTTTGTAACTGAGTCGCGTGCTGAAACCGCCCTGAAAATCGGGTTCGACGTTCATGATCTGACGGTCTTCCGGGCCGATCGCTCTCACTGGTGAACCGTCGGCATTGTACTCGCCGGTGTATTTCACTTTGATCATGCCGGCATTTCCGCCCGGCTCCAGAATGTCCCGGTAGGGGTCGTCTTCCTGCCATAACCCAATTTTTTCATGATCGTAAATCACGTTGATGGGATGACCTACAAACCACCAGTTGCTTTCGTCGCGTTCCTGTCCCGACGCAAGGGCCACCAGTCTATTGCGGTTGCCGTAAATATTCACGCCGGCTTCCCAGGTCCAGCCCTTATGGTTATTTAGGATGACCCCGCTGAGGGAAAGCTCCAGTCCCTTGTTCTCGGTTTCCCCGATATTCGCCGTATAGCTGCTCACCCCCGAGGTGCCCGGCAGATTCACATTCAGCAGAATATCCTTCGTCTTGGTCGTGTAGTACTCTATGGTACCGGACAAGCGGTTATTCAGCAACGCGAAGTCCAACCCGTAGTTCCATGTTTCGGAATACTCCCATCCAAGATTCGAATTGGGCAGCTCGGAGACGTAAAATCCGGTCGCGAACGCATCTCCGAAATTATAAGGACGGGTACTGAGCCGCCCCAGGGTGGCGTAGGGCGCGATGGCCTGATTGGAAGTCTGCCCGTAACCGACGCGGAGTTTGAGCAGGTTCATCCAGGAAGTCCCGTTCAGAAAGGGCATGCTCCCGATATTCCATCCGGCTGAAACGGCGGGATAGGTATGCCATTTATGTCCTTTGGCAAGCCGGGAGGAGCCGTCCGAACGCAGGGTGGCGGTGAGCATGTACAAATCGTTGTAGGAATACATGACGCGGCCCATCCAGGACATGAGCCCGCTTACCTGGTAATCCTGCTGACCGGGGTCCACGGTGATTTCCCCTGCCGCCTGGCCTATGTTGTAAAATTGAAAGGCATCAGCGGGAATATCCCTTGCCGACATGGCCGACCGGTTGTATTTATTCTGCTCGGCCGAATATAGACCGGTCACGTTGAGGTGGTGCTTATCAAAGATCCGGTCGTAGGATACCAGGTTTTCAATGGTCCAATGGTAGGTATGCGAATTGCTGACCGACGCGCTGGAGGGTGTGCTTGCCGTGGAGCTGTTGATCCCCTCGGCGGTATAGGCTCCCTGGTTGCTCTGACGGTAATCGAGTCCGAGGTTGACCCGGTAGCTCAGACCCTCCACCCCGGGAACCTGAAGTTCCCCGTACAAGGCGTTGTAGGTGGCGTATGACCGGGTTTGGTCCAGCCATTGATCTTCCAATCCTTCCAGTATTTCCCGGGAATACACCCACTGTTCGTCCAAAGGCATTTTTACGGTCCGCTTCCAGGAACCGTCCTCGTTAAACGGATCGGCAATGGGCGACATGCTTAGGATGCCATATAAACCCACTTGCGAGCCTTCGGTCACATTGTAGGTATTGTTGGTGTTTAAGCCGAAACGGAAATACTGCCCCACCTGCTGATCGATGGAGCCGCGCAGGGAGAAGCGATTGTATTGCTGCGAGGGAATGAGGCTTTCGTCGTGATAATACCCTGCTCCAAAGTTGTAACTGCCGTTCCTGCTCCCGCCCTGGATACTCACGTCGTGACTGGTTACCGTACCGGTCTGGTATAAAAGGTCTTGCCAATCGGTATTGACGTCGTCGGATTCATCAAGCGCGTTGGTAAACTGGCCGGCAGCCTGCCGGAGCGCAACGAACTCCGATCCGCTCATCATGGGATATTCGGCAAAAGCCGTCTTTGCCCCATAATATCCATTGTAGCTGACCTTAGCGTCCTGTCCGGGAACCCCTTTGGCGGTAGTGACCAAAATGACCCCATTCGCGCCACGGGAGCCGTAAATGGCTGTGGCGGAGGCATCTTTCAGAATATCGATGCTTTTGATGTCGTTTGGATTGATGTCGGCGATCGAGCCGGAAAACGGGATTCCATCGAGCACGACCAAGGGGTCATTGCTGGCAGTCAGGGAGCGTGTCCCGCGGATCCGGATCTGCATGGTGGCTCCAGGCTGTGAGGAAGTTTGGGATATCTCCACCCCCGGCAGGCGACCCTGCAGGGCCTGCGAAATATTGGACGAGGGCACTCCGCGCATATCCTCTCCGCTGATCGAAACGACCGAACCGGTTACCGCTTCCCTCCGCTGGGTACCGTACCCGACTACGACTACTTCCTCCAATTGCTGCAAATCCTCTTCAAGGGTAACCTGGATTGCAGCCTGTTCGCCCACCTCCACTTCCTGGCTAAGGTATCCGATGAAGGTAAATACCAGCACCGGCCGTTGAGTGGAAACCGAAAGGGAAAAATTTCCCTCCGTGTCGGTGGAAGTTCCGTTCGTAGTCCCTTTCTCCACCACGCTGACCCCCATCATGGGCTTGCCTTCCGGATCCACCACCTTCCCTTTGACGGTGCGGATCTGCACTCCCAATTCGGCAAGACGCGCTGCGGGATCGAAAACCACTCCGGTTTTATTGAGCAGAATGTACCGGTTGACCACCTCGTAGTCAATCCGAAGCGGATGAAGCAACTGCTCCAGGATGCGATCCAGCGGCTTGTTTTTTAAGTCGAGGCTTACTTTGCTTCCGGCATTGATCAGTTCCGGACTGTACATGAACATTACATCGGCCTCCTCCTCGATCTTCTTCAGGACTTCCTGAAGCTCCTTTCCGTCGGACTTCAGGCTTAATTTTTGCGCAAGTAATTTCTGCCCGTTTGATTCTTCCGCGTTGGCGCAAAATCCCAACATTAATAGCAAAGAAGGGAGGAGGGAGATTTTCATTGCCACTACAATTGATTTCTTTAGCCTTTTTTTCATAAATTACATTGGTTTTGTACGGTTAAACATATATCGGTTCAAAACTACCCGTAAGGCCATCTGACAATACTTTACGGGATGATTATCGCATTGCGCCCGGTCCCGCCCGGACGGAGGCGCAATGCGTTTTTAATTGCTAATTACAGCCCTTCGCATAGATCACGACACTGCCGTCGAGGATCTCGTACGAAGCATTGACCACCTTGCAGATCAGCCTGAGCTTTTCGAAAAATGGCTCATCACCCAGGGTGGCCGATAAAGAACAGGATGCGACAATGCTTTCGTCGTAAATGATTGGAATGCCGTACGCGTTTTCCAGTTCTTCAAATACCTTTGTCAAGGGGGTGTGTTCAAAACGGAACAATTCCTGGTGTGCTTGGGTCTCCCCCGACTCCCGGATGGGCTGGGGCGCATCCACCAGTCCTTTTTCCATACGATGGCGGTCGCGATCGTATTTGACGCGCTGATTCGGGCTCAGGATCAATGCCGTAGAGGCGTCGTTCTCCGGAGCAACGTAAACCTTGCCGGTTTTCACACTGACTTCGGCCTGGTTTTCACCCGTTCTGGCGCGCACCCGGAAACTCGTACCCAACACCCGGGTGACGATGCCTCCGGCATGCACCAGAAATGGTCTTGACGGCTCCCGGAAGACATCAAAGAAGGCTTCCCCCTCCAGGGTAACTTCCCTTTTGCCCCCCCGGTAATCGTAGGCAAGGGTGCTCTCCCTGTTTAAACGGACCAGGCTTTGGTCCGGCAGGCGGATCCCTACGATGGTATCGCTATGGTTCTCATATTTGCCTGATACGGGCAGGTTTTCAACCACCAAAGCGGTGGTCGTAGGTGCCTTATTATCCCAGCTGCGGAAAAACCACGACAGGCCCAAGGCCGTGATAAGCACAGCGGCCGCAACGCGGAACCACGTCATCCGGTAGATGGGCCGGGTCCTGGGCGCCGCCCCGTCCAAGCCTTCGCGGATGGCCTGAAGTTCTTGTTCAATCTCCTGATCCGGAAGCACGGGCTCTTTCAGCTGCAAAGCCAATACAATCGCTTTGGCGGTGTGTATTGTTTCAGCCTGATCCGAATGTTGCCGTTCCCATTCGTTCCATCGCCCTGCGTCGGCTCCCGGCCGTGCCAACACCCAATCCCGGAAAGAAGGGTCGGACACCAGCTGTTCAATGCTTAGTTGCATGTACTTGGTTTGGTTGTACGCTTTATAGGGATAAAGGCCGCCCGTTCTGAAATCTACTGGGTTTCCGAAATTTTTTTCGGATGATGAAGGAGAAGATACACCATGATGTGCAATGGATCGGCGAGCTTTTTCAGCCGTTTCAGCGCGTCGTGCAAGAGGTTGTAAACCGATTGTCTGGTAACCGACATGATGGCGGCTATCTGGTGAATGTCCGCCTCCATGTAAAAGCGAAGGTAAATGACTTCCTGTTGTCTTTTTGACAACTGGCTTAACAATTTCCGCATCTTTAGGGCAAGTTGCTTTAATTGTTCGTCCCGGATTATCATGCTTTCCCGGGGTAGTTCCCGGTCGAATCCGGCCTGGAACAAGAGCTGGCTGCGGAGATCCGGCCGGTCTTTCTGTAATTCTTTGATGAGCCTTCTACGCAATGATTTGAGGAGGTAGAATTTCACGTGCGCGGTTGCACCGATTGTTTCCCGGTTCTTCCAGAGGATCAGGCACACATCCTGGATACAGTCTTTCAGCAGTTCGGCATCGGGAGTGAAACGGCTACCGTAGGAATACATGTCTCGATAGTAATGCCGGATCAGTTCACTCAACGCGTCTCCGTTACCAGTCCTGAACTGGTTCCAAAGCTTTACAGCTTCTTTCTCCGAAAACGCCGAAGGTGACCGCATCGCTATTTTTTGTATTTGTCATGCAGGCCAATGCCCTGCAGGATCATGGGTTTTATTTTCTCCAGCCGCGAATGCCGGGTGGCCTCCTGCTTGGCCTCGCTGATATGTTCATTATAAAGTCGCTGCTGATAAGGAGCCAGGGTCTCAAAGGCCGCTTTCAGCCCGCTGTCCTTTCGAAAGGCCTCTTCCAGCAGGGGAGGGGTGGGTACCGGAGCGGCTTTTTCGGGCTTATGCTGCTTTCCTTCCTCGGCATTGTTAATCGCCTCGCGAATGTACTCAAGGATCCTTTTTTCGTCAATCTGGTCGGCGGAAGTAAATCGCCATTGCCGCATGGCTTTGGCCTTGCCGCCTTCCCCGCTGCTGAGCACCTGCGCGGGGTCGCTCAGGAAGACACCCTGAAAAAAGATTAATGCAAAATGATTCTTGAACCCCGCAATACTGAGAATATTCTTGCCTTGGTGGGTATAGACGGCGGTGCCCCATTTGGTCGTTTCGGTAAGTCCGGTTTGCTGGATAATCGTCTTCAACCTGGATAGCTCATCGCTCCACTTGGTAGTTTCAGCCATGATTTTGTAATTTCAGCATTAAATATACAAAATCATGATAAACATTAACATTGAAGCCGACTGTGGAAACGCCCCGAAAAAAACATTCCTGAAAGATTTCAATATTGCCTTTGCCCGGAATGACATCGGGTTTATCCTGGACCATGTATCAGAGCAGGTAAGCTGGGAACTGGTGGGCGACCGGGTTATCCGGGGGAAAACGGATATGCAGGCTGCCCTGGAAGAGATGGCAGCTTCTCCCATGGAAGAAATGACGCTGGAGAAGATAATTACGCACGGGACCGATGCGGCCGCCAGCGGCAGGATTAAAATGCAGGGGAAGGAATTTGCTTTCTGTGACCTTTATCGGTTCGGCGGTTTCAAAGGAACGACCCTGAGAGAAATCACTTCCTTTGTGGTCCCGCTGTAGTAGCCGTTTACCTTCCCCTGCATGCTGGGCCGACATCCGGTTCAGGCCGGGCTAATCGGCATATACACCCCAGAACTTGATCTGGGAAACCTGGAAGAATGCCTGGTTCGGCCAGTTACCCTGCCGGACTACAAATCGGATGTACCGGAAATTCTGGTTGGCAAACTGGGGGTCTATCTCAAATTCGAAACCCGCGGCCACGAAATCCCTGTCTTCCGCCGTCAGCGCGGCGGGATCGGTCTGACCCGAAGGCAGCTTGACCTCCGCATCCAGGATCTTTACCCAATCGTTCTTCCATTCATCCGTTCCGCCTACTTCAGGCCATTGCGTCCAGTATTTCAGATTGGCCTCTTTGCTGCCGTCCCCCACTTCATTCAAGGCTTTCGGCTGATCGGTGGCCCACAACTCAAAGCTGGTGAAGATGGGCGCGGAAAAGATCGGGGACCGTGCCCTCATCCAGTACCGCATCCGGCTGTAGGACGCAGACCGCATCATCATGTGTTTCCGGGTGCGTTCGGCCGTTTCCACCAATTGCCAGCATTCCCGAAGCGTACCCGCCGCCGGCACCTCGGATGCCACGTGCTTGCCTGCTTCCATGGCGAAAACCGCCTGTCCGGCATGCATGTACCACGGGGTGGTAAGGACCACCAGGTCGATGTTGTCCTGTTCCAGCATGCGTTTCCAATCCTCGGGACCCTGGGTAAACAACTGCGGCGAAGGCTCACCCTTCTCTACCAGCCATTTCTGCAAGGAAACCGCTTTACTGGGTACCACATCGCACAAGGCTGTAATTTCCACGCCTTCTATTTTGATCAGGTTCCGGACATGGGAAGGTCCCCGCTGTCCCAAACCAATCACCGCTACCCGCACGCGTTCCAGGGGCGGCGCTTTAAAACCCGCCATATTGAAGGGTTTGGATGTGGGACGATACGACAGATCCGCATGAGCTGCCTCCATTTCCGCGCCTTTCAGAAGGCCTGCCCCCATAATTCCCAGCCCGGTGAGGCCTGCCTGCTTTAAAAAATTTCTCCGCGTCTCATTCTTCATGTTGCTATTTTTTTGGAATAGTACAAATCTACGCCTCCGTTCATCCGACGTTAAGCCAATTGGGGCTAATTATTAGCCATTTTGTGCAAAAGGAGGTACCGGAACCCGGGGAAATCTGTATTTTTAAGGAAAACACGTCGTATTTGGAGCATGAAAAGAAAAAAGGTCTACATTCATCTGGACTCCGGCCGGGGATACAGCCGGGAATTATTGAAAGGCATTTACGAGTACAACAATGCGATTACGCATTGGAGTATCATTTTTCAATCCGCCTACTATCTAAGGCCGGAAGATTTTTCCCGGGTGAATCTGGATATGATCCGGGCCTACAAACCGGACGGCTGCATTCTGGCCTATTGCAACCAAACCGACGAACTGCTTCGGCTTGGGATACCGATTATCCAGACCACTTCCATGAATCAGGTAGATGCCATCCCCTACATTAAAGGCGATTACGATGCCGACGGGAAACTGGCCGTCGAGTACTTTATGGGCATTGGTTTTAAGAACATCGGCTTTTTCGGACTGAATAAATTAAGCTGGTCGAAAGGACGGTGCGACAGCCTGCGCGAGCATGCGGCGCGGCATCGCCTCAACCTCTATGTGTACGATCAGGAAACACACATGGAAAGCATCAATTACAGTGAGAATTTCACGCAACTGGCAAAATGGCTGATCTCCCTGCCCAAACCCATCGGCATCCTTGCCTGCAACGACGACTTTGGGCAGATACTGATCAATGCCTGCCGTTTTGCAGACATCCGGGTCCCCTATGAGGTGGCTGTTTTGGGTGTGGACAACGATGAACTGATTTGCAATATCACCTTCCCGAACATGTCCAGCATTTCGCGCAACCTGATCGCAACCGCCGCCAACATGTGTCAGCTGCTATCGGACATGATGGAGGGCAAACCGGCGCGCGACCGGGCCATTCTGACGGTTCCTTCCGAAGTGGTCGTACGGCAGTCGACCGATACCATTGCGTCGGGCGATCCGGAAATCGTGAAGGCCATTTCATTTATCCGCCAGAACGCGCATTTGCCCTTGACGGTGGAACAGGTCGTAGCAGCCACGGCGTTGAGTAAGCGCAGCCTATACACCCGCTTCCGGGATACCACGGGTCATAGCATTTACCACGAAATCCAGTATACGCGGTTGCAGCGTTTCAAGAAACTGCTGAAGGATTCCAATCTTCCAGTGAGCACGATCGCCTATCAGATGGGCTTCGACGACGTGACGCATGTGTCGCGCTGGTTCCGGTCGCTCACGGGGGTCTCCCCCTCGCAATGGAAGAAAGATAATACAGTGCAGCGGGTTATTCCTATCTTTGCGAAAAACTGAAGTAAAACATGTGGACGGACGAGTTGAAGGCCAGAAGTGCCGGTAAATGTGAATTGACCGGGCAGGAAGGGGAACTGACGGTTTATGAAGTATTGCCCGATACCTATGGAGATCCCGCGATCGCGGTGAGCAAATCGCTGATCGCCCAGATCGAAGGTACCGAACCCCTTGATCCCAATGCCTGGCGTTTTCTTCCCGAGGCGATGTGGAGTGAAATTCCCGCTGTGCAGGTACTCTCCTGGCGCATGCTGAACCGATTGAAAGGTGAAAGCTGGGCGGCCGAGGCGCTGGATATCCTCTATCTGGACGAAAGCACCCTGGAGTGGGCAAAAGCCTTGGGTGAACCGGAAGAGCTTTCCGAGCAGCCCGTGCATAAAGACGCTCACGGAAATATCCTTCAGGACGGAGACTCGGTGGTGCTTACCCGTACGCTGGACGTCAAAGGCAGCACCATGAGCGCCAAGTTGGGTACGGTGGTGCGGAACATTCGCCTGGTGGAAGACAATCCCGAACAGATCGAAGGGAAGGTAAATGGCCAGCAGATCGTGATCCTCACCAAATACCTCCGGAAGCAACATTGATTCTGTAGGTACTTCTTCTAAAGGTATTTCCTGCCCCGGCCGCAGCCGGGGCAGGGGAAGCCTGCTTAATCCAATTCTTTCAATAACTCCTGAACGGCACGGTCCAGTTGCGGATCGCGGCCTTCAATCCGGTCGAGGAAGGTATTTTTCACAAAGATATCGGGCGCCACGCCGGTCAATTCGAGATCGTCGCCATCCAGGGTATAACAACCCCAGGCCGGTACCCGGTAAGAGGAACCGTCTACAAGGCTTTTCGAGGAGGTAAAAATGATCCAGCGATAAGTTTCGGTGCCGATGACCGTGCCCAGTTTCAGGGCTTTGAACCCGGCAGCCGTCATTTCGGCATCGCTGAGTGACTGTTCATTGATCATCAGGACAATGGGCTTGCCCGATGGCGCGAAATTACTTTGAGGAGCCCGCTTTCCATCCCGATACTGCCATTGCAAGTAAGGCCGCTGCTGCAGGAAGCGGAGCACCTCGTCGTGTACGTTTCCGCCCGTATTGTATCGGAGGTCCAGGATAATCGCGTCCTTTTGGTTCTCCTGCTCCACCATATCCATCAGGAAACGTTCCAATTCGGACCCGCCCATGTTCTTCATATACGAATAGGCGATCCGGTTCCGGCTCGCGGAATCAACCCGGCGGCGGTTTTCCCTGATCCATTCCCCGTAAAGCAGATCCCGCAAATTTCCACTGCTCTGGGGACGGATCCGCGTTGTGATTTCTTTTCCGTCCCGGAGGAAGGTCAACTGCATTTCACCCGCCAGGGAGGGCCGTGTAAAATAGTAGTCCCGGTCTTTTTGCCGGTCCACACGGACCCCGTCCACGGCTACCAGGATATCCCCCGCCTGGATGTCAACCCCTTTCATGGCCGCGTTGCTGCCCTCCACGATGCGATGAACCCGGTAGGGATCCTCGGGGTGAAAAAGCAAACCCGTTTCATTGGTCGTGTAGGAAAAATCCTTTCGTTCATCACCTCCGCCGGTATTGAATCCTAGGTGGGACGAATTCAGCTCTCCCAGCATGTCGTTGAGCAGGATCCGGAGATCGGAGCGGGTATTGAGAAAAGGCAGGTACCGGGCGTAGCGGTCTCTGATCCCATTCCAGTCCACCCCGTGGAAGGTTCCGTCGTAAAAGTTTTCCTCAATCCCGGCCCAGGTTTCATAGAATAACTGGTTGAATTCATCTTTCAAATTCCGCTGGAACCGGAAGTCCATGTCCACTTTCGTGAGTCGGTTCTCGCTCAGATTGTATTTGTGGATCGCACCCCGGCTCAGTGCAAAGTGTTTTCCGTCCACTTCAATCAGATTGGACAGGGCGCCGCCGGCAACGCGTTCGGTCTTGTTGTGCTCAAACGGCTCCAATACGGTCCGGAACGTAGCGGTCTGACCGCCTTCGTGATTGGAAAGGTACAGCACGTAGGTCTTCTCCCCTTTTTTAAATACGTCCGGCCGGCTTTGGGATCCGAAACCGGGACTGATGCGGGTAATCCGGTCGGATAGCCCCTGCATGTTGATGACTACATCCGGTTTCTTTTTGTCGTTGTCCTTTGCGGTGCTGTCGGTGAAAAGTTCCTCAAATTTGTCCATCCGGTAGGGCGAGTCGAAATAATCGAGATCCATTCTGTAGATGCTCGCGTCGCGCATGCCGGTTGGGTAGGAGGGCCTTGTCCGATTGCTCGTAAAGTAAATGGATCGGCCATCGGGCGACCACACGGGCTGGGTTTCACTCACGCCGGTGCCGGTCAGATTCATTGTTTCCTTTCGCTCCAGGTGGTGTACAAACAGGTCCTGTTCGAAGTTTCGGTAAGCGGTAAACAAGATGTACGCGCCGTCGGGGGAAAACGAAGGGCGTGAATTCTGAAAAGCCCAGATCTCGTCTTTGACGACCGTTGTGCTTTTGAAGGTTTTCAGGTCCATCACCCGGACTTCATCCCGCCCGCTGAGGTAAACCGCCTGCGTGCGATCGGGATTAAACGCGATGGCACGGTTGCTTCGAAGGTCGGAGGTCAGTTGCCGGGCCTGACCGCTTCCGTCGGCCGGCATGCTATACCAATTGGGGTAACCCCGGAAAGTTTGGCTGAATAACAGCGTCTTGCTGTCCGACAGCCATTTCACTTCCATCACCCGCTCACCCGATCCGGGCATCTGCCGGATGAATTTTCCATCCGCATCGCTTACAAAAAGTTCACCCCGGGATACAAATGCCATCTTTTTGCCATCGGGCGAAACATCGAAATCGCTGATGTGGTCTCTCACATTGAATTCCTGCTCCTTGGCCAGGACCGTATGGCGGGACACGGAAATAGCAGGTTTGACCGTTTTGCCGCTTGCTACATCGTATACAAAGAGCTGGTAGTTTTTTTCAAAAACGACTTTTTCTCCGTTGGCCGACACAAAAGGCCGTTTGATGGACGTTTCAAACCGGGTAAGGGCCTTTTTCTGTCCCTTGCTGAAAGTATATAAATTGTATTCGCCGTTTGCCTCATCCGAGACAAAAAAGACGTTCCCCTGCCGGTCCACGCTGTGCCAGAAATCCTTCCCTTCGTAATCCGTGTACTGCTTGAATTCCCCCGTTTCGGGATGGTAGCCCAGGATATCGGGATTGAATGCCCCTTTGTAGCGCTTCCGGTTGGCAGCCAGATAGCTTTCCCAGGTATTGTTAAACAGAAACTCGCCGTCCGGCGTCTGGATTACACCGTGAATGGTATTGAAGAAGTGTGGAAACAGGCGTTTTGCAGTTCCCCCGGTAACTGGTACCGAATAGGCAGTGAACCGGTTGTAACGTCCCGAGGTAAAGTAAATGGTTTTGCTGTCCCAACTCCAGCTGTCCACTTCATCGGCCGCATCGTGATGCGTCAGCTGGATTACCTCACCTCCTTCCAGGGGCATGACGTATACGTCAAAATTGCCGAATTGGTTTGCTGAGAAAGCCAGCCATTTGCCATCGGGTGAGATCCGCGGCGACCTTTCTATGCCGCGCATGGCCGTGAGCCGAAGCGCCTGCCCGCCGGTCACCGGTACTTTCCAAAGGTCTTCTTCGTAGGAAAACACAATGGTTTTTCCATCCGGGGTCAAGGTGGGATGCGATACAAAAGTGGGTGACTGGGAAAGGGCGGCCTGAGGCAATTGCAAAGCAAGGACAACGAGGTACGCGTAGAATCTGCTCATAGTTTCGGTTTAGTTTGGAAAAAATTTCTGCAATCTTAGCCAAAAAAGCTCAGCTTTTAAACAGGGCTTTGCGGTAGGCGATTCCCCATTTGGCAATTTCGTCGATGATGGGCTGCAGCGTCCGGCCGTATTCGGTGAGTTCGTACTCCACCGTGATGGGCTTGGTATCCAGCACGGTACGGGTGATCAGGCGGTTTATTTCCATGTCCTGAAGTTCCTTGGAAAGCATTTTTGCACCAATGCCGTCCACCTCCCGCTTCAGATCCATAAAGCGCGTTTTTCCTAGTTGCATCAGCGTACCCAGAATGTGAAACTTCCATTTCCCGGAAAGAATTTCCATCGCGTCGTTGATGGCCGCGATCCGTTGTTTACATTCCGGGGAACTATTCAGACCCGGCTTCCTTTTCATGACTTGTCTTTTTACAAAAATAAAATTTCCTAGTAAGTTTCCAAGAGGAAACTAGTATACATAAGGAAATTAGTACCTTTTATAAACTATATCATACTATTTTTGTTGCTTTGTAAAAGGATTTGATGATGACTTTTCAAACATACCTGGATTATTTTGAACGTATCGTAACTACCCCTTCCGAAAAACAGCAGGCTCCGTACGATAATCCCGATTACATCGATTATACGAGGCTAAACTGGTCACGCATGAACCGCTGGCTTAAAACGGGCATTCTCTCGCAGGAACTGAAAAACACCCTGCGGCAAATCAACGCGCCGCAACATTGGATTGTGATCACCGAGCCCTGGTGTGGCGATGCGGCTCACAGCGTACCCTTTATCGAACTGGCAGCCCGGGAGAACCCCCTTGTACGGGTCACGTACGAACTCCGCGACAGCGAACCCTTCCGGATCAATGAATACCTGACCAACGGTACGAAATCAATTCCCAAGCTGATCATCCGGGACGCCGAAGGAGCCGACCTGGGCACCTGGGGTCCCCGTCCGGCTGACTGTCAGCGCGTATATCAGCGTTTGAGGGAAGAGAAGGCGGACTTTGAGCGGACCAAAACCGAGATCCAGCAGTGGTATAATCGCAATAAAGGCAAGGACATCCAGGAAGAACTGGAGAGCACGTTAAAGCTCGCCCTGCCCTCCATCGCCTAATTACTGCAAATCCACCCAGGGCAGGTTACCGCGCACCCAGGAATTCACCTCTACCGGAATATCCGAACAAAGGTAATCGGCGCCCAGACCAACGCCCAAAATAAAGTCGTTGATCGTATGTCCAGGCCAAAGGCTGACGGTAATTCCCTGCTTTTTGGCCTCCTCAACCATTTTGCGGGTGGTGCCTTCTATTTTACAACCAACGCGGGTAATTCCAAGTTCCTTCAGCTCCTGAATGACTTCCCTGCTCAGCCCCGCGGATTTGATAAACAGCAGGTCCACTCCGGGATAGGTCGATTTCAGGTAACGCAACGGTCTTTTGTCGAAGGAAGTGAAGACGTAATCCGACCCCTGCGGACGGGAAGCCATGGCCCGTTTGTAGAGTTCATCACAATACTTCTTCAGGGTGACTTCGTCGTACAGAGGATGGTTAGTCTTCATTTCAAACTCAATATATACCCCTTCTTTATCCTGAAAATAAGCCAGAAACTCATCCAGAAATAAAATGGGGCTACCCCTTTTTGTTCTTATCTTTC
>JAJUHF010000008.1 GCA_029268045.1 Anseongella ginsenosidimutans
CTGACCAAGATCGCGCAGAAAGTCGGGGAGGAAGCCACCGAAACGGTGATCGCTGCCCTGGCCCAGTCCCACGAAGACCTGCTGGACGAGTCGGCCGACCTGGTTTTCCACCTGCTGGTACTCCTGCGGGAAAAGAATATCAGCCTGGCCGAACTGGGCGAACATTTGCGCAAAAGACATAAATAAAGCCAGCTATCCGGGGTTTGCCCTCCCCCGGGGACCCGTGCACGATGGAAATTAAAAATAAAGCAATACTTCCGGGCCACCGGAATCCCGTATTTACGATTGAAAGCGGACTCGAACCCCACTATTTCTTTACGGGCGGAAATGATCCCGGCATTGTGAAATGGGATCTACGCCGGATGAAACACGAAAAGGTGCTTGCCAAAGTAAACACCTCGGTGTACGCGCTCCACCGGCCTGCCTCGCGCCCGCTTTTGCTCGTAGGCGAGCGTAGCGGGCAAGTAAGTGTGCTGGATCTGGAAACAGAAAAGCCCTTGAAGGTGCTTCCCCTGCATCGCCATCCGGTGTTCGACATCCAGACCGCTGACCACAAACAACTCATTTACGTGGCCAGCGAGGACGGGCACGTATCGGTTTGGTCGCTGGAGGATTTCCGTCACATCTATACCTTCCAGGTTTCCCACGACACGGTTCGATGCATCAGCCTCAGCCCCGACGAACAACAGATCGCCTTCGGCTGCCGCGACAATTCCATCCGCATTTACGATACGGCCGAATTGAGTTTGCTTGCAACCCTGAACGGCCATACGATGTCGGTGTTCAGCCTGGCCTACAGCCCCGACGGAAAGTATCTGCTGTCCGGCGCGCGCGACGCCCAGCTGAAATTATGGGACACAGGTACTTTTCAGGAAATCCGCAATATCCCGGCCCACCTGTATGCGATCAACCACATCTGCTTTCATCCCGGCCGCCGCTGGTTTGCTACCGCCAGCATGGATAAAAGCATCCGCATCTGGCGCGAGGAAGACACGGCTCCGGTGAAAACCATTGACCGGGCCGGCCTGGGGGGACATGCCCTTTCGGTGAATAAACTGCTGTGGGCCGATGAAGCCACCCTGGTTTCGGTCAGCGACGATAAGAATGTGATGGTATGGGATGTTCAACTGGATTGAAACCGGCCTAAATCCGCACCACGATCTTTCCGAATTGCCGCGCCTGATCCATGCGATCAAAGGCAGCCTGAATTTCCTCCAAGGGAAAAACCTGGTCGATTACCGGTTTCAGTTTTTTCTCCGAATAGAACTGAAGCATTCCTTCGAAATCATCCCGGTTGCCCATGGTGGTTCCCAGAACGGATAACTGTTTCCAGAACAGATACCGTGCGGGTATTTCTCCGATGGGTCCTGCCGTTTGACCGAAATTAACGATCCGGCCGCCGGGATTCATCAGACCCGCAAGCATTCCGAAGTCTTTCCCAGCCGCACTGTCGATCACCAGATCAATGCCGCCTGATTTCCCGGCTATCTCTTCAGCCCAGTACGGAGCAGTGTACAGGGCCCCTCCGACGGCTCCCATGGATCGCGCCCGCTCCATCTTTTCCTGCGAACCCGAGGTAACATACACCCGGGCATCCAGCGCACGTGCAAACTGGAAAGCAAACAGCACGGTCCCACCGCCAATGCCGGTGATCAGCACGTTTTCACCCGTTTTCAGGTTGCCCCGTGTAAAACAGGCCCGGTACGCGGTAAGTCCCGACAAGGGAATGGCCGCACCCTCTGTGAGGCTCAGGTGGTCAGGCAGCGCAAACACGTTATCCACCGGAACTGCGATGTATTCGGCCAGCGTGCCGTTCGTGGGGTTGCCCAGGATATGAAAATCCGACGACTGAACGGCGGGATCGGGCCCCCAGTTAAGTCCCGGATAAATGATCACCTGCTTCCCTATCCATTCGGCCGACACCCCTTCCCCGACCGCTTCCACCGTTCCCGCTCCGTCGGAACCAGGGACAATGTTTTCCTTCCGTCCGGCGTACTTTCCCTTCAGGATCCACAGATCGCGGTGGTTCAGGGCAGCAAACCCCACCTTGATCAATACCTCGTCCTTGCCCGGACTGGGTTTTTCAAGCTGCCTGATTTCAATGGGGGATCCTGTTTGTGCGATATACGCTGCTTTCATACCAAATGCTTGCATTAAAATTCATTTATTCTTAACTTCATTGGTATAACAAGCGACAATGGATTTAGATTTCAAGAAAATCCTGATAGCGGTGGATGACAGCCCATTTTCAGAACGGGCTGTTCAGACCGGCTATCGACTCGCGCATGCCACCGAAGGGGAAGTAACGCTGATCCATGTGATTGATATTACCCTTGCGGCAGGTGACATGATGTCGGGAGCATTCGCGCCGGAATTACTCCAGTCGGTGAAAGATTCGGGAGCGAAGCTACTGGCCGATATCACGGCCCGGTATGCACAGGATGTACCTACCCGCGTACTCATGCCGGAGGACCGGCCCGTACAGGGCATCCTGAAAATCGCAGCGGAATGGCAACCCCACCTGATCGTATTAGGTACCCACGGACGGACCGGTCTGGAACATTTACTGATGGGGAGTGTGGCCGAACAGGTTGTCAGAAAAGCAACGTGTCCGGTGCTGGTTGTGCCAAAACCTTAAACACCGTATAAAAAAGAGATGAGAAATTAGCCTATTTATTAAAAACTGTAATTATGGAGAGCCAAGAGAAACTACTTAATGAAGTGGAAACAGAAGAGGATTATCCCAAACTCCTCTATTCCACCAACAAACTAGCTACCGACAGAAGTTTTATAATCCGTACCGTCGCCCCACGCTTCATTGCAGAGGTGTTTCTATTTGCCGATCAGCAACGGGCCGACCATTTCATGAAACAGCAAAGCCAGCCCTACGACAGCACAACCATAAAAAAACGGACCGTGGTTGTGGTAGTAAAGGAATTCTGGGATAATCCGGAAAATTTTGAACCGCGGATCATCCGCCTGGCAACCAAGCGGCTTGCCAGCTGGTATAAAGCCCAATTCATCGAGTCCATCAAGCGGCTGAACGCCCGATCGCCTCGTTTAAAGAACAGAAATTCAGAAAATTACAATTAGACCTTTACGCTATTCAAGATGCAGCCAGGCCTTTTTGGCAAGTAGTTCTTCTTGGCTTTCAACCACTTCTTCATCTGGAATACAACAATCCACCGGACACACGGCCGCGCACTGGGGTTCATCATGAAACCCTACGCATTCGGTACACTTGTCGGGAACGATGTAATAGAATTCGTCCGACACCGGTGTCTGCAATTCCTCCGCATCGATGTTGGTCCCGTCCCCGAAATCAATGATCCCGGTCAAGCCGGTACCGTCCGAAAAGCGCCAGGATGCACCTGCATCGTATATGGCGTTATTCGGGCATTCCGGCTCGCAGGCTCCGCAATTGATGCACTCATCTGTGATTCTGATTGCCATTTATATTAATCCCTCTTTTCGTAGTTTTGTCGATTCACTTTATAACTGCCGTAAGCTGTGAATGTTTGCGCAAAGATAAAAATTTTGATTTCATTTCCCTATCGATTTAGTAGATTATGAAAAATCATTTCAAAAAAGATATCGCCGTGCTTAGCGAATTGGGTTCCTTTCTGGGGAAGGACACTTCCGAGCGGGAAGCCGTTATGGAGTCGGCCACCCATCATAATCCCTGGTTTACCCGCGAAAATGTACTGCTCGCCCTGGAAGCCATTGCTTCCAACCTGCAAAAAGAATGCCTTGAAAAGTGGCTGACTCCCTATGAACCACTTTTGCGCCCGGGAATGACGCCGCTGAATGTCGGGCTGGTACTCGCAGGGAACATTCCCCTGGTGGGTTTTCACGATATTTTATGTGTTTTGGTCAGCGGGCACCGGGCCGTGGTTAAGCTGTCCAGCCAGGACAATGAGCTGAGCAGCTGGGTGATCCGGAAATTACAGGAAACCGGGCTGTACCGGAACTCGCTGCAGATTACCGAGCGGCTCGAGGCGCCCGATGCCGTCATCGCCACCGGAAGCAATAACAGCGCCCGGTATTTTGAGCGGTATTTTGGAAAGTACCCTCACATTATCCGAAAAAACCGGAATTCAGTGGCTATTCTGACGGGAAAAGAAAACACGCGGGAACTCCAGGAGCTTGGAAAGGACATTTTCTCCTACTTTGGCCTGGGCTGCCGGAACGTGTCCAAACTCTATGTGCCGCGCGGCTACGATTTCCAGCCCCTTTTGGACGCGCTGGAACCCTACCGTGAAATCATTCAACATCACAAATACGCAAATAACTACGAATACCAGCTCACCATCCGGTTGATGAACAACGAACCGCATTTTACCAACGGCTTTCTGCTATTGGTGGAAAATCCGTCCTTTACCTCTCCCATGGCCACCCTGCATTATGAGTTCTACCAGGGGGATGGGGAACTACAGGCACACCTGGAAGCCCAAGCGGAACAGCTTCAGTGCCTGGTGAGTTCCAAGGGCTTGTTTCCTGGAAGCATGCCGTTTGGCCAAACGCAGTATCCCGCCCTCTGGGATTACGCCGACAAGGTGGACACGCTCCGTTTCTTATTGGAACGCTAGCATTGCAACGCTAGCTATTTCGCTTCAATCCGGATGCCGGCGGCACTGACCGCCGATACGGCGAACCAGCCGGCGGGTTTCAGCTGGGGATCGGGAAAAAGGCTTTCAATATTGGTGGGCAGGTTTGCCGGCGGGGTCGCAAAAAGCCCTGCATTGGTGCTTAAATCCATGAGCTGGCTCAAAAATCCGTACGTATGCTTATCGATGGAGGCCAGTTCCACCGAAGCACTGTCCCCGAGCCGGTAGGGATCGTCACCGGGCGTAAAGTCAGCCAGCGGCTCAATAAACTGAAGACCGTCCGCGCCCTCTCCGTAGGCGGCATCCACACTTACCTGAAAATCGATGTTCCGCGAGCGGAGAATTCCGTTGCGGTACGAGCGGATGAAATAGTAGTCGGTTTGCCCTTCCAGATCGAATGCGATGAAGTACGCCTGATAGCCCGCTTTCTGAAAAGGCGTCTTTTCTTCGTAATCGTACACCAGGGTGTCGATCCGTGGAACAGGATTCACCCGGCTGCGGGCCCTGTATTGGTCCTGTCCCAGCTGGATCCGCAATTCATATTCCTTCCCCACTTCGGCGAAGCCGTCATTCCGCTGTGGGCGGCGCTGATAAGTCCCCGCTTCCACCTCCCTGAAAAAATACTCCCAACCGGTCTGCACGTCCACCACGCTTACGCGCGCACCGGTAACCGCCGGCGCTTCACCGGTAGTCAGGTAGGGCAGCGATTGGGTCAGCCGGACGGTCTGTACCCGCCGCACATTGTTCAGGAAGGCGTCCACCACCAGCAAGGGCTCCCCTTCGTCCAGCTTGACGGAAATCACGTCTTCGCAGCCTCCGCAGAGCAGTCCGGTCAATAGAGTCAGGGCAAAACCAACGGCGCGCATATCAAAAACTAAAATTATAAGTCACCGCCGGAACGATCGAACCGATCACCGATAAACGGACAGCCTGCGTCTGCAGCGGATTATCCGGGTTCTGCCGGAAGAAAATACTATACGGATTGCGCCGGTGATACACATTGTAAAATGAGAACACCCAGCTGCTGCTCCATTTTTCACGTGGCCGTCCCTTAAGCGTGGCCGAAAGATCCAGCCGGTGGTACGGACCAATCCGGTAATTGTTCCGGGCGCCGGTCGTATTGTGGGGTACCTGCCAGCCCTGGATCTCCAGCCGGCTGGTTGGAAAGGTGGCGGGTGTTCCGGAGTAATACACCCAGGTTCCCGACAGCTCCCAGCGTTTTCCCAGGGCCACATTGAGCACCGCGTTCAATACATGGGTGCGGTCATAGCGATTGTAAAACCAGGCTCCGTTGTTGATCCCCTCCACCCTGCGCATGGACCGGGAAAGTGTATAGCTGAGCCATCCGGTAACCGGACCCCGGTTTTTCGCGAGAAAAAGCTCGGTTCCGTAGGCCTTCCCCAGGGCGGGAAGCAGCTCGCCTTCGAGGTATTCGTTCAGAATGATCTCTGAGTTATCGATATAGTCCAATTGATTCCGGATGTCTTTGTAATAGAATTCCACCGAAGCCTGCAGCGCACTGTTCCCCAGGTTGCGGAAATAACCCGCGGCGTACTGATCGGACTGCTGCGGCTGGATGTTATTGGTGCTCGGAGTCCACACGTCAAGGGGCGTGGTAGCGGCGGTATTGGAAACCAGGTGAATGTATTGCGCCTGGCGGTTATACGACAACTTGATCGCATTCCGGGAATCGAGCTCCATTTTCAGGGTGATGCGGGGCTCCAGCTGATCGTACCGGGCAATGGGTTCACGCCGGCCCACTTCGTACTCCCGCATCAGACGGCGGGGTGCGTTGGGAATTGTATCGTGATACAGGTACACCTTACCGGGTCCCAGGTAAGTAAAGCACGAGTAACGAAGTCCATATTGCAGCTCCAGCGCGTCGCCGAGCCGTTGTTCGTTTTCCAGGTAGATGCCCGATTCCAGCGCGTATTTCAAGGGCAGACTGATGTTTTTGCTGTCATCCCAGTTCCCCACCAGCCCGTTTCCCGGCTCGAACTTGTACCAGGTTGCACTTGCGCCGAAACGGAGCGTGTTCGAGGTATTCAGATACAGGGTAAAATCCGGTTTCAGGCTGAAATTGACAATGCGGGAATCCCAATTGAATGATTGCGCGTTTTCATTCCCAAAGCGAAGCTCGTAATTGTAGTTGCTATAAATCCCGGTCAGATTCATAAACAGCCTGTCGGAGAATAGGTGGTTCCATCGCGCAGTCAGGGTACGGTTACCCCAGTTGAATGTAAAATTCTGTCCGAAATTATCCTTGGCGAGGGTTCCGCTGACAAACACGTTGTTGCGCTTGTTGACCCGGTAATTTGCTTTGGCCGTCAGATCGTAAAAATTGAACAGGGCGTCTTCCAGGTCGCTATCCAAAAACGGACGCGCAAGCAGGTCCACATACGATCTCCTGGCTGCCAGCAGAAAGGAAGCCGTATCCCGTTTTAGCGGACCTTCCACCGCGAGCCGGCTGAAAACCAGTCCCACGCCCCCTTCCACGCGCAGCTTGCGGTAATTCCCTTCCGACATCCGGACATCCAGCAGGGAGGCGCTTCGCCCGCCGTACCGTGCCGGAATACCGCCTTTCATCAGCGTAACTTCCTTTACCGCATCGGGATTGAAAATTGAAAAAAAACCGAAAAGGTGCGATGTATTGTAGACCGGGGCTTCATCCAGCAGCACCAGGTTCTGGTCGGCCGCCCCGCCGCGCACATGGAAACCGCCGGACCCCTCCCCCACGGTGGAAACTCCCGGGAGCAGTTGAATGCTGCGTACGATATCGATCTCCCCGAGCAAGGCCGGAATGCTTTTTATCTCCCTGATACTGAGTATATTTGTGCTCATGGACAAATCCCGGACCCCATCCGGGCCAGCCGGGTCGCTTACCGTCACCTCTTCCAGCATGGTGGCAGTGGCCTGCAGCTCGTGATCCATCCGGTGGTTTTCTTCGAGTTTCACGTCGAACGTGGTGGAGAGATACCCCATGGAAGACAAACGAACCCGGTATGCCCCGGGAGGCAGCGTAAGGGAATAAAAGCCGTAATGATTGGATAAGGTGGCCGCCCGCCGGGTGGAATCCCCGCCGGCAGCCCTAGATTCCGCCCACACATACACCCCGCTAAGCACCTCGCCGGAAGCCCCGTCCCGCAGATAGCCGCTCAGGGTAAACTTCCCTTCCGCCTGTTGGGCCCGGGCACCTGCGAGCGTGGATGCCGACAAAAGAAGGAGAAGCGGCCAGCGTTTCATGGAGGTATAACGAAAGAATAAAGGTTAAACATCTAAAGATGCGAAAGTTTTATGCAAAAACGTATTTTTGGGGAATCACGAAAGGATACTAAATTGTACCTGATCAAAGTTAAAGGAATAGCGAAAATCCCTGATTATGTGCAGCTGCGGGACGATAACTTCACATTGCTTGCCTACTTCCGCGTAGACCGGCCGGAGCGGGCACTTGAAAAATGTGGGTTGGCCGATAAAACGGCCCATATAATGGACATTGTAAAGACACTTCCCTACGGAAAGATCATCAAACTGGAAATTTGAGCATGGAACAAAATGTCATCAAGATAGAGAACGCGGATATTTTCCAATACAACAAGCACCTGGTATTGACCGATGTCAACCTCCATATCAACAAGGGGGAGTTCGTATACCTCATCGGCGAAACAGGCAGTGGAAAATCCAGCCTGCTCAAAGTCCTGTACGCCGATCTGGAGCTTACCAACGGGGACGCCTGGATCGGGGGCATCAATCTGCGTACGCTGAAAAAGAAAGAAGTACCATTTCTCCGGCGGAAACTGGGAATTGTTTTTCAGGATTTCCAATTGCTCACCGACCGGACCATTGAGGAAAACCTCCTGTTTGTACTTCGGGCCACCGGCTGGACCGACAAACGGATCATGTCGGCCCGCATTGACGAAGTATTGCAGAATGTGGGTCTGGTGCATAAGCGGCACAAATGGCCTCATGAAATATCCGGAGGAGAACAACAACGTGTGGTAATCGCCCGGGCGCTGCTCAACCATCCGGAAGTCATTCTGGCGGATGAACCGACCGGTAACCTGGATCCGAAAACCTCTTCCGAAATATTGAATCTGTTGAAAAGCATCAGTAATCTGGGCACCGCCGTGCTGATGGCAACCCACGACTACCGTCTGATCGAACGTTTTCCGTCCCGCATTGTTAAATGTGAAAATGGAAAAGTATACGAAAACGCGGTCGTTCCGGGCAACTGAGCAGCCGGTGCCTGCAAGGTGACAGAAAGACTGACAGGATGGCTGCTTTTTCGGTAACGGCAGGCATTTTGCGTTTAAACCGGCACGTATCACATCGTAGGAAAATAGCATATTGATGATGAAGAAAGAGAATCAGAGAATAGAGGATGACATAAAGGCGGAAGAAGGGGCCGAAACGGCCACTTCATCCGGGGAACAGGAAGTAACGGACCAGGAGGAGACGCAATCCGATAAGGAGGCGCCCTCCGATGCGGAAGAAACGGTTCCGGAAGCGGACAGTGAATCCGATCCGGCAGATCAGGAAGAATCCGAGTCCGTGGAAAAGCTGAAGGAAGAGCTGGCAGACGCCAACGACAAATACCTGCGTTTGCTGGCCGAATTCGATAATTTTAAACGGCGCTCGGTAAAAGAGCGCGTGGAACTGATCGGTACCGCCTCCAAGAGCGTGATTCTAACGCTTTTGCCCATTCTGGATGACTTTGAACGGGCTGAAAAATCGATGGAATCCGCTACGGATGTGCAGGCGGTAAAGGAAGGAATCGACCTGATTGTGGCCAAACTGAAAAGCACGCTGGCCCAGCAGGGGCTGAAAGAAATGGAATCCATTGGAACCCCGTTCAATGCCGATCTGCATGAAGCGATCAGCAATGTGCCGGCTCCTTCGGAAGACATGAAGGGAAAGGTGGTGGACCAGCTTGAAAAAGGCTACTTCCTCAATGACAAAGTAATTCGTTTCGCTAAAGTATTTGTAGGGGCATAATATGGCCACAAAGAGAGATTATTACGACATACTCGGGATTCCACGTAATGCCAGCGCGGAGGAGATAAAAAAAGCCTACCGGAAGATGGCCATCAAATATCACCCCGACAAAAACCCGGGCGATAAAGAGGCCGAGGAAAAATTCAAGGAAGCAGCGGAAGCCTATGAAGTGCTGGGTGACGCGGAAAAACGTCGTCGGTACGATCAGTACGGACACCAGGGCGCCGGCTTCGGCGGTGGAAGAGCAGGCGGTTTCAGCGGGGGCGGAATGAGTATGGAAGACATCTTCGAGCAATTCGGGGATGTATTCGGCGGCCACAACCCCTTCGAAAGCTTTTTCGGAGGAGGACGCAGCGGAGGAGGACGGCGGGCGAACCGGGGTTCCAACCTGCGGATCAAAATAAAACTGACGCTGGAGGAAATCGTCAAAGGCGTTGAGAAGACCATTAAAGTCAACAAGCTCATTTCCTGCGCGGTGTGCAGCGGTACCGGCGCCAAAAACGGCGGCGCCTACCGTACCTGCCCCACCTGTCACGGCGCCGGCAGCGTACGCCGGGTTACCAACACCATTTTAGGGCAGATGCAAACCACCAGCACCTGCCCCACCTGCCATGGGGAAGGACAGGTTATCACCGATAAGTGTACCGCCTGCGACGGCGAAGGGGTAACGCGCGGAGAAGAAACCATTACGATCAATATTCCGGCCGGGGTAAGCGACGGGATGCAGCTTTCCATGAGCGGCAAAGGAAATGCAGCCCCGCGTGGAGGAATCCATGGGGATCTGATTATCCTGGTGGAGGAGATTGAACACGCCACCTTGAAACGGGATGGAAACAACATCGTGTACGACCTGCATATCAGCTTCATCGACGCCGCGCTGGGCACCCATGTCGAGGTCCCCATTGTGGATGGCAAAGCCAGGATAAAGATTGATCCCGGCACCCAAAGCGGGAAGATCCTTCGGTTGAAGGGGAAAGGCATCCCGGAAGTGAACGGATACGGCAAGGGGGATCAACTGGTATACGTCAATATCTGGACGCCCAAAAACCTGACGGCCGAAGAGCGGGCCCTGTTGGAACGCTTGCGGAATTCCGACAATTTCGCGCCCCATCCCGATAAACGGGATAAATCATTTTTCGAACGAATGAAGGAATATTTCGAATAGGTCGTTCCTGCTGAAAACCAGGTAACCGACAAACAAGGTGAGGATGATCAGCAGCCAGGTGATCACACGCAACAATTTGACGATCCGGGATTTAGGATTGTTCCGGTATTTGAAATACGTTTCTTCGGCTTCAGAAAAGTCTTTCTGAGCGGTAATAAAACGCAGGCTGTTTCGGAACATGCTGTACTCCCGCAACTCCCCCAGCATTTCGGGCTGTTCCTCCAGCGCCTTTTCAAATGCTTCTGTTTCCTGATCGGACAATTCATGGTCCAGGTACCGGTCCATCAAGTCTATTTTTTCCGGCGTAAGTTTGGCATGCATGATCTTCTATAGAGAGATAAATTTATAATAGAAAATCATTTATTCCAAGCTTGCGAGATTTTTCCCGATCGCCCGGATTTTCGCCTCGGCATCGGCCTGCTTTTTCCGCTCGTTTTCCACCACCTCAGGCCGGGCGTTCTGAACAAAACGCTCGTTGTTCAGCTTGGCTTGAACCGAACGCAAAAAGCCCTTCAGGTACTCCAGTTCCTTGTTCAGCCGCTCCCGTTCCGCCTCCACGTCAATCAGGTTACCGGGGTCGGTAAAAAACTCATCGGTTCCCACCAGAAAACTCACTCCTGCAACCGGTTCGTTCACAAATTCCAAGGGATCCACATTCGCCAGTTTCCGGATGACCCCTTCGTGACGGCGGTAAGTATCTTCCCGGGCGGTTTTTACATACAACGGAAGGGTGTCCTTGAATGACAATTGTTTTTCATTCCGGACGTTCCGCAGCTGGGAAATCAGCCCGATTACCCGCTCCATCTCTTCAAGCGCCCCGTGGTCGGGATCCTCCGGCTGCGGCCAGGAACTTACGATGATGCAATCCCGTTCCCCGCGCGGGGCCAGCTCATGCCAAAGTTCTTCGGTGATGAAGGGCATAAAGGGATGGATGACTTTCAGCAAATTTTCGAAAAAGGCAATGGTCGCCTGGTAGGTGGCTTCGTCAATGGTTCCACCGTAGGCAGGCTTCACCATTTCCAGGTACCAGGAACAGAAATCATCCCACACGAGTTTGTACACAGCCATGAGCGCTTCAGAAAGCCGGTATTGACCGAACAATTGCTCAATGTTTGCAAGCTCCGAATAAAAGCGGCTTTGGAACCAGGCAACGGCCTGCCTGTTTGCAGCGGAAGCGTTTCCGGCGCTCACCTGCCAGCCTTTGATCAGCCGGAAGGCATTCCATATTTTGTTGGCAAAATTACGTCCCTGTTCGCAGTAACTCTCGTCGAAAAGCAAATCGTTCCCCGCCGGAGATGACAGCAGCATTCCCACCCGGACGCCGTCGGCGCCGTACTTGTCCATCAGTTCGTGCGGGTCCGGGGAATTCCCAAGCGACTTGGACATTTTGCGGCCCTGTTTATCGCGCACAATGCCGGTAAGGTACACTTTACGAAAGGGCACCTCGCCGCGGAATTCCAGGCCGGCCATGATCATGCGGGCCACCCAGAAAAAAAGGATCTCCGGAGCGGTCACCAGATCGTTGCCCGGATAATAGTACCGCAGGTCCGCGTTCCCCTCCTTTTTGGGATCCCCGAAAACAGTGGGGTCGAATACCGAAATGGGCCATAACCAGGAGGAGAACCAGGTATCCACCACGTCCTCATCCTGCTTTATCCCGTGGGTGTCCACGGGCTTCCCTTCGGCAGCGAATTTCGCCAGTGCTTCCTCCCGGGTCTTTGCGATCACGTAATCCCCGTTGGGGTCATACCAGGCAGGAATGCGTTGCCCCCACCAGAGCTGGCGCGAAATACACCAATCCTTTACGTTCCCCATCCAATGCCGGTAAGTGGCTTTGAATTTCGACGGAATGAGCTCCACATCGCCGTTTTCAACGGCCCTCAGGGCCGGCTCGGCCAGTTCCTTCATCCGTACGAACCACTGGAGTGAGAGGCGGGGTTCGATTACCGCGTCGGTGCGTTCGGAAAAACCCACCTGGCTTGTGTAATTCTCTACCTTTTCAATCAGGCCGGCCTCCTTCAGCAACCTCACGACCTGCTTTCTGGCCTCAAAACGATCTTCACCCACACATACCCGGGCCTTTTCGTTCAGCGTGCCGTCTTCATTCAGAATGTCGATGATCTCCAGCTGATGCTTCAACCCCAGTTCGTAGTCGTTGACATCGTGGGCCGGGGTCACTTTCAGGCAGCCGGTTCCGAAATCCATTTCCACGTATTCGTCCTGGATAACGGGAACCTCGCGGTTCACCAGCGGCACAATTACTTTTTTTCCCTGCAGATGCTGATACCGGGGGTCGAGCGGGTTCACGCAGATCGCCGTGTCGGCCATGATGGTCTCCGGCCGGGTAGTGGCAATAATCACCTGATCGGCCGGTCCGCCACCCGATATTTTATACCGGACGTAATACAATTGCTGGTTTACCTCGCGCCGGATCACCTCCTCGTCTGAGACCGCGGTAAGTCCCTGCGGATCCCAGTTCACCATCCGGAGGCCCCGGTACACAAGTCCTTTCTCGTACAGATGGATAAAGGTATCGATCACGCCTTCCGACAAGGCAGGCTCCATCGTAAACCGCTTGCGATCCCAATCGCAGGAGGCGCCCAGTTTTTTCAGCTGTTCCAGGATAATGCCCCCGTATTTTTCAGTCCATTCCCAGGCATGGGCCGTGAACTCTTCCCGGCTGAGGTCCCGCTTTTTGATTCCCTTTTCACGAAGCATGGCCACCACTTTCGCTTCGGTCGCGATGGAGGCATGGTCCGTGCCGGGCACCCAGCAGGCATTGAAGCCTTTCATCCGGGCTCGCCTGACCAGCACGTCCTGGATCGTGTTATTGAGCATATGTCCCATGTGCAGCACACCGGTCACATTGGGGGGCGGTATGACGATGGTATACGGTTCCCGGTCATCCGGCTCGGAATGGAAAAACCCCTTTTCCATCCAGTAATCATACCATTTGTCTTCCGCTTCCCGCGGATCATACGTTTTTGAGATGCTCATCTGGTCTTTTATCTTGGAAGCGCCAAAATTAGCAAAATTCATGGTAAATTGCGCCTTCAATCAAGCCTGTAAATGAATATGAAAATCAAGCAATTCGAAGACAGGGGCCTCTCCCATTATTCTTATGCGCTGCTCAGTGAGAACGAGGTGGCCCTGATCGATCCCGGACGCAACCCGGCGCCGTATTATGAATTCGCGCGCCAGCACCAAGCCCGGATCACGGCCGTGCTCGAAACGCATTCCCATGCCGATTTTGTAAGCAGCCACCTGGAGATCGCCGGAACAACCGGCGCCCGGATTCACGTCAGTGAAAAGATGCAGGCGGGCTTCCCACACCAAGGCCTGCGGGACGGGGATCTGATCAGGCTGGGCCGGGTTTCCCTGAAGGTGCTCTATACCCCGGGACATTCCTTTGACAGCGTATGTTTCCTGCTGCTGGATGAATCCGGAGCGCAACACGCCTTATTCAGCGGGGACACCCTGTTTATTGGCGATGTAGGCCGGCCCGACCTTCGTGAAAGCGTTCAGGACAATCCGGCAAAGCGGGAAGAGCTGGCGGCCGCCATGTTTCAAACAATCCGCGATAAGCTGCGGCCGCTGAACGATCAGACCCTGCTTTATCCTGCCCACGGAGCGGGCACCTTGTGCGGCAAATCACTCAGCGATGCCAACAGCAGTACCCTGGGCGCGGAAAAAATAGGCAATTATGCCTTTCAAATCGCCGATCAGGAGGCCTTTATAAACGCTCTGCTGGAAGAGCAGCCCTTCGTGCCCCGCTATTTCAGCTATAATGTCGCGCTGAACAAACAGGGAGCGCCCCCCTTGGAAGCCTCCCTGAAAAACGTGCCGCGGCTTGAACCCAACGCCGTCCATCCTGGATTCCCCCGGGAAGGGATCCTGGTTATTGATGCACGCCCCAGGGAGCAGTTTCGGGAGCGGCATGTAAAGGGCGCCTACAATATTCCCGACGGCCTGAAATTCGAAACCTGGCTGGGAAGCATCGTGTCTCCCGAAGAAACGTTTTACCTGGTAGCTGAGTCCGCAGAGCAGCGGGAACGCCTGCTCGAAAAAACGGCTAAAATCGGCTACGAGGGGAATGTGTACGGCGCCATGGCGGGCTTGCCGGCAGCAGCCGGTCCTTCCGGGGAAGAGGAGATATATGGCTCGCACGAGGCGGCCCTCCCCGCGGATTTTGATACCCATCCCGAAAAGTACACGATCATCGACGCACGCAGCAGAAGTGAGTTCTCCGCGGGAGCGTACTTCCCGGACGCACTGAATATCCCGCTTCCGGAAATAAGGGATCGTGCCAGGGAGATTCCCCTGAACAAGCCGCTGGCTGTTCATTGCGCCGCAGGCTACCGTTCCGGCATCGCCGCCAGCATACTGCATGCCCTGGTGCCCCAGAAAGTGTACGATATGGGAAATGCGATTGAAAGGAAAAAACATGCTTCCTGACGAGCTTCCGGTACCTGGTAAGCCGCCGGTGAGCCTGGTTCCAACCTCGGACGGCAGTTTCACGCTGTTGCACGGGGAACACGGGCAAACCTATCATTCGGTTCACGGCGCGTTCCAAGAGGCCCGGCACGTATTTCTGGAACAGGGGCTCTGCCACTATGTCCATCGCAACGCGGCACGTCCGGTCCGCGTACTGGAAGTAGGCTTCGGCACCGGACTCAACTTTCTGGTCAGCGCGGCCTATTGCCTCCAACACGGTATTGGGTTGGATTATACCGGCATTGAACCCGCTCCGGTCCCGCCGGCGCTATTGACCGAAAGCGGCTACGCGGACCTGCTGGATCTTCCGGAGCATCGCAACGCGTATCTTACCTGGTATCCGGGCAGGGAAACCCTGCACCTTTCGCCGGCCGTGCAGCTTCGGCTGACGCAATCGTCCTTGATGCAGGTCGCCTCTTTTCCGGAATCGGATGTGCTTTATTTCGATGCGTTTGCGCCCTCCACCCAGCCCGAAATGTGGACGCCGGATGCGATCGCCCATGCCGTTTCGGCGCTGCAGCCGGGAGGCGTCTTCGTAAGTTACAGCATTACAGGAAAGCTCAAACGCACGCTTAAGGAATTGGGCTTTACGGTGGAAAAACCAAAGGGGGCCGCCGGAAAGCGAGAAATGATCCGTGCAATCCGGGACTAGGACCCTTGTTGGTACAAGCGGTCCAGGCGCCGGCGCATTTCCCCGATCAGGGCTTCGTCGGCCTGCATGACGGCATATTCATCTATCCTTGCGCCTTTACCCATTTGAATATGCGGATTCCGGTACTGCATGGGCGAAGGGAACGCCTTCGATGCGGAACTGTGAAATTGCCGGATCCCGATCCGGTACAACGCGTCCAGGTTATCGGCGTTCACGCCGCTGCCTGCCATGATGGGTACGCGGCCGGCACGGACCAGTTCGGCCAGCACCTGCATTCCTTCGTTCACGGTATTGCGCGTTCCGGAGCTGAGAATGCGCCGGATACCGCAGTCCCGGATGACCTCCAATGCGCCCATCGGGTCGGAGCACATGTCAAAGGCCCGATGAAAGGTGACGTCCATTCCCCCGGCCAGCTCCACAAGCTCCCGGGTACGGTCCTGGTCAATGTTCCCCTCGGGGGTAAGAATTCCCAGGACCACGCCGTCGGCGCCCAGTTTTTGCGCGGCCAGTACATCGCGCTTCATGCAGCGGAATTCCTCCCTCGAGTAGCAGAAATCTCCGCCCCGGGGGCGAATGATCACGTACAAGGCGACTCCGGGTACTTCCCGGGCAAGTTCAATGCACCCGTAAGAGGGCGTGACGCCGCCTTCCGGCGGGCTGGCGCAAAGCTCCACCCGGTTTGCCCCGCCCCGCGCCGCGGCACGGACCGATTCCACCGAATAACAGCATATTTCCAGTTCCGGCTTCATTCGCGCTTCCTTTTGATCGGATCTTCTTTTAATAAGCCCGCCGCGTACGTCCGCGTCGCGCATCGGGGGGCACCGGCGCCTTGTTCCCGCCTTCCCGCAGCAAAGTATCCGGCCTGGATTTTCCCGGCCGGGACGCGGGACTGACGCCCCATTCGTAACTGGGAACCGCCACCATGCTTACATCCATCCGCCCACCCTTCATGATGGTTTCATGCCGGATATAGGACCTGGGATCGTGGCGTTTGTTGATATAAACCGATTGAACGTATTGGTCCACTTCCGGATTATCATTTTTCACACGGATATCGAATTTCTCTCCGCTACCGGTATGGATGATCACCCGGTTAAAGAGCGGACTCCCAATAACATACTCTCCCGAGGCGGGTTCCACCGGGTAAAAACCCATGGAGCTCAGAACATACCAGGCCGACATCTGGCCGCAATCCTCATTCCCGCTCAGACCCGCGCGGTCCGGACCGTAGAGTTCGGTCATGATCTTCCGCGCCATGGCCTGGGTTTTCCAGGGTTGCCCCGCATAATTATAAAGGTAGGCCACATGATGACTCGGCTCATTCCCGTGGGCGTATTGCCCGATCAGACCGGTCACATCCACCGCGTGCTCGTTGTCAACCACCGCTTCCTGCGTATACAGGGCATCCAGCTTCGCGATGAACGCTTCGTCTCCGCCAAGCAGGTCAATGAGTCCGTGGACGTCGTGGGGAACAAAAAAAGTATACTGCCAGGAATTCCCTTCGGTAAAGTCGCCACGTCCCAAAATGGACACTTCGGCTGGATTGAAATCCGGATTCCACACGCCCGAACTGTCTTTTCCACGCGCAAAGCCGCTTACCGAATCGATCGTATTGCGGTAATTCATGGCCCGTGCCATAAAGTATTCCGCGTCTTCCTTTTTTCCCAGCAGCTTGGCCGCCTGGGCAATGCACCAGTCGTCGTACGCGTATTCCAGGGTTTTTGAAACCGAATTGTTCTCCAGTTCGCGCGGAATGTATCCCATCTGTTTGTAGTATTTCAGGCCGCGTTCGTCCTGCATGGCGCTGTGCTTCATGGCCTCGTACGCCAGTTCCAGATCAAAATCATCGTTGCCGCGGAGCATCGCCCCGACGATCACCGGCACCGAATGATAGCCGATCATCGTACCGGTTTCGTTGGAAGCAAGCTCCCATACCGGAAGCTTCCCCGCCTGCTGATAACCTGCAAGCATGGATTTGATGAAATCGATGTTCCGCTCGGGAACAATGAGCTCGTACAGGGGATGCAGCGCCCGGAAGGTATCCCAAAGCGAAAACAGGGTGTACGCGGTAAAATCAGTTGCTGTATGGATGTTGCCGTCGCGCCCGCGGTACTTCCGGTCCACGTCCATGGAAATATTGGGGTGGATCATGGTATGATAGAGCGCGGTATAGAAAGTAGTCATTTCCTCCCGGCTGGCTCCCTTAACCTCAATGCGGGCCAATTCGGTTTCCCAGGTTTTTGAAGCCTCTTTCCGAACCCGGTTGAAGTTCCAATGGTTAGCCTCGGCCACCAGGTTCTTCCGGGCCCCCTCCACGCTGACCGCCGAAATACCGACCTTAACCAGAATGGCTTCTCCGTTCTTGGTGGTAAAGCGCAGCAGGGCCTTGGACGCATTTCCTTCGGTACGTCGTCCGATCTCCGGCGCCAGGCTTTCCTGCAGTTCGTTGTCCTCGGCCAGGGTCAGTTCCCGGAAAGGTTTTGAGAACTGCGCCACAAAGTACACGTGCTGATCCCGCGCCCATCCGGTGGAACGCCGCATGCCCGCCAGCTCGTTTGCTCCGGTAATTTCAATGAAGCTTTCGGTCGTGCGGTCGCTGATCCCGTGTTCCAGGTCAATGATGATATTGCTCTGATCCGAAGCGGGAAAGGTATAGCGGTGAAAACCCGTGCGGAGCGTGGTGGTCATTTCAGCCCGGATCTGATTATCTTCCAGCAATACGCTGTAGTAACCGGGAGAAGCTTCTTCGGTTTCATGCCGGAACCGGGACCGGTATCCTGCATCCGGATCCTCCTTGGTTCCTGGTTCGGTCTGCCATTCCCCGATCGTGGCCATTACCAGGACATCGCCCAGGTCCGCCCCGCCCGTACCGCTCAGGTGCAGGTGCGAAAAGCCCATGATGGAACTGTCCGAACTGTGGTAACCCGAGCACCAGTCCCAGCCTTCAATGCCCGTATCGGGACTTAGCTGTACCATTCCAAAAGGCAAAGTGGCTCCGGGAAAGGTATGGCCGTGTTCGGCGGTCCCTACAAAGGGATTTACATAGGAAACCAGGCGCTGCCCATGGCAAAAAGCGCTGAAACAGCAAACAATAATGGATAGAAAAAGCGTTCTAGTAAAGTATCGGTTCATTCAGCTAAATTAGGATATTTAAGCCATATATTTGTAGAAATTGGATAGCATTCACCGCCACCTGGAACAAAAGTTGAAAGAACGGTTCAGCGAAGGCATGTACCGGCAACTTCCCGCTACCCGGGAATGGGTTGATTTTTGTTCAAACGACTACCTAGGCTTTTCGCGGTCGCCGGATCTGAAGAAAAAGATTGCAGAGGAACTCAACCGGCATCCGGATTATTCTGTCGGCGCCACAGGATCGCGGCTGCTCTCGGGGAACTCCGCCTATATCGAGCACCTGGAAGAAGAGATCGCGTTGTTTCACCGTGCCGAAGCCGGGCTGCTGTTCAATTCCGGCTATTCAGCAAACCTGGGTGTATTCTCTGCGCTTGCACAGCGGGGCGATACGGTGGTCTGCGATGAACTGGTTCACGCCAGCATCATCGATGGCATCCGCCTTAGCGGCGCAAACCGCTATACCTTTGCGCACAACGATCCCGAAAGCCTGGAGAAAAAACTGAAACAGGCCGAAAAAGGCTCCGGCCGGGTTTACATCGCCGTGGAAAGCCTGTATTCCATGGACGGGGATTTGGCGCCGCTGGAGAAGATTGTTTCCCTCGGCGAGGAGTACAACGCCGCGGTGATCGTGGACGAGGCCCATGCAGGTGGGGTTTTCGGCAAGAATGGGCGCGGTCTGGTTTCGGACGCGGGGCTGGAAGCGCGGGTTTTCGCCCGGATCTACACCTTTGGGAAAGCCCTGGGGAGCCACGGCGCCATTGTGACCGGTTCGCGGGTCCTGAAGGATTACCTGGTCAATTTTGCGCGCACGCTCATTTACACGACGGCCCTGCCCTTTCACAACCTGGCTTCAATCAAATGCGCGTATGAATTGCTCATCGCCAAGCCCGACATCCAGCAGGCCTTAAAAAACAGGATTGCGCTTTTCAAACAGCTTACCCGCGAGAACCCCCGGATCCAGGCGATGGATGGTCCCATTCAGACGATGATTGTCCCGGGAAATCAGGCAGCCCAGGCTATGGAAAAAAAATTACAGGCGGCGGGACTGCATGTCCGCGCGATCCGGAGCCCCAGCGTTCCGGCCGGAAAGGAGCGGCTGCGGATCTGTTTGCATTCCTACAATACGGAGGATGAAATCCGCCGGCTTGCCCGCCTACTTGAAGAGGAAAAAAAGTAAACAACACAGGCAATGAAGCCACTTTTTGTCACAGGAATAGATACCGGCATCGGTAAAACAATCGTCTCGGCCATTCTGGTCGAAAAACTGCAGGCCGACTATTGGAAACCGGTGCAGTCGGGTGATCTGGAGCGGTCCGATACGATGATGGTCCGCTCGCTGGTCAGCAACGGGGTGTCCCGGTTTCATCAGGAAGCCTTCCGGCTCAGTCAACCGCACTCTCCGCATAAATCCGCGGCGCTCGACGGAATTACCATCCGCCTCGATGATTTCCAGGCGCCTGCCACCACCCGGCCGTTGATCATCGAAGGCGCTGGCGGTTTGCTCGTACCGTTGAACCGGCAGGATCTGATGGTGGACCTGATCGCACACCTGGGGGCGGAGGTTGTTGTTGTTTCCAAAAACTACCTGGGGAGCATCAACCATACGCTGCTGACCCTGAACATTCTGAAAACGCGGAACCTGACGGTGCGCGGCATCGTCTTTAACGGAAAAGCGAATCCCGATTCGGAGGAGATCATTCTGAACTTCAGCGGGACAAGGTGCCTTGGGAACGTTCCGGAACTGCCTTCGATTGACAGGGAACATATCCGCGGGGCCACCGAATCGATTACCCTCGATACCTGAATGCTGATATCAAAAAAGCCGCCCTAATCAAAGAGCGGCTTTTTAATAATCTCACGTACCGGGATCTAGTATCCGTCGTTCTGATCCAGGCCGGGGTTTACGTCACGTGCCCGCTGCGGAATGGGCAGGATGATGTAGGGATCACCCGGCGCGGAGATCCCCGCCCCGTTTCCGGAGGTCCGAAGGCTCTTCCCTTTCCGGAGCAGGTCCATTCTGCGGTGTCCTTCGAAACAAAGCTCTTTGCGGCGTTCGTTGAGAATCGCCTCAATAAAGGCTTCATCGGTTGCGAAATCCGCAGCGTCCCAGGTACTCAGATTGGCTCGCTCCCTTAATTCATTCATTAGGTCAAGCGACTCCGCGTTTACACCGTCCAGTTCGGCCAGCGCCTCGGCGCGGGTCAGGTACATTTCGGTAACCCGGATAATGGGCGCGTTGTCTGCATTGGTCGTCCCATCGGGAAACTTGGTCGTAAACAGGGGTTCCCCGGCACCGTCACTGCGGGAAAGCGCAAAACGGGCGTCACCCGGCTCCTCCTCGAACGCGGCGATCAGATCCGGACTGAAGGGGCAGTCGCCCCGGCCGCCGTAGGTGGAGCTATTGTAATAGGAAGCCCAGCCACCCGAACTGGTCGAACCGTTGTCGGTTGCCGAGTTCTGAATGGTGAATACGTCTTCGGGAGAATTCGCGTCGTAAAAATTGTGGTTCGCAGCCAGGACGTAATCCGCATCGTCGATCACATCGCCAGCCAAGTCCGCGGCCTCTCCGTATTCCCCACGGTACAGGTGCAAACGGGCCATCAGCGCGCGGGCAGCCCCTTGCGTAGCGCGTCCACGTGCCATTTCAGCCGCTCCGAACTCGCCTGCTGTCAACAGGTCGGGCAAGGCTTCCTGCAAATCGGTGAAGATCTGCTGATGCACTTCGTTTACGGTAGCGCGGGTAGGATAGGTAATCTCCCCTTCGTAAGGCTCCAACACAATGGGAATCCCCAGGCTCGCGCCGTTATCGAGGTTGTAAGGCTGACCGAACAGGTTGACCAGCTGAAAGTTTACCAGAGCGCGGAGGAATTTCGCCTCTGCCACGTATTGTGCCCTTTCCGCGTCGGTAAACGCGTCGTCCTCTACAAGCGGAACGTACTTGATCACCGCGTTGGCGGCCACGATCACCCGGAAGTTCTCGGCCCAGAGATCCTGGATGGAGCTGTTATCGGCAACCACGTCAAATTCATCAATATCCCGCAGTGTCGGAAAAGTACCCGAAAAGAGCACATTGTCCGCCTGGAAATCCGCGATGATCTGAGGAAGCGCGCCGAAGACTTCGTATTGCTGGGACAGGCTGTACACACCCATCAGGGATGCAAAGGCGTTATCCTTATTTGCAAAGGCCAGGTCCGTAGCCAGATCCTGCTCGGGATTGATGTCCAGCCTATTCTCACAGGAAGCTGTCAGGATCAACCCTGCAGCCAGTATATATAGTAACTTTTTCATGTTATTTCCTTCCTAAATTAAAAACCAAGGCTTACACCAAAGGTAATCGTCTTTGCCTGAGGTACTGCGAAGAAGGACTCACCAAGGAACCGGTTGCTGGCACCGTCGGCGGAAATCTCCGGATCAGCGCCCCGGAAATCCTTATCCTGAAGCGTCCAGAGATTTTGCCCCATGACATACACCCGGGCGCGGGAGATGAAATTACTCTTCTGCAATAATTCAGCCGGCAGGTTGTAGCTCAGGGTAATGTTCTTCAAACGCATGTAGGAACCGTTCTGCAACTGCAGCGTGGAGGTTTGCGTAAAGCTGGTCACCGTGGGGCTGCTCATGGACGGAGCAAACGCCCGGTCACCCGGCTGCTTCCAGTAATTCAGCATGCGCGTTACCTTGTTATAAGGCAAGGTCACATCCTCCAGGAATGAGAGTTCATCCAGTAAGAGCTTATTACCGGACACGAATTGCAGAAACGCGTTCAGTTCAAAGCCCTTATACGTGAAGGTGTTGGTCAGGCCACCGAAAAAGTCGGGATCCCCTTTGCCTACAATCACCCGGTCGTCCGCCGTGGGGCTGGTTGTTGGGGTACCGTCTTTTTTCAACCATTCGGCATCCCCGGTTTCCGGATTGACCCCTTTATACCGGATCATGTAGAAGCTGTTCAGGGAATGCCCTTCGATGGCCCGTTGCGAACCGGCTCCAACGATTCTTCTTCCTTCGGCATCCACACTGCTTCCTTCCGGCAGGGAAAGGATCTTGTTCTTGATAAAGGAAATATTGAATCCGGTGGTCCAGCGGAAATCGCCGCGGTTTATATTGGTTGAATTAACCGAAAATTCCCATCCTTTATTTTCCATCTCGCCGACGTTCTGCGTAAGGGTCCGGTATCCGGTCGTATAGGGAATGGGTACGTCCAGCAGCAAGCCGTCGGTATTCTTGTAGAAATAGTTCACTTTCAGATCCAGACGGGAATTCAGCAAGGACATGTCAAGTCCTACGTCAAATGAACGGGAAGTTTCCCAGCTCAAACTGGGGTTTTCAGGCTGAACCGGTCTTAATCCCGGAAGTCCGGCGTAGTCGGACTCCGGACCTGCCCGGTAAAGACCCAGCGAGGAGAAATTCCCGATCCGGTCGTTTCCGGCCGTACCGTAACCTGCGGTCAGTTTCAGGTAATTGAAAACGCCGTTATCCTGCATAAAGCTTTCTTCCGAAAGGATCCATCCACCGGATACCGCCCAGAACGTGCCGTATTTGTTGTCCGCGCCGAATCGCGACGATCCGTCTCTCCGCACGGAACCTTCCAGCATGTAGCGGTCCAGGTAACGGTAGTTACCCCGGGCGAACCAGGAGCTCAATGCCCAGGCGGTCCGGGTAGAAGAAGTTGTGGTGGGCGTTGCAGCCGACGCGATGTTCCGCAGTTGATCGCTGGCGAAGCCGCTACCCTCTACGGTTATGTCCTCATACTGCGAAGTTTCGTAGCTCTGGCCCAACAGCAGCCCAAAATTATGGTCACCTACTTCGCGATCGTAATCGAGCGTGTTGGTGGTAAGCCATTTATTATCCTGTACGATCTGCTTGAAGGCATATCCAGTGGGCGACACGATGTCCGGGTCGCGGTTGAAATACTCTACCTGCACACCGTCCATTCCCCAGTCCGTTTTCAGTGAAAGACCGGGTATCAACTGAACCTGGGCGTAAATATTACCGGTATTCCTCCGGTTCACCTGATCGGTTACACCGATTTCCTCCAGGGCGATGATGTTCGGGATAAAGTTTCCGCGGGCATAGGATCCGTCGTCGTTGTAGGCCGGAGTAAGCGGGGTCTGCAAATAAGCCGAGGTCAGGGACGCATACGTATTGTTTTCTGCGCCAATGCGGTCGTTCAGCGACTTGGAAATACCAAAGTTTGCGCCAAACTTCACCTTATCATTCAGCCGGTGCTCCAGGTTAACCCGTCCGTTCAGCTTATCCAAGTCGTTGCCCAGGGCATAACCGGACTGATCCAGGTAGGTACCGCCAATGAAAAAGGTGGTTTTTTCCGAACCGCCACGGGCCGAAACCGAATAGTTGCTGATGCTTCCGGTCCGCTTGACGGCATCCAGCCAATTAAAGCGGGTGCCGGGATCGGTAGGCGGTGTACGGGAGGGATCCCCATCGGCGTACGCCTGCCTCACCTCAAGGAACTGATCCCCGTTCATGGGCTCGTAGATATCCACCGGGTTTGAAAAACCGGTGTAATAATCAAAGTCAATGGTGGCTTTCCCCATCTGGCCTTTCTTGGTTTCGATGAGTACCACGCCGTTTGCGCCCCGTGAACCGTAAATCGCTACCGCCGAGGCATCTTTCAATACCGTGAGGGAAGCAATGTCGTTCGGGTTGATATCATACAGCGGGTTGAGTCCGGACGCTCCTCCCATGGCCTGGGTATAATCCCCGTCGTTCAGGGGCACCCCGTCAATCACAAAAAGCGGCTCTCCGCCTGCGGTAATGGAAGCAGCACCGCGGATCCGGATATTGGCGGCCGCTCCCAGCAAACCGGATGAGTTTGTCATTTGCACTCCGGCGGCCTGGCCCTGCAGCAATTGCTGCGGTGAAACGGCCGGCACGTTCTCAAACTTTTTCGCATCGACCGTGGCCACGCTTTGCACCTGATAACGCCGGCTTTGCTCACCGTATCCGATTACAACTACTTCGCTCAGCGCTTCAATGTCCTGAGACAGCTCCACGTTAATCACGGTGTTGTTTCCGATTTCCTGTTCAAGGGAGCGAAACCCGATGAACGAAAACACCAGTGTTTGGGCATCCGAGGGAACGTTCAATTCGTACACTCCGTCCAAGTCCGTTTGGGCGCCAATGGTGGTACCTTTCACCAATACCGAAACTCCGGGGAGTGGTGCGCCGTCCTCGCCGGTAACCTTACCGGTCAATGTCTTTTCCTGCGACCAGGCAGTCAAGGTGAAAAAGACAATCGAGAACAAAACAAGTAATGGTCTCTTCATAATCTGTTTTAGTTTTTCGGCGTAAAAGTACGGTTTTTTAAAAAATTTATAACATTATTTTTACGTTAGGGTCAGAGACTCTGATACTTTAACGTTAAAATACCCGAAAGCGCACGAAAGCTCAGCGAGTGTAACAGGTAAGTTACCTCAGCCCGTACAGGAAGTAAAATTGAAAACGCTAAACTTATCCACCATGAATAAAATAACCGTTATTGGCGCCGGCACAATGGGCAACGGAATCGCGCATGTTTTTGCCCAGCACGGTTTTGAGGTGGCACTCATGGACAGCTCCGTGAAGTCGCTGGAACGCGCGCTGCAGACTATCGGCACCAACCTGGACCGGATGATAAAGAAGGAACAGATCCCGCCCGGAGAACGGCAAAAGATACTGGACAGAATCCGTACCTCCACGGAGATTGGCTCCGCCGTGGAAGGCGCCACCCTGGTGGTAGAGGCCATACCGGAGGTCCCCGAACTGAAGCATTCCCTGTTCAGCCAACTGGATGCGTTGTGTCCGCCGGAAACCATCCTGGCCAGCAATACCTCCTCCATATCCATTTCCAAGCTGGCTGCCGCTACCCGCCGTCCGGAAAAGGTCCTTGGCATGCATTTCATGAATCCCGTTCCGGTCATGCAGTTGGTGGAAGTCATCAAAGGCTATTCCACCTCGGAGGAAACCGGCCAGGCCGTAATGGAACTGGCCCGGAAACTGGAAAAAACTCCGGTGCTGGTGAACGATTACCCGGGTTTCATTGCCAACCGCATCCTGATGCCCATGATCAACGAAGCCATTTACAGCCTGCACGAGGGAGTGGCCGGGGTGGAGGCGATTGACACGGTTATGAAACTGGGAATGTCCCACCCCATGGGTCCGCTGAAGCTGGCGGATTTCATTGGCCTGGACGTCTGCCTGTCCATCCTCCAGGTTCTTTACGACGGCTTCGGGAATCCCAAATACGCACCCTGTCCCTTGCTGGTAAACATGGTTACGGCCGGACGCCTGGGCGTGAAATCGGGAACCGGATTTTATTCCTACGAGCGCGGAGTCAAAGAGGCGGTGGTGGCCCGGGATTTCGCCGGCAAGACCGTTTAATTCCTGCACCCGGGCAATGCGCGCGTGCTACATCTGTTCAGGCACTTCAATTCCCAGCAATCCCATTCCCCGGCTGATGATGTCGGCGGTAATTTCAGAAAGACAGACCCGGAACGCCTGCACCGCCGGGTCTTCGGCCTTGCGGATCGGATTGTCGTGATAGAATTTATTGTAGGTTTTCGCCAGTTCGAACAGGTAATTGGCCATAATGGCCGGATTATATGTTTCGGCCGCTTCCCCGATGATCTCCTCGAATTTATTCAGCAGGATGATCAGGTTCTTTTCATCGGCATTGAGCGAAAGCACGGCGGGATCGAATGTGGTCTTTTCCTCCGCGATGCCCCCTCCCTTTTCCAATACCGAACGGATTCGGGCGTAGGTGTATTGGATGAACGGACCGGTATGCCCCTGCAGGTCGATGGATTCATTCGGGTCAAAAAGAAGCCGCTTTTTGGGGTCTACCCGTAACAGGAAATACTTCAACGCGGCCATCCCTACCTTCCGGAACAGCTCGGTTTGTTCCTCTTCGGGTAATTCGTGCGCCTTTCCAAGCTCCAGCGTATTCTGCCGGGCTTTCTCAATCATTTCCTCAATCAGGTCGTCCGCATCCACCACAGTCCCCTCGCGCGATTTCATCTTCCCTGACGGCAGGTCAACCATTCCGTAGGACAGGTGATACAGGCCCTCGGCCCAGGCCCTGCCCAGTTTCTTCAGGATCAGGAAAAGCACCCGGAAATGGTAGTCCTGCTCGTTCCCAACTACATACACCGACTTATCCATGCGGTAATCGTCGTATTTCAGCTGCGCGGTACCCAGATCCTGCGTAATGTATACAGAAGTTCCGTCGGCCCGCAGCAGCAGCTTTTCGTCCAGGCCGTCTTCGGAAAGATCAATCCAGACCGAACCGTCGGCCTTCCTGAAAAACACGCCTTTGTCCAGGCCTTCCCTGACCAGGTCTTTTCCCAGCAGGTAGGTCTCCGATTCGTAATACACCTGATCGAAATCCACCCCCAGCTTCCGATAGGTATGATCAAAGCCTTCGTAAACCCAGCCGTTCATCTTCTTCCAGAGGCTGACCACTTCCTGGTCTCCATCTTCCCACCGTTTGAGCATTTCCTGCGCTTCCCGCATCAGGGGCGCGGCCGCTTTGGCTTCCTCCTCGGGCATTCCCCCGTTCACCAACTCGCTTACTTGCTCTTTGTATTTCCGGTCAAACAGCACATAATATTTACCCACCAGATGATCCCCTTTGATCCCGGCAGATTCGGGCGTCTCCCCGTCTCCAAACTTCTCCCAGGCAAGCATGGACTTGCAGATATGGATTCCGCGGTCGTTAACCAGGTTGCACTTGATTACCTCATAGCCGGCCGCCTCCAGAATGCGGGCTACGGAGTAGCCCAACAGGTTATTCCGGATGTGCCCCAAATGAAGCGGCTTATTTGTATTGGGTGATGAGTATTCAATCATCACTTTCGCCCCGCTGCGGGAGCGGATTCCGTAATTCTCCGACGCGGAAATAGCCTGTACCCGTCCCAGCCAGTAGGCATCGCTGATCACCAGGTTCAGAAACCCTTTGATCACATTGAACCGGGCCACTTCCGGGTAGCGCGACTGCATGTACGCGCCCAGTTCCCGGGCGGTTTCCTCGGGTGACTTTTTGGAAAAGCGTGTAAACGGAAAGCTGACCACGGTCAAATCGCCTTCAAACTCCTTCCTGGTTTCATTAAGGGTTACCGAAGAAGGGGAAATTGTCTCATTATATAATGCTGCAATGGTCTCGGCCGTTATGCCGGCCACAAATTCAGTAATGGTCATCAGATATTATGTATTAATTGATTGCTTGCCCTCAGAAGTATATCAAACGCATGTTCGGCCATTGCGTTTTCCGTGTCCAGCGTAGGATTTACTTCCACCAGTTCAAACGAAACCACTTTTTTACTTTGCATCAAGCGGACTACCAGGGTGCGCGCTTCCCGTCCGCTGATTCCATTGGGAACCGGTGTTCCCGTTCCGCGCGAGACCGAGGGGTCCATCACATCCACGTCAAATGAAACATGAATCAGGTCGCAATCCTCCAGGTGTCGCAGGGTTTCAATCGCTATTTTTTCCACCCCCGCACGCCGGACCTCCTTTGTCGTAAAACGTTTAACGCCTTTTTCTTTTAACAGATACTCTTCCGCCGGTTCGATGTCGCGTAACCCGATCATTACCAGGTCTCCGTATCGGATCTTCGGACAGATGCCGCCCACATTTTTTAACTGATACCAGAAGTTAAGAGTTTCCTGGTCGGGCGAATTCAGTTTGGACTCGAGGTTATCTTCGTCCAGTGAAATCGCCGCCGGCATGCCGTGCATATTTCCCGAAGGGGTCGTATAGGGCGAATGCATGTCGGCATGAGCATCGATCCAGATTACGCCCAGCCGGATTTTGGGATATGCCATCCGGACGCCCGCTATGGTTCCCACGGCAATGCTATGATCTCCCCCGATCACGATCGGAAACTCCCCCAGCTCCAGGGTGCCCCGAACCGCTTCACTCACCCGTTCGGCCATGGTCAGTACGCCGGAGATCCGCTTGGCATACCGGTCCCCGGAAGACTCGAAAAGCAAATGGTTTTCATCGGGAACCGAAACCCAGGGATAACGCTTGAAAAACCGGCTGCTGAAATCGAGCGAAGCGATGCGGATCGCGTCCGGCCCCAGACTGGCGCCGCGCGTCCCCGCCCCTATCTCCGACCGCACTTCTATTAGCTTTAGCTTATGCATACAAAAACCCTGGTTCCCAACATTTTTATCGGGCGCGAGTTATTATTGGATAGAATTATATCTTTGCAAACCAAATTAAAAAAGAGATGCAAAGCTACCAAGAATTTCTTGATTTGAGCGTAGGTTTCCCTCAGGAAGGATTTGAGGTCTATGAGGATGAGCTCTATTTCCATGATATCAATCTCATGGAACTGATCGAGACGTATGGGACACCCTTGAAATTCACGTACTTGCCCATTATAAGCAAGAAAATCCAACAGGCCCGCCTGTGGTTCCAGCGGGCTATTGTCAACAATAATTACCGCGGGAAATACAAATATTGTTACTGCACGAAGAGTTCCCACTTCCGTCATGTGGTGGAGGAAGCGTTCAAGAACGATATTCACCTGGAAACATCGGCCGCATTTGACATGTCCATGATCGACGCCCTGGAGAAGAAGGGGATCGTCAGCAAGGATGTGTACGTGGTGTGCAATGGCTTCAAAACAGTCCAGTACAAACAATACATCGTGGACATGATCCACGATGGCTTCAAAAACATCATTCCCATCCTGGACAACAAGGAAGAATTCAATTTCTACGATGACGAGCTGGACATGGAATGCAATCTGGGCATCCGGATCGCCACCGAAGAGCAGCCCGATTCGCAGTTTTATACCAGCCGGCTCGGCATCCGTTCGGAGGACATCATTGACCTGTACCAGAACAAGATTGCCAGCCGTCCGAATTTCAAGGTGACTATGCTCCACTTTTTCATCAATTCAGGGATCAGTGATACACCCTATTACTGGAATGAACTGGAAAAGTGCGTGACCCTATACTGCAAATTCAAAAAGGTGAATCCGCACCTGACCATGCTCGATATCGGCGGCGGCATGCCCTTCAAGGATTCGCTGATATTTGATTTCGACTACGAATACATGGTCAATGAGATCATCAAACGGATCAAGGAGATTTGCGCGGAACACGATGTGATGGAACCCGACATCATCACCGAGTTCGGAAAATACACCGTGGCGGAAGCCTCGGGCATCCTCTATAAAGTGCTTGGACGTAAGCTGCAGAACGACCGCGAAAAATGGCTGATGCTGGACGGCAGCTTCATCAACAACCTGCCGGACGTATGGGCGATGAATCAACGGTATATCCTACTGCCCATAAATAACTGGGACTCAGAATATGAGCGGGTGAATATGGGGGGCATTACCTGCGATGGTCAGGATTATTACAACCAGGAAGCCCACATGAACAACGTGTTCATGCCCAAGACCCGAAAGGTGCAGTACCTGGGCTTTTTCCATACCGGCGCCTACCAGGAAACCCTGGGCGGATACGGCGGCATTCACCATTGCCTGCTGCCCACCCCCAAACACATCCTGATTCGCCGTAACCGGGATGAGACCTTCAATTACGAAGTGCTGAGCGAAGAGCAGAACAGCAAGCAGGTGCTTAAGATCCTGGGATACATTTAAAGCCGAAAACAGGCAGCAGGATAGGGAGGAAGCACATCCTGCTGCCTGTTTTTACTGTCTATTGAAATCGTCCTGGACCCGTACGATATCCTCTTCATCGGAGGGCTGGGCGGCATCGGTATGCTGCCATATTTCGGCAAGGATACCCCATTCCTTCAGGCCCACCAGTCGGTGGCGTTCGCCCTGACGGAGGGTAATCACCGCGCCTGGCACCAGGGTTTGCAGGGGGCCTTCCTCATCGGTTGGGCTGGTTACCACGCCCACCGTGCCGCGCAGTACTTTCCATATTTCGGCACGCCGGTGATGATATTGCCAGGAAAGCCGCTTTCCGGGTGCCACCACCAGGATCTTGGGACTGAGCTTGCCTGAAATGCGTAGGTCCTCGGTCTTCATGCCATCGAAATAGGCATCGGCAAAAGCCTGCGCCTGCGCTTCCTCTATTACAAAGAAACCGCCCCAGGGTCTTGTCCTGTCCTGCTGACGGATCGTAAATTCCTTGCTGTTCAGTTCCTTTTCCACTTCGCTGAAAATGCGCTCTTTTTCTTCTTCGCGTTGCATTCCTTTTCTTATTTGATTTATTGCCAAAAATAAAAAATGACCGGTGATCCAAACGAGTGATCAACCGGTCATTTTTATACCGTGCTTCGGTATGCAGGTTGCACAAACGAAGCGAAAGGATTTCCCCTTTTGATTAAAATGCGTACCGGATGGAAAGACCCAGGCTGCTCGCCTCGAACTCCGACACGGGAGTAAACAGGAAATGCGGCCTCCAGTCTACGGTAAAGTTCAGTGGCACATCGTTGATCTTGTAGTCCAGACCGATAATGGGAGTCGCGCCAAAAGCAGCGTCTCCACCGCCGTCCGGAATGCCGATAAACGGACCAATCCCCACGAGCCACTTCAGGCCGTCTGCATTGGGAATGTCTTTATGGTATTCATAAAGCGCACTAATAAAGAAGGCATGATCATAAAAGGTCAGGATGGCTTCTCCCGCGCCGTTTTCAGTAAAAAAGTGCTTGCCGGTAATCCCCACACCGCGAAAGTCAATATCCCCAACCCGCAAGCCAATGGCCGTGTTGTACTCCGTACCGGTGCTTTGGGCATAGGTTGCGTTCTGCAGGCTTATCAGCAGTCCTGCCAGTACCGTTAAAGTGAAGAAAAGTTTTTTCATAATTATAAATTTGGCAGCAAAAATAGCGATCCGCGCCAATTTTCAAAACAACAAAGCCGAATAAAGCAATTGTTACGTTCTCCGGTAGCACAATGGCACCCAGATTGCGTTATGACAGAATAAACGAGGTAACAATGAAAGTTCAGATGAAAATACATTGGGTCGGACTACTCAGCCTGGTCCTGGCGGTTGGATGCGCCGCACCCCGGGAAGGCTACGGTCCGCCGCGTGATACGGGGAATTATTACAACAACCGGCCGGGATATTATTATTACTATCCGGGTCCGGATGTGTATTATGACCTGGCCACGGGACAATATTTTTACGTAGTGGACGGGGCATGGCTCTATTCAAGCTCCCTGCCATCCTATTATTACGATCGGCTGGGACGCTACGTACGGGTTTATGTACCGGACGGCTACCCCTATTACCACGTCCGTGAGCATGCCCGCAAATACGACCGGCCGCGTCCCCGCGGGAACGATCCACGGCCACGTGACGAACAGAACCGTCCGAGGCCACGCGATAACAATAACCAGCGTCCCCAGACCCGGCCCGAAAGCCGGCCGCGGGATAACCAGCGCCAGCCCGAGGCGAATCCAAGACCACGTCAGACCCCTTCACAGGGAACACAGGAACGAGGCTCGCAGGAAAACAACCGGCCCCGGCCCAGAAACTAAAGCGCGCGGATCAAACGCTGTCGAATTTGTCCAGAATTTTTAACAGCGCCGCAAAATCGCGGGGATAGGGCGCGGTGACGGTTTTCGGTTCGTTATTCAACAAGCGGAACCGCAGACTGTAGGCGTGCAGGGCAAACCGTCGGATGATGGGCTGCTCCTCTTCCCCTTTTGCGATGCGATAATTCCGTTTCAGATTGGAAAGATACACGGGCTTCCCGCCGTACTGTTCATCGTTGCAGATGGCCGCGTGCTGGGTGGCGAGATGAATTCGTATCTGATGCATCCGGCCGGTAAGGGGACGGCATTCGGCCAGTGTATAATGACGGTACACGCGTAACGTATTAAAGATGGTTTCGGCATTTTTCCCGTCCCGGCGGCTGATCTTTACGTGTCCCTTTCCCAGATTCTGAATAGGCAGATTGATCCGGAGATCTTTGAAGTCATGAATGCCATCCAGGACGGCATGGTACACCTTGTCGATTTCACGGTGTTCGAACTGCATGGAAAAATGCCGGTAGGCCGCCGGATGCTTTGCGATCAGCAATATGCCCGAAGTCTCTTTATCCAGGCGATGGCAGATCTGTGCTTCGGCGTGGTATGCTTTGGCCAGGCGCAGCATGCTGGGGCCCTCCCCGCTGCGCTCGTCGAGTGTGGAAACAAAAGCCGGTTTGTTAACCGTAATCAGTTCGTCGTTCTCAAATAAGATCAGGTCTTTGAACTGCGGAATTCTCATTTGCTTGTGTTAATCAACCTTTTTTCAGCGTAAATCCGAACGTCGTCCCTATCCCCGGCGTGCTCCGCACGTTAATGGTCTGATCGTGTGATTCAATGATGTGCTTTACAATGGACAGGCCCAGTCCGGTTCCGCCCTCCGCCCGGGAACGGCTTTTATCCACCCGGTAGAAGCGTTCAAATAAACGGGGAAGATGCTCCGGGGCAATGCCAATCCCGTTGTCGGTAATTTCGATCAGCATGTTTTCGTCCATATCGTACATGCCGGCCAATACCTTGCCATTGGGACGGCCGTATTTGATGGAATTGGTGACCAAGTTGGCCAGCACCTGGCGAATGCGGTATTTATCGCCTTCCACGATCATGGTATAATTGCATCCTTCCTTGAAATCCAGGATGATCTTTTTCTGACTGGCCATGTATTCCAGGGAATCGAACACGTCTTTGATGAGCGCGTTGATATCAAAAAACTCAAGTTCCATCGATTCCCGCCCGGATTCGAGATTGGAAATAGCTTCCAGGTCATTCACCATATCGGCGATCCGATCCGCGCTTTTGGCGGCTTTCTGAAGAAAGTGCCGCAATACTTCGGGGTCGTCCATCGCCCCGTCGAGCAGCGTATTGACGTAACCCTGTATATTGAAAATGGGTGTTTTCAGTTCGTGCGCGACATTTCCCAGGAATTCCTTGCGGTATTCCTCGGTCTTCTTCAGGGTTTCAATCTCCCCCTTTCGGGCTTCGGCCCAGGCCTGCACGTCGGTTGCCACGGCGGCGATGGGATCATGCGATGAATCCCCGAAATAAGGCACCGAAGAGGGATCGGTCCGCTGGGTTTTCAGCTGGTGGATGCTTTTGTAGATCAGTTTTATTTTGCGGTAAATAAAATATTCGAGGGAATAATAAATCAGCATGTACGCCAGCGCGGTTACCAACACGATGGCCAGCAGATTATGCAGAAAAGAAAGTCCGTAGATCAGGCCCAGTATTCCTACCACCAACGCCACCAACAACGCAGTAAACAATGCCAACATCCGTGGCGTAGGATTTTTTATCATAGGCTAAACCTCAAATTTATAACCGACCCCCTTAATAGTGGTCACGTAATGATCTCCAAGTTTCTCCCGGATCTTGCGGATATGCACGTCAATGGTCCGATTGGTTACCACCACCGAATCTTCCCATATTTTCTTCAATATCACTTCGCGGCTGAATACCTTGCCTGGCCGGGAGGCAAGCAGGTACAATAGCTCAAACTCTTTTTTGGCCAGAATGGTTTTCTGCCCCGCTTTAAAGACCACGTACGCATCCCGGTCAATGATCAAATCTTCAATCTCCAGCCGGTCCTCGGGAGCTTCAACGGGATTAGATTTTCTTCGCAATATGGCGTTTATCCGGCTCAGCAGGGCCCGGGGCTTGATGGGCTTGGCAATGTAATCGTCGGCGCCCACGTTGAACCCCGCAATTTCCGAATACTCTTCACTCCGGGCGGTGAGAAACACCATGAAGGTGTTTTTGAACTCCGGCAACCCGCGCAGCACCCGGCAGGTTTCAATGCCGTCCATCTTTGGCATCATGATGTCCAGAATGATCATGTCGGGCAGCAGCTTCTTTGCCATGGTGACCGCCTCCTGTCCATCCCCCGCTAGCCAGACCTGGTACCCTTCCCTGCGTAGGTTGTATTCGATCAATTCCAGAATGTCGGGTTCATCATCGACGACCAGGATCTTTTGTTTCTCTGTTACCATAATTGCACTTTTCGGCGAAACTAACACCCCCATGGTAATTCCAGGTTAACAAGATATTAAATTATCGTTAAACCAGGAAAACCTCGATGTAAACACCTAGTTACGAAAGAGTTCCGACAAATAAGAGGCCAGTTCCGGTCCCCGCAGGTCCCGGGCGATGATGACCCCGTTTTCATCCAGGAGAAAACTTGCGGGAATGGCTTCGATCCGGTATTCTTCCGCCGGTTCGGAGTACCAGAACTTCAGGTCGCTCACGTGGTTGGGCCACACCAGGCCGTCGTCTTCAATTGCTTTTACCCAGTCTTCTTTTTTCAGATCGAGGGAAACCGAATACACGGTGAATCCCTGGTCTTTGTAGCGGTTGTATTGGGTTACGATATTCGGGTTTTCACGACGGCAGGGGCCACACCAAGCCGCCCAGAAATCAAGTAGAACCACCTTTCCCCGAAGGCTGCTCAAAGCAATTTCCTTTCCATTGGGATCAGGCAGAAGGATTTCGGGAGCCCGCTGGCCCACTTCGATGCCTACCGGAACGTCCGGTCCGGCTTCGGTTTGTTTACCGGCAGCATCCTGCTCCCGGGCACCCGGCGAGGCGCAGGAAACCAATCCAAAAACCAGAACCCATACAGCTAATCGTACCATGTCTTTATGCTTTTTCCAGCTTCTCCGCCATCATGCGGTTGGCCATCTTCGGATCAATTTTGCCTTTACTCAACTTCATAACCTCCCCCATAAATAGGCCAATCAAGCCCTTCTTTCCGTTTTGATATTGCTTCACCTTGTCCGGGTGACGGGCAATCACTTCCTCGATGTAGGTGGTCAACTGATCGGTGTCGCTGTCAATTGCCACCCCAAGCCGTTCGATCAATACATCCGGACTGACTTCGGGATCTTCCAACAGGGCGGGGAATACCGTCTGTGCAGCGACTGAATAGTTCAGCTTTCCCGCCTCGATCAAATTGATCAATCCAGCCAGGCTGGCCGGCTTCAGCGGAAAGTCGGCCATTCCTTTACCCTGTTCATTCAGGTAAGACTTGACCGGTCCCATCAGCCAGTTCGCCGCCGCCTTGAATTGATCGGTTTCTTTGGTCAGGGCCTCAAAATACAATACCATCCGTTTGCTTTCCGTAAGCACCGAGGCATCGTAAGGGGGAAGGCCGTATTCGTTGACCAGCTTCCGCTCCCACTCTTCCGGCAACAGGGGAAGAGCGGCCCGGATCCCTTCTATGTACGCATCACTTAACTGCAGCGGGGGCATGTCCGGTTCCGGGAAATACCGGTAATCATTGGCGGTCTCCTTTTCCCGCAGGGGGCTGGTCTGGCCCGAATCGGGATCGAAATTCAGCGTATGCTGCCCAATGGTGCCCCCCGATTCAAGCACATCGATCTGGCGCCTGGTTTCAAAGTCAATCGCACGCTGTACATTGCGGATGGAGTTTAGGTTTTTTACCTCACAGCGTGTCCCCAGCTTTGTTTCACCCTTCAAACGGACCGAAATATTCGCGTCGCACCGCATGCTCCCCTCCTCCATGTTTCCGTCACAGATCTCCAGGTAGCGCAGGATGCGCCGGATTTCGGCAAGGTAAAGTCCGGCTTCCTCGCCGCTCCGAATATCCGGTTCGGATACAATCTCTATCAGCGGCACCCCCGCGCGGTTCAGATCCACCAGCGTGCTGTCCGGATCCTGATCGTGCATGCTTTTCCCGGCATCTTCCTCCATGTGGATGTGATGGATGCGAAGTTTCTTTTTTCCCCCGTCTTTGAGGGTAATCGTAATATGCCCTCCATAACAGATGGGGGTGGTATCCTGGGTGATCTGGTATCCCTTGGGGAGGTCGGCGTAAAAATAATTTTTTCGTGCGAAGAAGTTTTCCCTTCGGATATGGCACTGGGTGGCCAGTCCCATCCGGATGGCATACTCAAGCAGCTTTTCATTAACTACCGGAAGCGTTCCCGGATGACCCAGCGAGACAGGATTCACCTGGGTATTGGGCTTGGCGCCAAATGCCGCAGGGTCGGTGGAAAACGCTTTGCTGAAGGTAGATAATTGCGCATGTACTTCGAGACCGATCACCGCCTCGTACTTGCTATACGCCGTTTCCGTCATTAAACATCACATATTTTGATACCGGCAGCCAAAGCTCCCAGTTTGTCGTTCCCTTTCGGAATGAATTCCTGTGCCACATACCCGTCGAAACCGGTCTCGGCAATCGCCGCCATGACGGCAGGATAGTATATTTCCTGAGACTGGTCAATTTCATTTCTTCCCGGCACCCCCGCGGTATGGTAGTGTCCGATGTATTGCTGATTTTCCCGAATCGTCCGGATCATATCCCCTTCCATGATCTGCATATGATAGATATCGTACAGCAGCTTGAAACGGTCCGACCCGACCCGCCGGGCCAGTTCGGCTCCCCAGCTTGTATGGTCACACATGTAGTCGGGGTGATCCACCTTGCTGTTGAGCAGCTCCATGCAAAGGGTCACTTTGTGTTTTTCGGCCAGCGGCATGATCCGCTGCAGTCCTTTTTTGCAGTTTTCCAACCCCTCTTCGTCATCCATGCCGTCGCGGTTACCTGAAAAGCAAATGATATTCTTTACCCGGAAGCCCGATTGGGCAACCAGCGGGATGTGGGCTTCAAAAAACTCCACGATCCGGTCGTGGTTCTCCACCCGGTTCAGTCCCCGCGGGATCCCGCCGGGTACGCCGCTTACCATTCCGCACTCCAGCCCGTATTTCTGCAGCAGAGGAAAATCCTTCACAGTCAGTAATTCAATGGATCCCAATCCCAGGCCTTTGGCTTCCTTGCACAAGCTTTCCAGGCTGATATCGGGAAAACACCATTTGCATACCGAATGATTTATACGTCCTCTCATAGCAGGTTCAAGTTTTTTTTCAGCAGCCGACAGCCGGTTTGAAAGCACATCGGAAACCATCCAGGCAGCGGTTCCCGCCGCGATCTTCCCCAAAGCCTGTCGTCTAGAAAGATTCATACTATCTTGTGTTGTGGGTCAAACTTACACAAAAAGCAGTAATTTCTAAATTACAATTAACTCCCGTGCTTTGTCCAATGCACGCTGCAGGCCGGAGGGATCTTTGCCTCCTGCGGTAGCATAAAAAGGCTGTCCACCGCCCCCGCCCCGGATCTCCTTTCCAAGTTCCCGCACGAGTGCGCCCGCGTTCAGGCCGCGCTCCTTAACCAGGCTGTCGGCGATCATGACAGTCAGATGGGCCTTGCCGTCCAGTTCGGCCCCCAAAACCAGAAACAGATCCTTCACCGAATCGCGCAGCTCAAAAGCCAGGCTTTTGATGGCATCGGCCGATGGAATGGAAACCAGCCGGGTGATCACATTCATTCCCCCGATCGTTTCCACGTTGTGGAGAAGCTCGGCTTTAAGTCCGACGGCCTGTTCCAGCACGGCCTGCTCTTTTTCCTTTTTCAGCTGCTGGTTTTCCTGAAGCAGCGACTGCAGGCTTTTCAGCAGATCAGGCGGATTTTTCAGCAATTCCCGGGATTGGCGCAGGATAGCCAGTTCGCTGTTCAGGTACTGCTCGGCTTTCGCCCCGGTAATGGCTTCGATCCGGCGGACGCCGGCCGCCACCGCGCTTTCAGAGGTGATCTTGAAAAATCCAAGTTGACCGGTGGCCGTGGCATGGGTTCCTCCGCAGAGCTCCCGGGAAAAATCCGGGTCAAAGGTGATTACCCGGACCAGATCACCGTATTTTTCGCCGAAAAGAGCCGTGACCCCTTCCTCCAGCGCCTGCTGGTAGGGCACATAACGGCGTTCCTCCAAGGGGATATTCTCCCTGATTTTTTCATTCACCCGATGCTCCACCCGGGCAAGCTCCTCGTCGGTAAGACGCGAGAAATGCGAAAAATCAAAACGAAGGTAATCGGCATTGACCAGCGATCCCTTTTGCTGCACATGGGATCCGAGTTCCTCCTTCAATACGGCGTGCAATAGGTGGGTGGCCGTATGGTTGCTTTCGGTATCCTTGCGCTTTTGGCGGTTGACAACAGCCACAAAATCCGCATCGGGCCGGGCCGGAAGTTGGGTGCATAGGTGGATGATCAGGTTGTTTTCCCGGCGGGTATCGATGATCGCCACCGATTCCGTATCGCTGGTCAGCTGACCGGTGTCGCCCACCTGGCCTCCGCTTTCGGCATAAAACGGGGTGCGATCCAGTACCAGCTGATACAGTTCCTTCCCTTTGGTCTTTACTTTCCGATAGCGGGTTATTCGGGTTTCGGATTCCAGCTGATCGTATCCGACGAATTCGGTATCGGTCTCCGGCAGCAACTCTACCCAGTCGCCCGTATCAACGGCCGTAGCCGCGCGGGAGCGTTCCTTTTGCTCTTCAAGCGCCTTTCTATACCCCGCCATATCTACCTGAAGCCCTTTTTCCCGCGCCAACAACTGCGTCAGATCGGGTGGAAAGCCATAGGTGTCGTACAACTCAAAAGCAAACCCGCCGTCCACCGTCACGCCGGAAGCATCCGGATGCTGCAGCAATTCCTGCGTGTATTTTTCAAACCGGTGAATCCCTCCGGCCAAGGTTCTCAGGAATGCGGCTTCCTCTTCCCGGATCACCTTTTTTACAAATTCCTTCTGTTGGTAGAGCCCGTCAAAGACCCCTCTGAATTGATCAGCCAAAACATCCACCAGGCGGTAAAGAATGGGGTCTTTAAACCCAAGAAAGGTAAAGCCATACCGGAGTGCGCGCCGCAGAATGCGCCGGATCACATAACCCGCGCCGGTATTGGAGGGCAATTGTCCATCGCTGATGGTAAAAGCAATGGCCCGGACGTGATCGGCCATGACGCGCATGGCAACGCTTTCCATCTCCTCCGCCCCGTACTGCTTTCCACTCTCGGCGGCCAAAAATCCGATCAGCGGTTGAAACAGGTCGGTATCGTAATTGGATGTCTTTCCCTGCAGGGCCATGCACAGCCGTTCGAATCCCATTCCCGTATCCACATGCTTCATGGGCAGGGGTTCCAGCTGGCCGTTGGCTTTGCGGTTGTATTGGATAAATACGTTGTTCCAGATCTCCACCACAAGCGGATGATCTTTATTCACCAGTTCCCGGCCGGGTCGCGCTTTCCGTTCGGCCTCAGGCCGCAGGTCAATATGGATCTCTGAACAGGGCCCACAGGGTCCGGTGTCTCCCATTTCCCAGAAATTATCCTTTTTGTTTCCTTCGAGAATGTGCTCGGAGGAAACATGTTCCTTCCAGCATTCCAGCGCTTCCTCGTCCCGGTCAAGCGATTCGGAAGGGTCCCCCTCGAAGATGGTGACATACAGGCGGTCGGCAGGCAGTCCGTACACCTGGGTTAAAAGTTCCCAACTCCAGGCGATCGCCTCCTTCTTGAAATAATCCCCGAAACTCCAGTTCCCGAGCATTTCAAACAGTGTATGATGGTAGGTATCAAACCCGACCTCCTCCAGATCGTTGTGCTTTCCCGACACGCGCAGGCATTTCTGGGTATCGGCCACACGCGGCCAATCCGGAGCGCGCTGGCCCAGAAATATATCCTTGAACTGATTCATTCCCGCGTTGGTGAACATCAGCGTAGGATCATTTTTTATTACCAGCGGCGCAGATGGCACGATCTCATGGCCTCTTGCGGCGAAAAAATCCAGGAAGGCAGTCCTGATCTCTTTTGAAGTCATTTTCGTATGGTCCCTTTAGCAATTCAGCCTGCAAAAATAGTTTTTTAAAGATGATATATTGAAAGTTTGCTTATATTTACGCCTTCTTAAACGAAAAACGAACCGAACCTTCATGAACAAGGTAAAGTACTATTACAATACCCATACGTTAAAATACGAAAAGGTAGAAGTTAGTATATCCAGGAAGGCTTACCGCGTTGTCGGTTTTTTTGCAGCGGTGGCCGTTTTTTCCGCCATTATCATATCCATTGCCTATTCTTATCTTGATTCACCCAAGGAAAAACGCCTGAAACGGGAAATCAGTCAATTGGAGTTGCAATACGACATACTCCAAAGCCGGATGCAGCAGATGGAGGTCGTACTGAATGACCTTCAGGACCGGGACAACAACATTTACCGGGTGGTATTCGAGGCCGAGCCCATTCCGCTGGAAGTCCGGCAGGCTGGATTCGGAGGGGTTAACCGCCATAAACACCTGGAGAATTACGATTACGCCAAGCTGATGACCAGTACCACCGAAAAACTGGAGCAACTCTCCCGGCAGTTGTACGTGCAGTCGAAATCGTACGACTTTCTGGTCAATGCTGCCCGCGACAAACACGAAATGCTTGCTTCGGTGCCTGCGATCCAGCCCATTTCCAATAAAGAACTAAAACGTGCAGCCTCCGGCTACGGGATGCGCATCCATCCGATATACAAGACCAAAAAGATGCATTACGGGATGGACTTTACCGCCCCGCGGGGCACCGAGATCTATGCGACCGGCGATGGGGTGATCCGGAAAGCCGAAGCCGACCGGGGTTTCGGAAACCACGTGGTCATCCAACATGGATTCGGATACGAGTCGCTCTACGGGCACATGAGTAAGATCCTGGTGAAGCCCGGACAAAAAGTAAAGCGGGGGCAGGTAATCGGCCTGGTTGGAAATTCGGGATCGTCCACCGCGCCGCACGTCCATTACGAGGTCCATAAAAACGGGAAACCGGTGAATCCGGTTCATTTTTACTTCAACGACTTGACCCCGGAGGAATACCAGCAGATGCTGCAGATCTCCTCCCAGGCAAACCAGTCGTTTGATTAATCCAAGGTGATGCCATACAAAGAGCGTGAAATAAACAAACTTTACTACAGCATCGGCGAAGTGGCCCGCATGTTCAATGTAAACACCTCTTTGATCCGTTTCTGGGAAAAGGAATTCGAGATCCTCCAACCCCGGAAAAACAAAAAGGGAAACCGGCTCTTCACCCAGGAAGACCTGGAAAACCTGAAGATCATCTATCACCTGGTGAAAGAAAAGGGATACACGCTCCAGGGAGCGAAAGAACATCTGAAAAACAACAAAAGCGCCGAGTCTGAAAGACAACGGGTGCTGGATTCCCTGCAGAAATTACGCAGCTTCCTTGTTGAGCTGAAAGAAGAGCTTTAAGGAGAAACAGCGGCTTCCTCAGCACGCCGGTGCCGAACGCCAGCCCCGGAGTTCCAACAAAATTTTATTTTTGTTAGGGAATAGCTTATACTTGAATTCAGAACTTGAAAGCCTTAACCGAACCTGAACAAGAATTACATTGGACAATTCAACTACGAAACTGCTGGACGATTTTCGTAATGGAAAGGAACAGGCGTTCAGGCAGATTTATCTTCAATATTACCGTCCGGTTTGCTATTTTGCATTTCAGCTGGTAAACGACATGTCCCAGGCAGAGGACATCGCTTCGGAAACCTTCTCCAAACTCTGGCTCCGGCGAGCTAATTTCCACGCCCTGCCGTCCTTGAAATCCTTTCTGTACACTAGCGCCCGGAACGCTTCGCTCGACTACCTGAAATCCCTCAAGGTACGATCCCTAAGCCACAACGAACTGGCTTACCTGGCCGAGCACGAAAGCGATTATGTGTTAAGCAAAATGATCCGCGCGCAGTTAATGCAATCGATTTACTGTGAAGTGGACCGGTTTCCCGAAAAGGTGAAGCAAGTCTTCAGGTTGTTTTTTGAAGAAGGTCTGGGCACGCGGGAAATCGCCCAGAAGCTAAATATGCCCGAACAAAGCGTCCGGAACACCAAAACCCGCGCCCTGGGGATGCTTCGGCACACCCTATTGAAAAAGAAAGCGCTGTACTTCCTTCAGCTGCTGGGCATCACCGGCTTCCTGAGCCGTTAGTCCCATTTGCCACTTTTTTCATTTTTTTCGGTTGAATTCGAAGCTGGGTCGTTTTAGGAACGAACGAGAACGGAACCCCAAGAGCTATGTCGCCCGATCCTGAACGCATAGAAGCCTTGCTTCTGAAATTTATACACGACGATCTTTCCGAACAGGAACGGATCGAGCTGGAGGCTTACGTAAGTCAGGCTCCCTGGCTGAAAAAGTTATACGACGAACTTCAGGAAGACCCCTTCCTGACGATTGACATGCATACGTTCAGCCGCATCCCCCTCCAGGTGCCCCGCATACAGGATCTGGGAACCCGGCAGCGTGCGGACCATCCTGAAAATCCGGCCGGAACCTTTCGCATAAAACGGGGCATACTGGCAGCCTGCGCGGCGCTGTTTCTGCTTGCCGTATCGGCTTACTTGATCCTGCATTTCTACAATGGAGACGTGTTTGAAAACCGGACGCCACGATACAGAAATACCATTGCCGCCGGGACCAACCGGGCAATCCTGACTACGGACAACGGGCAATCCTTTGTTCTGGAAGCCGATTCGGATGAACTGGTAGCCAGCCGGGGAAATGTCCGGATCAAAAAGCTCGCGGACGGAACACTGTTATACCAAGCGGACCGGGATCCGGGATCCCGTGCATCGGGAGAATACAACACGGTCCGCACCCCCCAGGGAGGACAGTACCGCGTCATTTTGCCCGATAGCAGCATCGTCCGGCTGAACGCGGTAAGCAGTCTCCGTTTCCCGGTGGTCTTCGGTGACCGGGAACGGATCGTGGAAGTGGAAGGAGAAGCCTATTTCGATGTCCGGCACGATCCGGACCGGCCCTTTCAGGTGGTATTGCCGGGGGGCGCGCGCATCGAAGTCCTGGGCACTTCCTTTAACGTGAAGGCGTACCGGGATGAACCGGCCATCAAAACAACCCTGGCCAGCGGCACCATCCGCATGCATTCGGGCGACCGGGAAATACTTCTCAGACCAGGCCAGCAGGCGCTGCTTCCGATCACCAAACCGGAAAGCATCCGGCTGGAAACCGACGTCAATCTCGAAGCGGAAACCTCCTGGAAAGACGGGTATTTTCAGTTTGAAGACATGGCGCTGGACGACATCATGCGCCAGATTGCACGATGGTACGATGTGGAGATCGTCTATGAAAACCGGATCTCAAAACGGTTCAACATACTTAATCTGTCCCGGTCGGTTCCGCTGGAACGCCTGCTGGAATTGCTTGAAATGACCGGGCATGTGAAGTTTTCAATAGAAGAAAGGACGGTGACCGTGATGCGATAAGTTTACCCACCCCCCATTTCCTATAAACCGCCCCGGCGGCAACCGGAGCGGCATGATTAGCTAACGATTAATCTGTACTCGGAAAAGTAACGCCGATTAATGTTAAACCTAACGATCAAATGTATGCAATTTAATTTGTTTGAGAAAGGCAGGCGCAGTCCCTGGCCCTTTGCTAAAATGCTGCTGGTTATGAAGCTCACAGCCATGTTGATGTTGATAGTATCGCTGCATGTCAGTGCAGGCGGATTCGCCCAGAAGATCCAGCTGAATCTCAGGAATGCTTCCGTGGTGGAAGCGGTGCGGGAAATTCAGAACCAGACGGGGTATGCCTTCCTGTATACCCGCGACGACCTCCGGGGGCTGGACAAGCTGAACCTGTCCATTTCTTCCCGAAGCATCGAGACCGTACTTAATAAATGCTTTACCGGCCTTCCCCTCGATTACGTGGTGGAGAAAGCCGAAAAAGTGGTCATTCTAAAACGGAAAACCGCCCTTGGGCCACTCAACCGGATCCGGCACCTGTTCCAGCAGCCCACCGTCCATGGGCTGGTAGTGGATACGGCGGGCCTGCCCCTTCCGGGCGTTTCGGTGATGGTGAAAGACCAGACAAGCATCGGGACCAGCACCGACATCAACGGGCGCTACTCGCTCCAGGTGCCGGAAAATGCCACCCTCATCTTTTCCATGGTGGGATTCCAGGAGCAACAGATCCCGGTAAACGGACGCACTGAGATCAACATCGTGCTCGAGGGATCCACCTCCCAACTGGGGGATGTGGTGGTGGTGGCTTTTGGCAAGCAGAAAAAGGAAGAGGTGGTGGGCGCGGTGACAACCATCAACCCGGCCGAGCTCAAGGTACCCTCAAGTAACCTTACCACGGCCCTTGCCGGCAGGCTGGCCGGAGTGATTGCCTACCAGCGAAGCGGCGAACCGGGTCAGGACAACGCCGACTTTTTCATCCGCGGCGTCACCACGTTCGGGTACAAAAAGGATCCGTTGATCCTGATCGACGGAATTGAACTGACCGCGACCGACCTGGCCCGCCTTCAGCCCGACGACGTGGCCAGCTTTTCCATCATGAAGGATGCCACCGCAACCGCGCTGTACGGCGCCAGGGGAGCCAACGGAGTCATCCTGATCACCACCAAGGAAGGGAAAGAAGGCAAGGCAGCCATTACCGTGCGCCTGGAGAATTCGATCTCCACCCCTACCCGCGATGTAGAACTGGCAGACCCCATCACCTATATGAGACTGCACAACGAGGCAGTCCTTACCCGCGACCCGCTGGGCATCCTTCCCTATTCAGATCAGAAAATCGAGAACACGATCCAGGGAGTGAACCCCTATGTTTTTCCCGTGACCGACTGGAAAAAAGAGCTGTTCAAAGACTATACGATGAACCAGCGGGTCAATATGAACGTTAGCGGAGGAGGATCGGTTGCACGTTACTACGTGGCCGGCTCCTTCAACCAGGATAACGGCGTGCTCAAAGTGGACCAACGGAACAACTTCAATAACAATATTGACCTGAAAAGCTATACGCTCCGTTCCAATGTGAATGTAAACCTCACGCCCATTACCGAAATGGTAATCCGTCTCAGCGGTTCGTTCGACGATTACACCGGACCGATCGACGGCGGGGCGGGCTTGTACCGGAAGGTTATGCGGACCAACCCGGTCATGTTCCCTGCGTATTATCCCGTGGACGAAGAGCACCGGTATGTGCAGCATACCCTGTTCGGAAACTTTGAAGACGGCCGGTACCTGAACCCCTATGCCGACATGGTACGCGGATACATGAACTATTCGCGCACGAATCTCGGGGCACAGCTCGAATTCAAACAGAATCTTTCTTTTCTTACCGAAGGCCTGAAAGCAAGGGCGCTGATGAATACGAGCCGCTACGTGTACTTCGATGTGACCCGGGCGTACAATCCCTTTTACTATCACGCCGGCTCCTACGACAAGGTGAACAATACCTATCGTTTGCAATTGTTCAATGAAGACACCGGCACCGAATACCTGAATTACCAACCCGGCGCCAAGACGGTCAACTCAAGCTTTTATCTGGAATCGGCGCTGAATTACGACCGCACCTTTGCCGACAAACACACCCTGAGTGGCCTGCTTGTATTCATGCTGCGCAGCAGCCTGACCGGGAACGCCGAAGACCTGCAGCAGTCCTTGCCCTTCCGCAATGTCGGATTGGCAGGACGTGCTACCTATTCCTACGATAACCGCTATTTCGCGGAATTCAATTTCGGATACAATGGATCGGAACGCTTCCACCATACGCATCGCTACGGGTTTTTCCCTTCGGCGGGGCTGGCCTGGAGCGTATCGAACGAGGCGTTCTGGGAACCCCTGAAACAGGCTGTGCCCTCGTTGCGGCTCCGGGGAACCTACGGCCTGGTGGGGAACGACGCCATCGGCGACGGACGCTTTCTTTACCTGTCGAACGTCAACATGAACGACTCGGGGCGCGGGGGCGTCTTCGGTACCGACAACGGCTATTCCCGGGATGGGATCTCGCTCTCCCGCTACGCCGATCCCAACATTACATGGGAAACGGCGGCCAAAACCAATATTGGGCTGGAAATGAACCTGTTCGACCAGATCGATATCCAGGCCGACTACTTTACCGAGCACCGGACCAATATCCTGATGCAACGGACCGCGACGCCGGCCACCATGGGGCTGCTGGCACAGCCGCACGCCAATATCGGGGAGGTAAAAGGCAAAGGGATCGACTTTTCAATCGACTATAATAAAGCCTTCCAGAACTCATTCTGGCTGCAGGGACGGGTCAACTTTACCTACGCGACCAGCAAATACCTGGTGTATGAGGAACCGGCCTACGATGAAGCACCCTGGAAACTCCACGTGGGCTTTCCCGTTGGCCAGCAATGGGGTTACATTGCCGAACGACTGTTCGTCGATGACGAAGAGGCGTTGAAATCGCCGCGCCAGAATTTTGGGGAATACGGCGGCGGGGACATCAAGTTCCACGACGTCAACGGAGACGGCCAGATCACTGCGCTGGATCAGGTTCCCATCGGTTACCCCACTACCCCGGAGATCGTGTACGGTTTTGGGTTTTCGGTCGGATACCGGGCTTTTGACCTCTCTGCGTTTTTCCAGGGCCTGGCCCGGGAATCCTTCTGGATCGATGCCTCGGCAACCGCTCCGTTTGTCGCCTATCATTACAACGACGCCGAAGCAAATTCCGGCATCATTTACCAGAATGCACTGCTTCAAGCCTATGCGAATGATCATTGGTCGGAAGAAAACCGGAACCTGTATGCGTTATGGCCCCGGCTGAGTTCCACCAATAACAACAACAATTCGCAGCGCAGCACCTGGTTCATGCGGGACGGCCTGTTTCTGCGTCTGAAATCCGTGGAATTGGGCTACAACCTCCCCCCGGCGGTCGCCCAACGGTTGAAAGTCAAGACGCTCCGGCTTTATGCCAGCGGAACGAACTTAATGACCTGGAGCAAGTTCAAGCTCTGGGATGTGGAAATGGCCGGAAACGGATTGGGATATCCCATCCAGAAAGTTTACAACCTGGGTCTTTTGGTATCATTCTGATCAACGAAACATGAAAATCATCAAGAAAATATCCCTCACAGTCCTGTTAGGAGCAAGCGCGTTTTCGTGCAATAATTTCCTTGAGATCGTCCCGGATAATATTGCCACGATCGAACATGCTTTTAACATGAGAAGTACAGCGGAGCGCTTCCTTTTCACCTGCTACTCCTATATCCCGGCCCTGGGCAGTTTATCGGGCAACCCGGCCCATACTGCAGGCGATGAATTCTGGCTGCCCCAGGATAACGGTACCCCAGCCTGGCAGATCGCCCGGGGCAACCAGAACGTAGTCAATTCCTACATGAATTACTGGCAGGGCAATCAGGGCGCCAAGGATCTGTACGAAGGGATCCGGCAGTGCAATATCTTCCTGGATAACATCGAACGGGTACCTGACATGACGCGGGAAGAAAAAGACCGCTGGACTGCAGAAGCCAAATTCCTGAAGGGCTACTACCACTTCTGGCTTACCCGGATGTACGGCCCCATCGCCATCATCCGTGAAAACATTCCGGTAGCGGCCGGCGCGGACAAAGTTTACCCGGCACGCGCTCCGGTTTCCGAATGCTTCGACTATGCCGTTGAACTCATGGATGAGTCCCTGGCGCATCTGCCCGACCGGATCGAAACCGAAGTCAGCGAAATGGGCAGGATCACCAAAACAATCGCCCTGTCTATGAAGGCGTATGTGCTGGTGACCGCCGCCAGTCCCCTGTTCAACGGAAACAGCGACTACGCTGGATACCAGGATCCGCAGGGAACCAACCTATTCGACATCGCCAGTTTCGACCCCTCGAAATGGGAAAGGGCGCTGGCCGCCTGCCGTGAGGCGGTGGAACAAGCCGAAGCCATGGGTCACCGGCTTTACACCTTCCGGCCGGAATTCTTTCAGTATGAAATCTCCGATACCATCCGCACGCAGATGAGCATCCGGAATGCCGTCGCCGAAAAATGGAATCAGGAAATCATCTGGGGAAACACGCTTAGTCTTTCCCAGTCCATCCAGGCCGATGCGACCCCGCGTGGACTGGATCCCACCCAAACGGCAAACAGCGCCACGCGGGGACTCATGGCGCCTCCGCTGAAAATAGCCGAGCTGTTCTATACCGACAAAGGCCTGCCCATTACCGCCGACAATACCTGGGCCTACGGCGACCGGTACAACCTGAAAATCGCCAATACCGAAGACCGCCTGCACATCAAGGAAGGTTATACGACCGTTAGACTGCATTACAACCGGGAACCCCGCTTCTATGCAAGTTTAGGATTCGATGGGGGGATCTGGTACGGGCAAGGCCGCTTCAACGATAAGGAAAACCTCTTCTTCGTATCCAGCAAAAAGGGACAGCCCGCTACCGCGCAGAACCTCACCGCGTATTCGGTGACCGGTTACTGGCCGAAAAAGCTGGTAAATTTCAATAATGTGATCGGAAGCGGTTCCAGTTATACAATCCAGTCGTATCCCTTTCCAATGATCCGCCTGGCTGATCTCTACCTGCTGTACGCCGAGGCGCTCAACGAGGTACACGGTCCCGGCGCGGAAGTCTTCAACTACTTGAACCTGGTCCGTGAACGCGCAGGCATCCCCAATGTGGAGAATTCCTGGACCCTCTACTCCAATTCGCCCGGAAAGATCGCCTCCAAAGAGGGAATGCGGGAAATCATCCAGCAGGAACGACTCATTGAGCTGGCCTTTGAAGGACAGCGTTACTGGGACCTGCGGCGCTGGAAAAAGGCCGGTGAAGAACTGAATAAACCCATCGTGGGTTGGGATCTGATCCAGGAAGACGCCCCCTCCTATTACCGGCCAAAGGTAATCTTCCAACAGAAGTTCAGTACGCGCGATTATTTCTGGCCGCTTCCCGAAAGCGAGTTGCTCAGTAATAAAAAAATGAACCAGAATCCAGGGTGGTAACCCGATCAAACGAAATGAAGATGAAAAGATCCATTATCCATATTCTGTTTGTTCTTCCCTTTCTCCTGCTGCTGGGATGTGTGGAAGACAAAATGACCCCGCTCAACAAGGGTGACCAGGCGCCTGCGCCGGTAAGCGACGTCGAAGTGGAACGCCTTCCCGGAGGCGCCATTCTCAGCTACAGTCTCCCGCGCGACAAAAACATCCTCTATGTGAAGGCGGTTTACGAAATCCGCAAGGGCGTGGAACGCGAGGTGAAATCGTCCTACTATAAAAATTACCTCCAGATCGACGGCTTCCCCGATACGGCAACCTACCAGGTGAAACTTTACGCGGTCAGCCGGGGCGAAGAACTGTCCGAGCCGGTTACCGTAGCGGTGACCCCGCTGACCCCGCCGGTGCGCTCCGTATTCGAAACCTTGACGCTGCAGGAAACCTTCGGCGGCGTGCGGATATCGTTTGAGAACGATTCGGAGGCCAAAATTGTGCTTACGGTGCTTGCACAGGATTCCACCGGCGATTTTGTTCCGGCGGAAACCTTTTACACCGAACGTTTGAAGGGGAATTTCTCCGCCCGGGGATTTGCTCCCGAACCAAAACGTTTCGGCGTGTTCGTACGGGATCGCTGGAATAACCATTCCGATACCCTGTTCAGCGACCTGACTCCCTGGTTTGAAAGGGAGCTGGATAAAAGCAAATTCCGCGAGGTGCTCTTCCCCTCCGACACCTACGAGGGCCATGTGGGCAGCCGGCTCTCCAACCTATGGAATGGCCTGACCGGGCATGGAGGAGGCGAAATCTTCCACACCAAACCCGGCACAGGGCTTCCGCAATGGTTCACATTTGATCTGGGCGTGACTACCGTACTCAGCCGCTTCCGATTGCATCACCGCGATGGAAATGCGGACGGACCCTATACGGGTGGAGACCCTTATATCTACGAAATATACGGCAGCAACGAACCCAGCGACGATTGGGAAAGCTGGACCCTGCTGACAACCTGCCAATCGGTGAAACCCTCGGGAAGCGGCCCGCAGGTTACCACCGAAGACAAGGAGTTTGCCGTGGTGCAGGGCGAAGACTTCGATTTCCCGCCGGGTATCCCCCCGGTACGGTATCTCCGCTTCAAAATCGAAAAGGTTTGGGGTCCCTTGGATCACCACTATATCGCCGAACTTACATTCTGGGGTGGCGAAGAATAAACCGCCCGGTAAAGGAAACCAATACAGTAAAAGAAGATGAACATATTCCGATATATCAACAGGCAGCCGCTCCTGGCAATCCTGGGCAGCTGCCTGGCCCTGGCGCTTCCCGGTTGCGGGGAAATGGACGCCACCTACGAGCAATACATCCGGGATGGGGAAACCATCTACGCGGGCTCCATGGATTCGGTCCGGCTGCAAAGCGGCAAAGGCCGCATCATGCTGTACGGACTTATCTCCGATCCGATGGTCAGCCTGATCAATGTATTCTACAATAACCGAAACGACTCCATCCAGATCCCGATTGAACGGACACACAAAATCGATACGGTCCGGGTGGTAATCTCCGGCCTGGAGGAAGGCACCTATTCGTTCGACATTTTCACCTACGACGACGAGGGAAATTCTTCGGTCCTGGTCAATGCGATCGGTACGGTGTACGGGAACAATTACCAGAACACCCTGCTGACCACCCCGGTGAGAAACGCGTTGTACGATGAGGGGATGGTCACCGTGGAATGGGGCGGCGCCGACCCGAGCGCGCTCGGATCTGAACTCATCTACCCTTCCGGCGACGGGAAGGAAGACACGCTTTTCGTGGAATCCGGAATCGAGTCCTCCCTGCTGGAAAATTATCCCGA